>JAPUKU010000008.1 GCA_027295505.1 Acidobacteriota bacterium
GAGCAGGTGCGCGAGCGCTGCATCGAGCTGGGCGTCTCCACCATTGAATGTTGCGTGGGGGAGATTGTCGATCTCTACGTCAGGCACGACTCCGTGTCCCTCGATGAGCCATTCCCCTTCCGGACCATAGACGCCCCACATTGGCGCGCGTGCAATTCCGCCATCACTCAGACGATTGCTGGAGCTCAGCCATATCTCCCCGCCCCAGGTCCGCATGCCGACGATCTTCCCCAACCCCAAACGCCGGAAGCCCTCGATCACCGCTTCGCCATCCGATGCAGTGTTCTGATCGCACAGGACGACCATGTGCCCCCGAAAGGCATAATGCATGTTCCAGAAAGGCTCACCCACCCGGCCCTTCCAGTAGAACCAGGCGCGGCGAATCAGTTTCTCCAGGATGATGCTATCGATGTTGCCACCATTATTGTGACGGAAATCCAGGATCAGGCCCTGACGGTTGTAGACAGGATAGAATTGCTCATACCAGGCCTTGATATCGTTGCTTCCCATCGCCCGTAGATGCACATAGCCGATCTTTCCCCCGCCCTCCTGCTCGACCCGCCGGCGCCGCGTGTACTCCCAGTCCCGGTATCGCAAACTCCACTCCTCGTCCGTAGGGACGACGATGACGTCCCGGCTCTCCCCATCCTCGCCGGACGTAACCCTCAACCGAACCTGTCGACCACCCTCATTGCGCAAGAGCGCTCCGATATCCTGTGCGGAGAGAACATCCACGCCGTTGAATGCCTCGATGAGGTCACCCTCCTCGATACCGAGGTCTGGATCGGCGAGCGGTGACAGCAGATCGGGATAGTCGGGGTCGGACCTGTATATATGGTCGATACGATAGCCGCCCGCCTCCGGGTCGCGGATGAGCCTCGCTCCGAGGGTCGGAACCTTGACCTCGTCCTGGCCCTCACGGAGGTCTCCGCCACGTACGCTCGTATGGAGCGCCGAGAGCTCCCCAACGACACGCCCGATCAGATCGCTCAGTTCCTCTCGTGTCGTGACCCTGTCCACGAGGGGAAGATACTTCTCTAGGGTCGCGTCCCAATCGACTCCGTGCATTCCGGGATCGTAGAAGTGATCCCGCTCCAGTCTCCATGCGTCGACGAAGATCTGCCGCCAGTCTTCCCGAACATCGATGGAGAACGTCCATTCGCTGAGGTCGACCATGCTCTTGGGAAGATCGGATGGCGGTTTCGTGTCACCCTCAATGACATAGAGGTCGTCCTCTTTGCGAACGAGAATCTTCTTGCCGTCCAGAGAGAGCTCGTAGTAACGGATGTCCTCGACGATCTGCTTCGGTTCCTTCTTCTCATTTCCTATTTCGAGCGCCATGAGATGAGTCTTTCCATCGAGACCCGGCTCGCGTTTGGCCCAGAAGAGCGCCTTTTTGTTGACGCTGAGAGCACTGTAATCGCCGGGCTTGACCGGCACCTCTCTCACTCGAACCTGGATGCCCTCAAGCTCGATATCGATCGGTTCGACCCTGGAACTCTTCTTGTCTTTCTTTTCTTTCTCCTCCTCACCCTCTTCTTCCTCCGCTTCCGCATGGAACTCATCGGCGGGCCTGAAGGGCGAGCGCAGGCCCTTCTCGAGAGAGACCTGGTAGATCTTCATCGGCTTGTCGAAGAATGGCTCAGGCTGGCGGGGCCCCCACGGACTGCCCACCGACGACTTCAGATTGCGATCCGACAGGAAGTAAACCCACTTCCCGTCCGGGCTCCAGACCGAACTCAGGCTGTTGACGCGGTCACTGGTCAACGGCGTCAGCGTCTGCCTCCGGACGCCGTAGAGGAAAACCTGAAAGTAGCTGTTCGAGGCCGTCTGGGAGAAGGAGACCCAGCGGCTGTCCGGTGACCAGGCGATGTCACGAACACCCTGGCGATTGGTGGAGATAACTGTTTGATCCTTGGTTTTGACGTTCAGAAGCCAGAGGTCATTGTTGTTATCCGTGTAAGCGATCCACTTGCCATCCGGCGATGGATGTCCCTGGAAGCGCAGTATCTTCCCGTCCCTGGTCAACGCTTCATGCTCACCTACGCCGTTGGCGGGGATCTGCACGAACTCGAGCTCCCCTGTTTCATCCGTGAGCACGAGCAGGTTCTCCTCATCGGGCATGAAGACTGCGTCACGGTAGCGAACCCCTGTCTTCCGCGATGCGCGTAACCGTCGCCCCTGCTTGGCCGGCGCAACAAACACCCTGCCCCGGGCCACCAACACCACGCTCTCTCCCTTGGGATGCATGTGTACCGAGGTCAGGTAATTCATCGGCTTCTTGACCCATTTCTCTCGCAGCTGATCGAAATCAGAGACGAGGGTGATGGGAATCTTGCCGTGCTGCCCGCCGGCGATGTTGTAGAGCCAGAGGTCCGCGCCCACCTGATAGACGATACGGCCCTCCTGTAGGGCGGCATCCCTCACATCCCATCCGCTCTGATACGTGTGCTGCTTCCGGTCCCCGCCGCTCTCGTCCATGGACCAGATGTTCATCGTTCCATCGCGATCGGTGATGAAATAGACTCGCCCCTGCCACCACATGGGCGTGTGAGATTCACCCGCGTAATCGGCGGTCAGGACTTCCGCTTCAGGCGCGTCCTCAACAAACTTCCAGATTTTCCTCGCCGTTCCTCCCCGGTAGCGTTTGGTGACGTTCCCATGGAATGCGGGCCGCACGAAGAAGATCGTTTTGCCATGTCCGTCGTACGCACCCTCGCTCGCCTCGCTCAACGGGATGCGTTCATGCTTGCCGTTCTCGAGGTCGATCGACGCGAGCTGAAGATTCGGGAGCGTTGAATAGTGAGAGGTGGTGTAGACGAGCTTGCCGTCTGGGGTCCAGGTCGTGGCAATCGAAGACTCCGCCTCGTAGGTCCGCCGATTCGGCAATCCGCCGGTGAGGGGCATCGTATAGATCTCCGCCGGACCTTCGTAGCGAGCGGTGAACGCCAGCGTGCGCCCGTCGGGCGAGATAATCGGATGGGTCTCCCCACCGGGATGTGTGGTCAGCCGCCTTGCCATACCTCCGCGAGTAGAGACGGTCCAGAGGTCCCCCTCCGCGGCAAAGACGACAGTGTCTTCATGGATTGCCGGGGAGCGATAGTAGCCTTCGGTCCCCTGCGCGTGGGTGGCAGGCACGGTCATAGCGAGGACGATGCAGACGAGCAGACGAGACATGGACCCTCTCCTTCAGGTTAAGTTCAACGGCACAGAATCAGTCGGATCCCAAGAGTCTAATCGCACGGCGGGATATTACACAAGCTCGGAGGACCCCCAAAGACGTCCTCTTGCTGTAGCTCGACGGCAGAGCTTAAAATGCACCACCCGACCATCAGGCTAGGCAGCCTGCGATTGATCCCAAATCTTGAACCGCGAACACCTGGCCAGCAGGAGCGCGAGAGCTGGTGGTCGTGGTTGATCTGACGAGACGAGCATGACGACACTGCGATCGCCCACAGCCCGGCGCAACGGCATACTTCTCCTGCTCCTCTCCAGCCTTTGCTTCAGCACGGGGTCGACTGTGGCCAAAATTGGTCTCAATGCAGATGTCCACCCGATTTCCTTGCTGACCATGAGGTACCTTCTAGCCACATTCATCCTCTGGGGAGTGTTCGCTGTCATTTGTCCTGCGAAGCTCAGGATTGATCGTTCAGGTCTGGGCCGCTGCGCAGAAGCAGCCGCTGCAGGTGTTGCAAGTGCCGCCTGTTTTTACTTCGCGATCACTGTCATCGACGTCTCCGTGGCCACAGTCATGGTCAGTCTGTATCCCGTTGTGGCCTTACTGATGCTCACTCGCCTCGGAGAGCGCCTCACACGGGTCCACATGCTCCGGTTGGGCCTGGCGATGGGTGGATCCTACCTCCTCCTTGGTCCAAGTGGTGAGGTGAACGCTACAGGTCTATTGCTCGTGCTCGGAACAGCCTTCTTTTTCGCCCTTCACGTAACCCTGGTCCAATGGCGTTTGAGCGCCTATTCTCCCCACACCATCACCGTGTACATCACCACCTTCATGGCGCTGATGACGAGCGTAATCTATCTATTCCAGATTGGGGAATTTCCAGAACTGTCCCCCACCGGATGGGGGGTGGTCCTTTGGACTGGAATCATCTCCACGGTCGTCGCACGGTTCACCATGTTTGCGGGTATCCAGCATATCGGCACGGGTCAGATGGTGTTACTCGACCCTGTGGAAACACTACTCGCGGTCCTCTGGGCGTTCATGTTTCTGGGCGAGCGGTTTTCTATGCTTCAGGGAGCGGGGGCCTTGTTGATTGTGACAAGCGCCGCCTTCGTCCTCCGCAAGGAAAGCAACCGTCTATGATTTTCCCGGAATGGTGGATAACGTCTCCTGCAGCGGGATCTAACGTGTCTGAACGATATTGCGATCCCTCAACGTTCGATAAAGACCGGGTGCCCGATTGAGCACTGAAACCATCATTTTCATTGGCGTCGCCGTTTACCTTGCGATGATGCTCGTCATCGGTGCCTACGCATCGAAGAAATCAAACACCGCCGCAAATTTCATTGTTGCCGGACGCAGGATGCCGATCTGGATCTGCAGCGCCACAATAATGGCAACCTGGTTTGGCGGAGGAACCATGATGGGAGGTGCTGGCGCGTCCTATCAGGGTGGATTATTTGCCGTAATCGCCGACCCGTTTGGCGGTGCGCTTGCTCTTTTCGTCGTCGGCTTTTTCTTTGTGCGCTTGTTCCGGCGGATGCGTTTGCTCACGTTTATCGACTTTTTTAAAAATCGATACGGCAAGACCGCCGCCACGATTGCAGCAATCGGCTCTATTTCCTCAAACATCGGGTGGACCGGTGCGACGCTGGTCGCATTCGGAACAGTGTTTCAGGCACTGACTGGCGTACCTATTGAATACGGCATCTTGGGCGGAGCTGTAGTCGTCTTTATTTATACGGTAGCCGGTGGGATGTGGGCCGTCGCGATAACAGACTTTGTGCAGATGATAATCATCGCCGTCGGGCTGATATTGTTGCTTGGGGTCGTGCTCATCGATGTCGGCGGCTGGGGCAATATCGGACCGCATCTGCCCGAAGGCACGTTCCGCATGATTCCGGCTGAACATACGGCGTCCGTCTGGCTTAATTATTTCCGTGCGTGGTTGATCTTCGGCCTGGCCGATGTAACAGCGCAGACCCTTCTGCAGCGCGCTTTCTCCGCAAAGAACGAACAAGTCGCCCAGAATTCTTTTTATCTAGCGGGATTTGGACACCTTTCCCTGGGAATGATTCCGGTAACCCTTGGGATCATTGCCAGCGTTACGATGCCAGGTATAGCTGACCCGGAGTCCGTCATCCCGCAGCTCGCACTCACACACTTGCATCCAGTGGCCATCGCAGTATTCGTTGGCGCACTTTTGGCAGCGATCATGAGCAGTGCCGACAGCTCTCTCCTTGCCGCAGCCAGCGTGTTCAGCACCAATATATTGCCCTTGCTCAGGCGCCAGACTACGGAGCGACTCCGACTTCTAGCGACGCGCATAGCGATACCAGTGTTCGGAAGTATCTCC
>JAPUKU010000080.1 GCA_027295505.1 Acidobacteriota bacterium
CTGAACGCCCCCATGCGTACAACCTCGAGCGCCCTGAGCGGGTAGAGCAGATCGACGGTATCGATCTGGGGCACATACCCGATGCCTGTGCCACGTGGGGCGGCTGGCAGGTTTCTCCGCATCCTCCCACTGAGCGGCTGGATGGCATTGAGAATGGTCTTCAAGAGCGTGGTCTTCCCGGACCCATTCGGCCCCACGATACCCAGGAAGTCTCCGACCCGGACCTCGAGGTTTACGTCTTCCAAGACACGCTGGGTGCCGTAGCCGAGGCACGCCTGCTCGAGTGAGATGATGACCTGAGATTCAGAGGGTCCGCTCATGTCAGAAATCCTCGATCCTCTCCAGAACTTCCCCCCGGAAGATGAGACGAACCTGATAGTCCAGATCGGTGAGGGTGCGCGTGATCTGGTTCCGCACCAGCACTCCGGGATAAGTCCACACCTCCACCGGAGGCTGCTCGGCCTCGAACCGCCGGCGGCTGTCCGGAGGACCGAGGGCCGCCTCGACCTGCTCGGGGGTCATTCCCTCCCTCACCGTTCCCTGGCGGATCAGCTCACGAACCTGAGGATCCAGATCGGTGTGGGTCTCGAGGTACACCTGGCGCTTTGTCGCGGTGCTCGTGCAGGCAATCCCTCCTGCAACCCAGAGGATCAAACAGAGGGCCAATGCAGCCTGGATCTGTTTGTGGTTCACGGTGCAGACCCTCTCCGGCTGGCGCGCAAGGCTTCCACGAGGGTGTGCACGTTGCGGTCCATCATCTCGATATAGCTGTCCTTGCCAGAGGGATTCTGCCACAGCTCCACGACCTTCCCGGAGGTTCTCTTCGCCACCGACTCGGCGATACGTCGCGGCTGGAACGGCTCGACGATGATGATGCGAACCTCATCCCTCTTCATCTGTGCCACCAGCCCCTCCAGATGGCTGCCGGAGGGAGAGATACCCGGCTTCGGCTCGACGAAAAGATCGATGCGCAGGTTGAACGCGTGGGCGAAGTAAGGCCAGCTGTTATGGTACGCCACCAGGCGCTGGCCCTGAAACGGCGACAGGGCGGATTTCCAGCTAGCCATGTGTTCATCGACCGATCGGGAGAAAGACCTCAAGTTTTCCCTGAACAAATCGGAACTTCCAGGCGCGCCTGCGGCCAGCCTGCCAGCAAACTGTTCGGCCATCCGCTTGACGTTCTCGGGATCGAGCCAGTAGTGCGGGTTGCCGAAGATGTGAATGTCACCGGATGCACGACTGAGCCCAACCCCTGGCACCTCGAGCAGATCGATGCCGACCGAGGCATCCACATCCCCGACCGCCCCGGGCAGGAGCCTAGGATTGACCGCCGCCTCCACCAGAGGGCCGCGCCACAGTTCGAGATCCAGACCCATGTGGATGAAGTAGTCGCTGCGTCCCAGCCGCAGGATGTCGCTGGGCCTGGGCTCGATGAAGTGGGGGTTGTAGCCGGGCGCGGCGATTGACGTGGCCGAGACCCTGTCACCACCGATCGCCTCCGCGATTGAGCTGAGCATGGTCAGCGTCGTGGTCACCCTGATCCTCTTCTCCTTTCCTGCATGCGCTGTGCCGACAAGCCAGGGGAACCCCAGGCAAACGAACCCAGCGCAGAAGCCGATCAAACGGCGCCGGGCTTCCCGGCGCGTCGCAGGGGATGGGTGCGCTGATGCTCGAAAACACTTACTGAAGGCCATGGCGATCGACTCCTATCTGGGCCCGGAATTGCAGGTAGACCTCATCGTTCCGGAATCCATCCGGCTCGCGGGTGAGTTGATACTGGAGCCGGATCCAGGCGAACTCGCTCTGGTGGAAGGTGGCATAGACGGCATAGCCAGCCCGATCGTCGTGGCGGGTAGCCGGGTCCAGCTCGAGAGGCTCCACTCTGTCGTAACGCGCCCCGGCGGACCAGCGCGGCGCAAAGCGCACGTCAGCGTTCAGGAACCCCCCATCCACGTCCGGGGCCTGCGGGTCACCGGAGCGGCGATCCCGATCGACCCTGTAACCCTCCCCGGTCAACCGCACCTTCAGCGTCGAGGTGCGCTTCCACTGGTACGTCAAATCAACCCCCACGAGATTGGTGGAGCGCAGATCCACCGGATCACCGTCGGCGGCGATGTTTCGATCCCCGCTGGCGTAGTTCAGTCCAATCTCGAAATTGGAGCGGGGCGTGAAATCCACGTACCCCTTCAGGTGCCCGACATAGATCGGCTCTCCCCGAACTCCGGAGAAGAGAACATCCTGTCCTCCTTCAAAGAACTCTCCCGTGAGCTCGAGCGCAAACGGGCCCAGCCCGAAGATGCGGCTGGCATTGATGCCGGTGAGAGACATGCCTTCGTCGCCAAGATACTCCTGGATGACGAGCGGCTCGTTCACGAACTGCAAAGCATTCAGGTCCTTGAGATTTACCTTGCCAATCTTGCTGCGGAACTTCCCTACCCGCGAACGGATGCGCCCGGGCAGCGCCAGGAACGACAGGTAGGCTTCTTCGATCTCGGGATCGCCTCTGTCGGAGAACACAAACGCAAAATCCGCCCGCATGAACGGATCCACGAACGCGCCAAAGACGAGCTGCGCCTCCCGGAACGAAAACCGATCGATCCCTTCGTCCTCGCCAAACGGATCAGCCGGCTCCTCCTCTGAGGCACGACCGACGATGTCCGCAACGATGCCGATCTCCGGGTTGAAACTGGACAGTCCCCGCTTGCCGGCCGAAGACTCGTTCTGGGCCTGCGCCTGAGCGGACGCAAATACCAGAAACAGCGCAACCACGGGTGCAGTCGATTTCAAGCTCAAGGTTCTTCCTCCTAGATGAACTCGATGAAAAGAACTTCATGGCTCCGTCTGGAGCCGGCAGGAACTCCTCAGGCGGGAGGAGCGCGGTCGAGAAAACCCAGAGAGCGGGAGGAGTTTGGGTGTGGCAGAACCAGAACCGGCGGCCGGGCTATGGCGGGGGGTAGGAGCCTGAACTGGACGGCGTCGACTGGATGCAACGAATTTCTGCCATAGCCACAGGCGGTGCAGGGGTGGCTCGAGCGCGCGCGCAGGCTCAGGGCATCCGCCGGCATCCAGCGATGCGTTTCGCCCGGTTGCCAGGCGTGCTGCCGGGGGGTGTCGGCCGCCGGGGGATGGCTGGCCAGGGCGTGCTGGTGGGAGAGCTCGACTCCGAGCGTTCCCAGGAGCAGGGCCAAGCAAAGGAAAGCCCGAAAGATCGGTTGGCGCCTAGGGAGGAATCTGCGCACTCTCACGAATTCTCTCCGGCTGGGGGGGGCTAAAGCAACCTAGGTTAGCACGCTCCCTGTGGAGCGACAAATCCCGGCCGGCCGGCAGAGGAGTCCACCAGAACAAACTCAAGTCATCTTGCCCACCTGCAGGCGCTGTGGTAGCGTGAGTTTTTGGCTACCCCGAGTCCCTCCCTATCCGGTGCCCTGGCTGACCTCGCAGATCCACGAGACATTCCGCTGGTCGATGGTGTTCGCTCTGATTCTGGGCCTGTGTTCGACCGCCTCCGGCCAGGGGATGCGTCCCCTCACTACCGAGAGCGCCGACACGCTCGAGTGGGGCAGCGGTGAAGTTGAGGTGGGCATCGGCAGCTTCCAGACGCGCCTCCAGGGCCAGCGCGGGCAGCTCTGGGAGATCCCTCAGCTGGCGGCGCGAGTGGGTCTCGGTCCCACCTCCGAGCTGCGTGTCGAGGGAAATGGCGCCATGGCGTTCGACCCCGACACGGGTGACGACGCACGCGAGCCGGGTGACCTCACGTTCTGGGCCAAGGTCCGCTTCTGGAAGGGCACAGCATTCCAGCCAGTCGTCGCCGGACGCATCGGGGTGAAGCTGCCGATTACCAGCGAGGAGTCGGGGCTGGGAACGGACGAAACCGACTTCTTCGCGCAGCTCATTCTGAGCCAGAATGTGTCGAGCTCCCGTCTGCATCTCAACCTCGGTATCGCCGTTCTGGGTGATCCCACCCGCAACTCGGCGCAGAACGATACACTCACCTACGCCCTGGCCGCAGGCACCCCGATTGGCTCGCGCGCCCGGCTGGTCGGTGAAATTGCCGGACAGCAGGGAGCCGGCACATCCTTCGATCGCTCTTTCGTGCGGGCCGGGGTGCGCTGGGAGGCTGCGGGAGCAGTTTGGGATGTCGGTGCCAGCTTCGGCCTGATCGATGAGAGCGAGGACTGGGGCATCATCGCTGGCATGACACGAGGGTTCACATGGACACCGAAGGAAGCCGCTCCAAAGCGCTGATTCGACCCTGGCTCGGCCGCCC
>JAPUKU010000081.1 GCA_027295505.1 Acidobacteriota bacterium
ATAGATGGCACGCTGCTTCTCATCAGGGATCAGAACCATGACCACGTCGCCGGCCTCGGCAGCTTCCCGGGTGGTCAGGACCTTGAGGCCGTCCTTCTCGGCCACCGGCCAGTGGGCGCTCTCCTTGCGCAGCCCCACCACGACATCGATGCCGCTGTCCTTGAGGTTCTGGGCCTGGGCATGCCCCTGGCTGCCGTAGCCAATCACCGCCACCTTGCGCTCACGCAGCAACCCGATGTCGGCATCTTTTTCGTAGTAGATCTTCATCTTTTGTTCTCCTCGGCGCTCCGCAGGACAGGTATCTCAGGTTCGTCCACGATACTCGCGGGTGAGCGCGGTCTTGCCGGTGCGGGCGATTTCCTTGAGCCCGAACGGGCGCAGCATGCCAATGATGGCGTTTATTTTCGCTTCGTTGCCGGTGGCCTCCACGGTGAGGGTCCGGGTGCTGATGTCGACCACCTTTGCCCTGAAGATATTGGTGATCTGTACAATCTCGGAGCGCGTGGAGGGGCTAGCGGCGACCTTGATCAGCGCCAGTTCCCTTTCGACAAACGATTCTCTGCTCAGATCTACCACCTTGATGACATCGACCAGCCGGTTGAGCTGCTTCATGATCTGCTCGATGATGCGGTCATCGCCGGAGGACACGATGGTCATGCGGCTGAGATCAGCGTCCTCGGCCGGACCCACGGAAATGCTGTCGATGTTGTACCCCCGGCCGCTGAAAAGACCGACGATGCGCGAAAGCACCCCGAACTTGTTCTCGACCAGAAGCGATATGGTGTGTTTCATCTGAGACCTCGGATGGGGGCAACCACCCCACCTGCGATGTTCGTGATGTGGTTTAAAGCCTTAATAATACACAACTTGCGTCTGTCTATCAAGAGGAATGGAGCCGCCTGAGCCGGGGGCCAAATAATTGACTCCGATGGCTCAGAACGTTATGTTCCAGCGTGGTTTAGCAGGAGATTTAGCGGGAGATGATGAGCACCACACTCGCTCCACCCGGCTTGACGGGCAACCTGGCCACGATTCCTCTGGCCGACCTCCTTCAACTCATCAGCTCGGGAATGAAGACGGGCACCCTGACCCTCCGCGATGCCCGCAACGTCAAGCGCATCTACTTCCAGCAGGGGCAGATCATCTCCTCACAGTCTGACCACCCGGCGGAGTACCTGGGTCAGTTCCTGCTCTCGGAGGGAAAGCTCACCGAGGAGCAACTGCGAATGGCTCTCCAGCTCCAGGGCAAGACAGGCGTCATGATTGGCAAGATCCTCGTGCAGGAAGGACTCCTGACCAATGAGGATCTCATGATTGCCCTCGTACGCAAGGCCGAGGAGACCATCCTCAGCCTCTTCCTCTGGACGGACGGCACGTTCGTCTTCGAGGAGGGCAAGCTCCCGATACAGAATCTGGTGCCCATCTCACTCAAGGTGCAGGACATCTTGCTGCGGGGCTCCCGATCATTGGATGACCTTCAGCGCATGCGCAAGGACTTCGGATCCTCAGCCGCGATACTACAACGTACGACACGGCAGGCCCCCCTGCGTGCCCTGGCTGACCGCCTCACAGCCTCCCTCTACTCGAGGCTGGATGGCAAGGTTGGCATTCCGGAGCTCAGCCTCGAGTTCCGGTGTTCGGAGTATTACGCCACCAAGGCACTACACGCCCTTCACAAGGAGGGTTACATCGTGGTGCTCGGGCAACCGTCCGAGTCACCGGTGGGCCAGGCTACCCCGGAGGCCTCCCCCGAACCGGCGCCCGCTCCGGCGCTGACCGGATCCGACCTTCTGGAGCAGGGCGAGGTTCTGCTAAAGCAGGGAAAATTCGGACAGGCCATTGACCTTCTGCGAGACGCACTGGCGCTCGCGCCCTCCAACGCTGAAGTGCGAGAGCTACTGGAGCGGGCCGAGGGGATGTTCGTCGATAAGGCCCAGAAGCATCTGATGCCCCTGCACAAGATCCCGGTGCTCAGGGTCGAAATAAAACAGCTGATGTCGGAAAAACTGTCTCCCGAGGAGGGTTTCCTGGTCAGTCGCATCAACGGGACCTGGGACATCAAGTCGATCATCGACATCAGCCCTCTACGTGAGGTCGACGCTCTGCGATGCCTGGACCACCTGCGCAGCCGGGGCGTTGTGGAACTGCGCGATCCCCCGGACAGCCCGGATGCCGACGACGACCCCAGAAACAACCCGCCGCCACCGGTGACCGATTGACCACGGCAACAGAATGAGGCCACGGATGCTACGACTCCAGAACCACCACTGCAAGCGCTCCCTGGGAAGTATGCGACAGGGTGAGGTGAACGCGGTTCACACCCAGCTTCCTCGCCGTGCGCCCGGCCCGGCCGCTGAGGAGAACTTGCGGGGGCCCCGTCCTGCGGCGGACGACCTCGACATCCTTCCAGCCCGCCTGTCGCCCCCATCCGGTACCGAGGGCCTTGAAGCAAGCCTCTTTGGCTGCGAAACGCGCCGCCAGGTGCTCAATCTCTCGGCGCCGGCCCGAGCAGTAGCGCAGCTCGGATTCGGTGAACACGCGATTTCTCAGACGGGAGCCGCCGCGCGCGAGCGCGCGTTCCATCTGCACCCTGTCCACCCAATCTGCCCCAAGGCCCAAAATCATGCGGAATCATCCAGTATTCGGCGGGGCATTTTACTTCAACAACCCTCCCGCGCAGGCTCGGCCCCCACGGGCCTCCTTGGCTTGACGCCCTGCAGGGCATTGGCTAAAATGTGTGTTTCTCATTTCGAGGCGACCCATGGCCACACACCGTTCAGCAAGAAAAAGAATACGCCGCAACGCGCGCTGTCAGCAGTATAACCGCCAGAATCGGCAACGCATGCGTACGGCAATCAAAGGACTGCGTTCGGCCCTCGATTCGGGCGATCTCGAACAGGCGCGGGCACGTCTCGTGCCTACCGTTTCCCTGATTGACCGTCTCGTCGGCAAGGGTGTGGTACACGCCAGCGTCGCGGCGCGCACCAAGTCACGACTGACCCGCCATGTGAACCGCATGGAAGGCGCCGCCGGAGCCCGCTAGGAACGGACGGCCAGGAACCACGTGAACAAGCCTGAACTCAAGAAATATCAGAAACGGCTTCTGGAACTGCGGGAGGAACTCACGCGCGGCTACACCTCAGGACGCACCCAGAGCCGTGCAGGAATGGGTGACGGGGCGGAAGACTCGATCGATTTCGCCGTCAACTCCTATACAAAGGAGTTCCTGATGTCGCTCAGCAGCATGAAGCGCGAACAGATTGTCGCGATCGAGAAGACACTGCGCCGGATCCGCAGCGGCGACTACGGCGTGTGCGATGAGTGCGGTATCGACATCGGCAAGAAACGGCTGACTGCGGTCCCCTGGGCCATGTTCTGCCTGAAATGCCGTGAACAGAAAGATCTCAGTGGAAAGGTAGCGGCATCCCCGCTGCAGGATTCGTTCGAGCCCGACGAGGGCTGAGACATCCCACTCCTCCGCCTCCTCCAGGTGTAGGGAACCATCCTCATCTCGAATTCGAGGCGCTAGTTCCCCTTGTGACGCCGGCGACCACCACGTTTTCTCCGGCTCGCGCGCTCCCACGATCGGCCCTTTAGCTTCAGAAGGGAGAAATCGACCTGGCGTGCCAGCACGTTAATTCGATCCACCCTCACCCTCACGGGGTCGCCGAGCCGGATCACCGTGCCCGCACGCTCCGATCGAAGAATGTTCCGCCGGCGATCGAAGCGAAACAGCTCGTCTCCCATCATAGACACATGGACCAGACCTTCCACGAAGAGATCTGCCAGCCGCACGTACACACCAAAAGGCGCGACACTGGCCACCCACCCTTCGTATTCCTCGCCGACCCGTTCATTCATATAGTCCAGCGTCTTCCACATCATGAGATCCCGCTCGGCCTCTTCCGCCTGGCGCTCCAGACGGGAGGCGGTCTCCGCGACCTGGGGGAGGGTGGATTTGAGCGACTCAAGTTCCTCTTCTCCGGCAGGGCCGGGAGCCAGCGCACGGCGTAATAGCCTGTGCACGATCAGGTCAGGGTAGCGCCGGATCGGCGACGTGAAGTGAGTGTAGACCGGCGAAGCGAGCCCGAAATGGCCAGCATTTTGCGTGCTGTAGCGGGCCAACTTCAGCGACCGCAGGACGGCCATGGAGAGAAAGCGCTCCTCCGGCCTGCCCCTCAGGAGCAACAGGACGTCTTGCAGATCGGTCGGCCGCAAGTTCTGGTAATCTCCGCCCAAGCCGTAACCAAATCCATGCAATAGCTCGTCCAGATCCTCCAAACGTCGGGGATCCGGCTTTTCGTGGATCCGGTACAAGGTCGGGATCTTGGCCGATCGCAGGCGCGCCGCCACGGCCTCATTGGCCACCAGCATGAACTCCTCGATAATGCGATGGGCCACGTTCCGTTCCAGCGGCTTGATATCCAGCGTGCGGCCGGCTTCATCGAGGCGGATCTCGATCTCGGGAAGATCGAGATCGAGGCTGCCCCGCGCACGGCGCTGAGCCAGGAGTAGGTGGAACAGGTGCTCCATTCGATCGAACAAGGGGATGAGCGCTTGGTGGCGCTTGCGCTCCTCCTCGTCCCCGTCCACGAGTATCTTCTTGACCGCTGTGTAAGTCATGCGTGCGGCGCTACGGATGACCGCGGGGTGAAAATCACTGTCGGTAGCCTCCCCACGCGAGTTGAAGTCGATGACACAGGTAAAGACCAGCCTGTCGACATGCGGCTTGAGGCTGCACCACTCGTTGCTGAGTAGCCGCGGCAGCATCGGCACCGCAAAGCCCGGAAAATAGACGCTGGTGCCGCGGCGAAGCGCTTCGGTGTCCAGAGCGCTACCGGGTCGAACGTAATGCGACACATCGGCGATATGAATGAAGAGGCGCCAGTTCCCGCCTTTTCGTTCCTCGACCGACACGGCATCATCGAAATCCATTGCGGTCTCGCCGTCGATCGTCACCACCGCCTGCTCGCGATAATCACGGCGGGCTTCCAGCTCAGCCGAATCCTTCGACCGGGCCACGGTGCGTGCTTCCTGTTCGACCTCGGCAGGAAACTCCGGCTGCAGGCCATACTTCCTGAGGATCACCTTGAGGTCGACACCCGGCTCGTTCGGAAACCCCAATGTCTCCACGATGCGGCCCACGGCCCCGCCCTCCCGACCGGTGGGGAATCGGCTCATCTCGACGCCCACGACCATTCCATCAGCGGCCTCGCCCTGACCACCCGGCGGGATCACGACCTCGCCCGGGAATTGCTCGACATATGGAGCCACACGCCCACCCCGACCCATTTCGCGGTAAACACCCCACAGACGCTGGTGCCGCCGGCTGAGGACACGAGCAACCCGGCCCTCACGACGCCCCTGGGCGTCCACGCGGGTGACCCTCACCATCACCCGGTCGCCGTCCATGGCATCCTTGAGGAATCGCACCGGGACACGTACATCCTTCTCATCCAGACGATCCGGTGTCACGAAACCGAAGCGGGCCAGGGAACGCCTCAACGTCCCGGCCAGTAACCCACCACGCTCGGCGAGCGCGTAGCGTGCCCTGGGACGGCGCTGCAGCAGACCGCCCCGGGTAAGATCCCTCAACAACTTCTTCAGGTTTTGCCTCTCAGGTCGAGTCAGGTCGAGCTTTTCCGCAATCTCGCGCAGGCTCAACTCGCCACCCGCACTGCGGATCCTGTCCAGGACCGAATCGGCTCCCAGGTCGATATGCATTCGAGGCTTGTGCGGATGATTCGCGGGACGGCGTTTCACGGAGGCGGGGTCGGCGCATCGGCATCATGCCAACGCTGGCGGAAGCAGCCATTCTCTCATAATTTGACTCACTCCTCCTTATGCTATACTCCGCCTCTTCGAGCACTGGTAGGACGGTAGTTCAGACATGCTCTCACAGCATTGATCAAGCCTTCTCCCAGTGAGGCGCAAACATGCAGAGCGTTCTTAATCAGATCTCTCAGGAC
>JAPUKU010000082.1 GCA_027295505.1 Acidobacteriota bacterium
GGCACGACCGAGGTGGCCCACGTTCTGGCCACGCAGTGCCTTCTGCAGAACCGGCCGAAGACCCTGGCCATCCGCGCGAACGGGAACCTGAAGCCGGGCGTCACGGCCAAGGACCTGATTCTGGGGATCATCGCCAAGATCGGCGTGGGAGGGGGAACCGGCCACGTGGTCGAATACATGGGCTCTGCCGTGCGCGCCCTGTCGATGGATGAGCGCATGACGGTGTGCAACATGTCGATCGAGGCAGGCGCACGGGCCGGCATGATTGCCCCCGACGACACGACCTTCAAATACCTGCACGGCAGGCTGCACGCACCGAGGGGCGCCGACTGGGACAGGGCCGTAGCCGCGTGGCGTCAATTGCCGAGCGACGAGGAGGCCACCTACGACCGTGAGGTCGAGATCGACGCATCGGCCCTGGAGCCAATGATCACCTATGGCACGAACCCGGGCATGGTGATAGCCATCCGTGGTGTCCTGCCGGATACCGAGGGCAAGAAGTCGCTCGAGAAGGCATTCGACTACATGGGACTCAAGCCGGGGCAGAAGCTGCTCGATCATCCGATCAATGTCGTCTTCATTGGAAGCTGCACGAACTCCCGTCTCTCCGATTTGCGCCAGGCAGCCAGCCTGATCAAAGGCCGTCACGTGGCCCCGGGGGTGCGGGTCCTGGTGGTGCCGGGCTCCCAGCCGATCAAGAAACAGGCGGAAGCGGAAGGGCTGGACCGCGTCTTCAAAGACGCCGGCGCCGAGTGGCGGGAGGCTGGTTGCTCGATGTGCATCGCCATGAACGGCGATCAGCTTCAGCCCGGTGAGTACGCCGTCAGCACCAGCAATCGGAATTTCGAGGGGAGGCAGGGACCGGGCGGCCGTACGTTTCTGGCCAGCCCCCTGACCGCGGCGGCGGCGGCCGTGACCGGAAAGATCATGGACGTACGGGAGATGCTCAATTGAGCCTGAAACCGATCCGCACCATCCGCTCCAGAACAGTCATTTTGCCCATCGAGAACATCGATACGGATCAGATCATCCCGGCCCAGTTCCTGAAGGTGACAGTGAAAACCGGCCTGGGAAAGGCGCTGTTCCATCACTGGCGCTACCAGGAGGACGGTAAGCCCAGGGTCGACTTCGTCCTCAACGGGCCCGAAGCCGCGGGGGCCCAGGTGCTCGTCGCAGGTGATAACTTCGGGTCTGGCTCCTCGCGGGAGCACGCCCCATGGGCACTCCTGGATTACGGCTTCCTTGCCGTGGTGAGCACTTCGTTCGCATCGATCTTTGAGAACAACGCTCTGAAGAATGGACTGCTGCCGGTCACTGTCGATGAGGATATCCATCGTCGTCTCCTCGGCAACCCCGGTGAGGAGGTCACGATCGATCTCGAGAGCCGCACGCTGGCTCTGTCGGACGGAACGAAGACCGAATTCCCCGTCGATGCTTTCGCCCGCCACTGTCTTCTGAACGGCATCGATCAGCTCAGCTTCCTGCTCGATCAGGAAGAATCGATCATCGCCTACGAGCACCAGAACGCTCCGAAGCGATCCTGACGATCCTGTTAGAGGAGAACTTGAACCCGCGAGCCACCCGATTCCTGCAGGCCTGCCGGGGCGAGCCGGTTGACCGCACTCCCGTGTGGTTCATGCGTCAGGCGGGCCGTTACATGGCGGAGTATCGCGCCATCCGTGCCAGACACTCGATCCTGGAGATCTGCCAGCGTCCCGACGTGGCGGCGGAGGTTACGCTGCAGCCGGTCAGGCGATTCGAGGTGGATGCCGCGATCATCTTTGCCGACATCCTGCTTCCTCTCGTCCCCATGGGGCTGGACCTTGAGTTCGCGACAGGCGAGGGGCCGATCTTCTCCAACCCCATACGCAGCGCGGCCGACGTGAAGAAGCTGCGCCCGGTCAACCCGCAGGAGGACCTGGGGCACATCCTGGAATGCATGCGGATCGTGCGACAGGAGCTCGATGGCAAGGTGCCGGTGATCGGCTTTGCGGGGGCGCCCTTCACGCTCGCCAGCTATGCCATCGAGGGCCGGAGCTCGCGCAACTTCATCCTGACCAAGCAGCTCATGTACACCGAGCCGGAGGTCTGGCACGACCTGCTCGGCCGCCTGTCACGGGTGGTGAGCGATTATCTGGCGGCCCAGGTGGAGGCTGGCGCTCAGGCCGTGCAGCTGTTCGACAGCTGGGTCGGGGCCCTGGGGCCGGATGACTACCGGCAATATGTCCTTCCGCACACCCAGGCCATCTTCAAGAACCTGGCGGGCCTGGACGTTCCCCGGATCCACTTCGGCACGGGAACAGCCACGCTGCTGGAGCTGATGAAGGAGGCCGGCGGCGATGTAATCGGGCTGGACTGGCGGGTACCGCTCCGGGAAGGCAGGAGGCGTCTGGGTTACGATGTGGCGGTTCAGGGAAATCTCGAGCCGATGGCCCTGCTCGCTCCGCGCGATGTTCTGGAGCAGAAGGTGCGTCGTGTGCTGGATGAGGCGGAGGGGCGCCCCGGCCATGTCTTCAACCTGGGACACGGGATCCTGCCGGACACGCCGGTGGAGAACGTGGAGGCGGTGGTCGAACTGGTGCACAGTCACGAGAACGGTTTGGAGTCATGACCGCAATTGGAGTTCTGGTGATGGCCTATGGCGGGCCGAACAACCTGGAGGAGGTTCCGGCCTACCTGCAGGATGTGCAAGGTGGCAGGCCGACGAGACCGGAGATCGTCCGGGAAGTACGAGATCGGTACCGGCAGATCGGGGGACGCTCGCCTATCCTGGATCTCACCCGTGCGCAGGCCGACGCGCTGCAGAACGCGCTGCGCGAGCGGGCGACCGGTGAGGGATGGATCCATCCGTTCAAGGTGTTCGTCGGCATGCGCCACTGGCACCCGTACATCAAGGACACGCTGAAGCAGATGGAGGGAGAGGGGATCCGCCATGCGGTGGGCCTGGTGATGGCTCCCCACTATTCCCGCATGAGCATCGGGGCTTACTACAAGAAGGTTCTGGAAGCGGAGTCATCCATCGATCTGCTCCCGGTCGAGCGCTGGCACCTGTGCCCCGGTTATCTGGACGCTCTGCACCGCCGCGTCCAGGACGCCCTCGAGCGCTTCCCCGCAGAAGTTCGCGGTGAGGTTCCGATCATCTTTACAGCTCACAGCCTCCCGGCGCGCATCCGGGAAGGGAGCGACCCTTACCAGGACGAGCTGCTGGAGACGGTCGAGGAGCTGAAGGGTAGGCTCAGACGGAGCCCCGACGGAGAAGGGACCAGCGACGTGGAGGGGCGCTGCCATTTCGCATTCCAGTCGGCCGCCATGACCCCCGATCCGTGGCTGGGACCGGACGCGGGTGAAATAATCGACAAGCTTGCCTACGAGGGAAAAAAAGAGGTTCTCATCGCCCCCATCGGTTTCGTGTGCGAGCACGTCGAGATCCTGTATGACATCGATATCAAGTTCAGGCAAAGAGCCACCTCCCGAGGAATGCGGCTCGAGCGCATCGAGATGCTGAACGACGCACCCGCCATGATCGTCGGGCTGGCCGGGCTCATGGTGGAGAAGGCGCGGGAGAAAGGGTGGCTGTAGGGATGCCGCGCACTGTGGTAATCGGAGGCGGCATCGCCGGTCTCACCGCCGCGTTCCGCCTGCACCGGGAGTGTCCGGACTGGCCGCTGACGATCGTCGAAGAGGCCGGTCGACTGGGGGGCAAGATCGTCACCGAGCGAGTGAACGGATTCGTCATCGAGGGCGGCCCCGACTGTTTTCTGGCTGCCAAGCCCGCTGCCGTGAGGTTGTGCAGGGAGCTGGGACTCGAAGACCGGCTCCAAGGCACGGCACCGAATGGGCGCCGCGCCTACGTGATGCGGCGCGGAAAGCTTCACGAGCTGCCGGACGGTTTCACGGGGTTGGTTCCGTCAAGGCTGTGGCCCCTGATGAAAACCCCTCTCCTGTCGCCGCTGGGCAAGCTGCGCATGGCTGTGGAGGGATTCGTGCCGGCTCTCCGTGTGGATCAGGACGAATCGCTCGCGTCGTTCGTTCACAGGCGGCTCGGGGTTGAGGCTTACGAGCGCCTCCTCGAGCCGCTCCTTGGAGGTATCTGTGCCGGTAGAGGAGATGAGCTCAGCCTGGGAGCGATCTTCCCACAGCTGCAGCGCATGGAGCGCGAGCACGGGAGCCTGTCGCGGGCCATCCTGGCCGCGCGCAAGAACAGGAAGCATGCCGTCCCCGTGGCCCGTGGATCCACACCTCCGTCGGCGTTCCTGACGTTGCGCAACGGCCTGGCCGAGATCGTCGAGAAGATCCACGCGGGGTTGTCCGGCGCCAATTTTCGCCTTGGCCGGCGCGCGCTGCGCGTCAGGCGCCGGGAGTGCGGCTACTCTGTCGACCTCGACGGCGGAGAGAGCCTCGGCGCCGAAGCGCTGGTTCTCGCGACCCCCGCCCACGCCACGGCCAATCTTCTTGGAGACATCGATGCCGAAACCGCGGGTGTGCTGAAGGAGATTCCATACGCCTCCACGTCGACCGTGTCGCTGGCCTTTCCCCGATCGGTGCTGCGGGTGCCACTCACGGGATCCGGATATGTGGTGCCGCGGCTCGAAGGGCGGCCGGTTCTTGGCTGTACCTGGACCTCGACCAAGTTTCCACACCGATCGCCGGAAGGCAGCGTGCTCATCCGCGCCTTCATCGGGCGGGCCGGCGAGGATCACCTCGGAGAGGCGCCGGATGAGCAGCTATTGCGCTGGGTGAAAGAAGAGCTGCGCTCGGTCCTGGATCTCGAGAGCGAGCCCAGCATGATGAGAATCTACCGCTGGCCGAAGGGAATGCCGCAGTACACGCTGGGGCACCTTGGCCGGGTGGCCCGCGTGGAACAGCGCCTGGCGTCTCATCCCGGACTGTTCGTGGCCGGCAGTTCGTACCGTGGAATCGGCATTCCCGATTGCATCGACTCGGGGGAGCGTGCGGCGGACCAGGTGCGCGAGTTCCTGCGCCAGGCACACACCGCCCCGGTGCCCCAGAAGGAGACAGCTTGATGAGCCATCCGATTGTCCCCGAGACCATGGACGGCTGGTCGGTCCTGCATCAGATGGCGCGCTTCGACTGGTCGGCCTGGAAGAAGCTGGAAGAATCCCGGCGTCGGGAGATCGCCGGGGAAGCGACAAAGGTCCTGGAGTCACTGGAAAGTCCGGGCGACGGATCGAGCGCCTGGGTCAACCTGCTCGGGCACAAGGCTGATCTGATGATGGTTCATTTCAGACGTCGCTTTGACGACCTCAGCGAGGTGGAGCTCCGCCTGGCCGGAACCGCTCTGAACGATTTCCTGATTCCGACCAGCTCCTACGTGTCGGTGGTCGAGCTGGGGATGTACGAGATGACGGCCAAGGTGCACCGCGATCTACAGGAGCGGGGCCTCAAGGCGGGGACCGACGAGTTCCAGGCCGCCTACGGGGAGGAGATGGAACGCCAGCGCCAGCGGGTGATGGGCCGTCTCTTCACAGAGGTTCCCCGCCGTCGGCATGTCTGCTTCTACCCGATGAACAAGCGCCGCGGAGAGCACAAGAACTGGTACAACCTGCCGTTCGAGAAACGCGCCGCAATGATGCGGGAGCATGGCATGATCGGGCGGCGGTACGCCGGCAAGGTGACCCAGGTGATATCCGGATCGATCGGATTTGATGATTGGGAGTGGGGAGTCGATCTGTTTGCGGATGATCCCCTGGTGTTCAAGAAGCTCATTTACGAGATGCGTTTCGACGAGGCGAGCGCTGACTATGCTGAGTTTGGTCCCTTCTACGTCGGCCTGCAGTTCCCGGCTCGCGAGCTCCCCAGCTTTCTCTCCGGAAAGGTTCCCGCCCCAGGCTCGTGGCCTGAGGCCGATACTGATGCCCGCAAGCGACAGCGAGGATAGATTTCGGACGGCCATTACACGGTTCGATGAGGCGAACTCAGCCGATCCGACCCGTGAGCGGTTCGAAGGTGAAGATCATCCCAGGGAACTGCTTTACTCACGGCGCATGAGCGCCTGGCTCGAGCGCCTGGAGCCGCAGGCTCCGGAGGCGGT
>JAPUKU010000083.1 GCA_027295505.1 Acidobacteriota bacterium
CTGGCCACCCCCCCGTTTTCCAAGGGCTCCTCCAGCCAGCGCCAGCGCGCCGAACTCTCGAGGGTACCGTGGTAAAGGCTGAGCTGGATGGCGCGCTTGCGCCTGGCGAGGTCGCCATCGAGCTCGATTCGAGCCAGAAGACAGCTCGACGAGCTCTGGGTCTCCGGCTCCAGCAGCATCGAGCCCCTCGCCACCGCGCCGTGCTCCACGCCCTGGAGGTTGATGGCCGCTCGCTGTCCGGCAACCACCTCCTTCACGGCACGATGATGGACCTGCAGTCCGCGGACGCGGGCCCTGCCTCCGCCCGGGAAAATCTCGATCTCCTGGTCCACGACCAGGTGCCCCGCCCACAGCGTGCCGGTGACGACGGTTCCGAATCCCCTGGCGCTGAACACACGGTCGACCGGCAGGCGCGCAGGGCGGCTGGTGTCACGTTTCGGAGCCGACTCGGCCGCCCGTCTCAACGCCACCTTGAGATCCTCCGTGCCCTCGCCGCTGCGAGCGCTCACGAGCACGACCTGTGCCCCCTCCAGAAAGTCCCCGGAGAGAAAATCCTGGACTTCCAGGCGCACGACCTCCGCCGTCTCGCGATCCACGAGGTCGCACTTGGTGAGCGCCACCACGCCGCGGCGCACGCCCAGCAGGCGGCAGATACTGGCGTGCTCCCGCGTCTGGGGCTTGATCGATTCATCAGCCGCCACCACCAGAAGCACCACATCAATGCCGCAGGCGCCGGCCAGCATGTTGTGGATGAAGCGCTCGTGGCCTGGCACATCGATGAAGGCCAGGCGCAGGCCGTCCGCATAGTCGAGGTAGGCGTACCCCAGATCGGTGGTGATGCCCCGCTCTTTTTCTTCCTTCAACCGGTCGGTGTCGATACCGGTCAGGGCGCGTACCAGCTCGGTCTTGCCGTGATCGATGTGGCCGGCAGTGCCAATGACGACTGGGTGCATGATAGAGCCTGGATGCCGTAAATCTTGAATCTATTCTACTTCTTTCCCTCGCCTGCGGCCCGCCTGCACCCGGGACACCCCCGGATCGCAGGCTCGACTACCGGGGAATACTCACTGCGGGCACACGTAATCAGCGCCGCAGGCCAGTCTGACAACTCCGTAAAACGCTGCGCAGACGTACGGATTCGAGACCGGCCCGCCACCGATGCAGCCGAAAGTTGTGCTCATCTCCCGCAGCATGCAGCAGGGCGGCTTGCCGCCTCTGGGGTCTTCGGCAGCGCTCGTAGAACTCGTCTTCCCCGAAGAACTGGGACGGGCAGCACCCAGCAGGAACACGATTCCAACACCCGCAATCAGGACCATCACTTTTTGGCGATTCCACATGTTCTTCTCCTCCTTGTGCATTCAAGCAAACCCGATCTCTCCAACCCCGATCCGCTCACTCGGAATCGTATGGATCCCAGGCGGGCGGAGCAGAGGAGAGAAAAGATTCGATCTGCTGGATGAAGCGTTCGGGCGCGATACGGCTCTCGGGGGTTCCGGTGAGCCGCATGCCCGGGGTGATCTGATCGACGCCGTCGAACTCCCAGGTACCCCTGCCCTCCTCCTGGCCTGAGAGATCGGCGGCCAGGGGGGTGAGATCGACACGGGGCGAGGGACGGCGGGAGACATACTGCACCCAGGTCTCGTAGCGGTACTGGAACTCGTACGTCCGGCCCTGAACCAGGAGCAGCCGGAAGCGCTCCGTTGCGGTGTGAAGCGCCAGCGGGTGGCAGACCGGCGCCTGGTTCTGGGTGAAGCGCTCGACCCCCTCGGGGGTGGTTTCATCAGGGAGGGTGACGACCGCCAGATCGAGGGCCGGGTTCTCGCGGATGGAGATCTTGCCGGAGCGGATGGCGCGCTCGCTACGATCCAGCAGGGCCTCATCCTCCTCCCAGTGCTTTCGGAAGCGGTCCGGATGAGCCACCATCTCGGGAAGCCTCGGCAGCAGCTCCAGGTAGAGCGAATCTCCCATGCTTGCGTACGGCTGCTCGAAAATTCCGGCATCGAGCGGCGAGCGCTCGGCATCGGCGTACCGGGCGAGCGTGAAGGCGACCCGGGCCGCCTCACGTTCCTTGTAGGTTCCGAAGTCACCCGCCGAGGCAACATCAATAAGAAGCTCGCGTCGCTCGGCCGCTTTCTGCGGATTGATCAGCGTGTACACACCGATGAGCCCGTCCTCATCGAAATGGTTGTTGGTGGCCGCCTCGATCTTGACGTGGTGCTCGGGATGGTCCAGGTACTTGAAAACGATCTCGGCCGAGAGATCCTCCTTGAGCGCGGCGGGCGTACCGCTCTTCGGCCAGTGCGAGAGCGCCAGCACCGTGTGCTCGTTTCCCGTGCCGTCCACCAGTATGTGGGGCGTGTCGCCGATCTCGTTGAAGGGTTCAAAATGCAAGGAGTCCCCCTCCGTTTCCGGGCTCTCGCCGGAGCCGCCAGTTCAAAATGTCGGGTACAATGACCAATTATACCCTTATTTGAGCAAAGTTAGGCCTGTTTCGCACGAAACCGGTGATAGCGTGC
>JAPUKU010000084.1 GCA_027295505.1 Acidobacteriota bacterium
AGGGCGGCGAGCGCGTGAGCTTTCGCACCCGCAAACGCTCCTACGGTCCCATCCGCCTCGGTCTGGCGGGCATGCATCAGGTTGACAACGCCCGCACCGCCATCGCCGTGCTCGAGCACCTGGAAAACGAAGGAATCGATCTTGAGAGAAAGTCGATCGAGGCAGGGTTGAGTGGCGTGCGCTGGCCTGGAAGGCTCGAGCACCTGCCGGGACGTCCCCTGCTGATCCTGGACAGCGCTCACAATCCCGCGGGCGCGCGTGCCCTGGCCATTTATCTTTCGCAGAGCAAGTTCGAGGACCTGACACTGGTTTTCGGCGCCATGCAGGACAAGTTGATCGAGCACATGGCCCGGCACCTCTTCCCCCTGGCCAAGCGTGTGATCCTGACACGCGTGCCGTACCGACGCTCCGCCGATCCACGCATGCTCAGCATGTCGCTCGCTTCGCTCAACGGTTGGCTCACCGTCATAAATGACTCGAAGCGCGCGCTCGACGTGGCGCTGGCGCTCACCACAGCCGGAGGAGCGGTTTGCGTATGCGGATCGATCTACCTGGTGGGTGCGGCGATCGAGCACCCGGAAGTGCAGAAGCGGCGCCGCGCAACCCGCCGCCAGCCCTCCGCCCTGGACCCGGCTAGCTGAGCCGGACTGCTATTCGCGGGCGGGGAGGCAGGCCGTTCAGTTCGGTTTGTCGCTTCCTTCCCCCAGAATGATCGCCTTGGGAGGCTCCTCCGATTCAACCACCTTACCGAACGAAGCTTCGTACTTGTTCACGTTATCCTGTAGCGCCCGCATGATGCGCTTCAGATGGCTGGGGCTGGTGATCACCCGCGCGTTGAGCTTCCCTCCCTCCGGGAACAGGCCTACGAAATCGAGGATGAACTCCTCTCGTGTGTGCCTGACCAGGAGAAGATTGGCGTAAACGCCTCCCAGCATTTGCTCATCGATCTTGATCGGGATCTGCTTCCTCTGGCCGCCCTGGCCCTGCTTCGGGTCCGCGCTCATCATCATCTCCTTTACCGGCTCACAAACGGATCCATATCCGTCATTCTCTCACGATCCTCTAGTCCCGGTTCTCAGCCAGGAGCTTCTCGACATATTCCGGCACGATCCTCGAGGCCGGACCCAGGACCTGCTCGTCGAAGAGCGGCGACGTGTCGGTGGCTTCCGCGTTCAGGAGGACCGTGCGCGCCCTCCCGCCACGGCGGGCTTCCGCCACGAACCCCGCCGCTGGATGGACCTGGCCCGAAGTGCCGATGGCGATGAACCGGCTGCAACACTGAAGCGCCGCGTAGATCCGATCCAGGTCGAACGGGATCTCCCCGAACCAGACAACATTGGGCCGCAGCGTTCCTGTGCTTCCACAGCACTCGCAGGCATCTTCCGGTGTGACATCCCGCCTCCACGGGTAGACCTGGCCTGTCCTCGCGCAGCGCACCTTCAGGAGCTCCCCATGCATGTGGACCAGGCTGCGCGTACCGGCGCGCTCGTGCAGATCGTCGATGTTTTGCGTCACCACCAGCAGATCCTTGCTCCATCGCCGCTCAAGATCGGCCAGTGCCTGATGGGCGGCGTTCGGCTGGACGCTCTCCGAGAGAAACCCCCGGCGGCGGGCATTGTAAAACTCCTGCACCCTTTCCGGGTCTTTCTCGAATGCCTCAGGGGTGGCCACATCCTCGATGCGAACCTTCGCCCAGATCCCATCCGTGTCCCGGAACGTCGACAGTCCCGACTCCTTCGAGATCCCCGCCCCGGTGAGGATGACGATGCTGCCAATCTGATCGCAGGTCATTGCCCCTCCATTCTACCGCGCCGCCCTGAGTGCGGTTCAGCGCGCCCCGATGGCTCTCGGCTTGCACGCGGGAATGTGCGAAAATATGTTCTCCCCGTGACGCAAATCAGGAATATCCCGATCCGATGACCGAACAGGACTCCAGGCGCTTGAAGATCGTCCTGTTCGACATCGACGGCACCCTGATGACCACGGGAGGCGGAGCCCGTCAGGTCTTCTCCCGCTCGCTCTCGGAGGCGGCGGGAAGAGCCATCCACGCCGACGGCTACGCCTTCAGCGGCAAGACCGACCCGCAGATCGCCCGCGACATCCTGGCAATGAACGGCCTGAAGGGAGAGGAGCTGGAGGCAGCCGTGCCGGAGACGGTCCGGCTCTACATAAAGTATTTCGCTGAGGCGCTCCCGATACTCGAGCAGGCCCACCTCATGCCCGGAGTCCGCGAGCTACTCGACGCCCTGGCTGATCACTCCGAAGCCCACGTCGCCCTTCTGACCGGGAACGTGGAGACCGGCGCCCGCCTCAAGCTCGGTCACTTTGATCTGGAGTCGTACTTTGATTTCTCGGTGAGCTGCTTCGGAAGCGACCGCGAGGATCGCTACGAGCTTCCCGCCCTTGCTCTCGAGCGTGCCCGTCGCATCCTGGCGCCAGAGATCTCTGGCGATCAGCTCGTCATCGTCGGCGACAGCGAGCACGATGTCCTGTGCGGCCGCTCCATCGGCGCCCGCTCCGTCGCTGTCAGCACCGGCTGGACCACCGCTGAGAAGCTGCAATCGCTCAATCCTTCCGCCCACCTGGATAGCCTCTCTGACTCAGGCCAGGTGATCCAGGCGATTCTAGGCCGATAGTACCTAGCTAACATCAATTTCGCTTGGGAGCTGACGAGCGAGAGAGGAATGTAAATGATCCATTATCAAGAGGTTACGGTAAGGACAGGGGAAGTAGATGGCTCTAAAAGGAACGTTGCTCAGCAGGCCGCGCCTTATTAACGGTTGACCACCTCCCGCTGGCGAGGCTGCTAGCTTATCTGGGTGTGCGTCAAATCGGGGGAAGACCAAGTTCAAAAACTACGGATTAGACCAGATCACTTTCCCGCTTTCATCCAAGAGATGTAAGCGCCCCCTGCCATTCTTGTCCACGCTCATGACGTTCCGCTCCTGCCCGTCTCCATCGTACAAACTTAAGAACGTAAGGGCGTCGTTATTCGACGATAACAGGACACGAAGCACTTCGTTTTCATCTGTAATTCCAAGCCGAACTGCGCCATCTTCGTGAACTCCACCAGATCCGCTACAAAACACCTTCAAAACCAGTACAAGACGCCTTCAAAAATCCTAGGCTTGTGCGTGACTAAACCAGAATCACCCAACCAATGCCCAGACGGGACGGCGCTGCGATGGTGTTCACAGTGAGCCTCCTTCTCGGGGAAGCTCGCCTGCCTACTCGGCCGTGCACGGCCTCCCTGAGATGGGCCCGATCAGAGAGCTGTCCCATGTTGCCAGGGCGCTCCTGACTGCGCTTGCAAGCCGAATCTCCACCACATACCCACGCCACCGAACATTGATTGTCACTTTATGATGTCACTTTGTAGAATGGTCCAGACTTCACGGAGCCATTTACCCTTAACATCCGGTTGAAACACTTTACCCTGGGTCAGGATCTCACCAAACGCCCCAACATAAACGCGACCTAAGTTCTTCTCGCCATCGTCGAAACTTATCCTGTATCGAAGGTCGATCAGTTCTGAAGAGAGAGATTCTTTCATTTGTAAAGATTGAAGTCTATCTACCAGCTCTTTGATCATCCCAGAGGTCGTGATACGCAACACATAGTCAGGTCCACTGGTCTGGAGGTAATTCTCAAATCTCTCTTGATCAAGGTTCGTTCGAAACAACTTGCGGGCAGAGATTGCCTCAACAACTACGCTCCGCTCGCGTGTGGCCAGGAAGCCCTCCGGCACAACTGTCATATTCCCCTCCTGTAACTGCACACTTGCGGACAAAGCTAGCCCAGATGGCACCAGGCTCAGGAAAATTAGGACGCTACGCATTCGAGGACGGGGTTTCATTTCTGGACCTTTTTGGATGTTGAGCCAGTCGTGCGCACGGGTTTCCCGCCATGCGTTTTCCTTGTCGGCTCGCCTAGCTGCTTTGCCGCCTTCTTCTCAGAGCCCTTAATGACTCTCTTCTCCTCCTTGTTTCCATATTTAGAATCACTTTTCCCAGCGTCCTTATTTTGTTTCGCTGGGTCGGTATTCGCTTGAACGGCATGGTCCGCTTCGTGGAGCAGTCCCAAGGCAGGGGATTGTATCGTACCCCCTTGTGAGTCTGCTTTTCCACCCTCTCCGCTCACGTCAAGTCCACTCGTTGGGTCCCAGTTTAACGTATTCGTCGAGGGATCAAACGAGTCATTATGGTTGCTATTTAGCGCGAGCGTGGGTTCATTGCTACCGGAAAGAGCTTCCAAGTTAGCAATCACTTTCTTCCCTTCCTTCGAAGACGATAGATAGGGCTTGGCTTGGTTGTACTCATTCTGTGCCTGAGTAGTCGCAAACTTGACTTTCCCATCAGGGTCGATGAACTTGACCGGGTTGTTCCCTGCGTAACCATACCGATTCCAGGACTGAGGGTCCTCGATCTCCGCACTCTCCTGAATAGGATCCACCGCCAGGAACCTTCCCAGGCCCGGGGAGTAGTACCTAGCTAACATGTAGTCGAGGCCGGTTTCGGAGTCGCGTTCATGGCCGGTGAAGCGGTGGGTGTTGGTGTCCCAGGCAGCGGGCATGGCCTCCTCACCGAAGGGCCAGAAGACAGTCTCGCGGACCTTGAAGCCGTGCTGATCGGTGGTGAGACGAACACTTCCCAGATGATCAGTGTGATAATAAGTGATCTCGTTGGCCGGCATGGTCGATGAGCCGATCGGCCTGTGTGGAGAAGCCTGCGCCTCGAAAGAAACAATCGACTCATCAAGCAACTCGGCGATACCGGCGATAACTGTCGGCCGACCATTCACAGTACTGGCATCCATCAACCCCAAACCGGTTGACTTATTGGCTGTTGCAATCCAGGTCTCTCCACAGGAAAACATTTCCTTCGGCGGTGCGGGGAGCTCCGGCTCGCCATTCTCCAGGCTCGCCCAGATCTCCGTCTTCAATCGAACCCCCTCCGGGTCCATGTACAACGTTTCTCCCCACGTAAAAGGTTCCATCGTACAGATAGTACCTTCGAAGCCGGGAGCGGCTGCAATATAATCAGCACGGTAGGAACCGCCATCCAGCACATTGTTCTGATTACCATCCTCCTCTCCTACACAGCTCTCAGCCACGCCTCCACAGTCTTGATCATTGATGCAAGGCAGTCCGGTATCGGTACAAGTTCCGGGATCCAGAACTCCGTTGCCGTTCAGGTCCTCTGTATTTGGACTCAGGAAGGGGTCGGTCCAGCAAACTCCATTGTCGGACGCTGCTGGAAAACTTCCCTCACAAGTTAAATAGTGAGGCTCCGGAGAGGTATAGCTTATGTGAACGTCGGCCACCGCCATGGGGCAAGAGAAACGCTCCCAGGCAAGATCGTTGAGTGGACTGCCCAGAGGAAGCGTTGCGTCGTCGAGCACAGCTTCGACAGTGACATAGTGAGGCAGGGCGTAATACCGGTGCGCGTCATCTTCCGTTTCGTACTTCCACTTGGTCGTAAAACCTAAGTCCACCTCAGTCAGTGGCGGGTAGTAATCGAAATGGTGGCCGGTGATCAGCTCAGTGTTGAGCTTGAGCAGGGCATCACTCAGTTTTCCGTCGCAGTCCAGATCCTCCGAACCCTCACAGAAACCAGATCCGCACCTTGGAGAGCAGGTCGCACCTTCCGTCTCGCAGGGACTGCCTGTGCCCTCACAGACACCGGATACACAGAGCGGAGCTCTGCAGTCGTTATCGTTCATACACCACTCACCAGTGTCTATACACGTGCCATCATCCAGGTAGCCGTTCCTGTTGAGATCCTCCGAAGGCGGAAGAGGAAAGGGAGAGTCGGGTGACAGCTGTCCCAGAGGGCCTTTTCTCGGGGCGTCTCTGTCGAACCATTGGTGGACACTGTAGACGTTGTATCCGCGCACACCGCAGTACGGAACCGGCATCCAGTAAATTCGATAACCGATGATGTGGCCGTTTTGTCCCTGCAGAATGCATCGTTGCCCCGTGTATAGATGGGCATCGTCCCCGATGCCCGCGCTTCCCACCTGGCACGAGCTCCAGGACCTCAGCCGCGTCTTGTAACGATCTCCCACGGGTGCGAACTCGTCGTAGACTTCCACGTTTCGAAACGCCTCATTCGGGTTGAAGAATTCGGGGATGGACAGCACGGATTCCTCATCGATCACAAAGCGGCTGACTGAAGGATCGCCTTCTACGTGACCCCGAACCGTCGAGTAAGCATACTCACCGATGCGGCAGAGATGCGATGGACGCTGGAACACGCGGTAAACAACTCCATTCGGGTCGGGGGGTACGACATACGTATCAACGACATAGCTCTGTCCTTCGCTGTTGCTCTGCGTTGTCACCTCATCATTAGAGATGGCCACAAGAGAGGGGTGAGTGTATTGTGTGGCTCCCTCGAGGCTGCTATACGAACTTGAGTACCCGGACGTCTCCGTATCGTCGATGGACCAGGCACCACAGTTCATACCGGCGGGATCGCAAGGCCTGAAGTATCTCCGGAAGCCGTACCTGGACGCTGGATCATCGTCCCTCTGTTCGATTTCCGCAATGCGGGTCCAGAACCATCCATCTCTTGCCATGCTCTTGTGGACGCCGCACAGAACCTGGCCTTGCCCCTCTACATCCAACTCACTTGGCTCACAGGTAGTGCGCTTGATCTCAAACTGCGGGACGTCCGCCACACTGCGGGTGCGCGTCTCGGCAATTGCAGAGGGGGCCGATTCACGGCTCTGAAGATCGACAGCAGCCAGACGGAAGCGGTAGAGGGTTCCAGGCTGGATTCCATCCGTAGCCGTGAGGACGTGTGAGCTGGTGCCAGGACCGGCTGTCGCCATCAGGCTCAAGGTTCCGCCAGTCAGTTCCTCATAGATACGGTACTCTGCAATCTCCTGGCCGCCTACCGGCCTCCAGGAGAGGTTGATGCGCTGCGCACTGGTCGGATCCGCCTCGGCACTGAATTCCGCGGGCCGCTGGACCGGTCCGGCCTCGGGTAAACCACCCGTTATTACTGGTACATCGGATGGTGCTGCCTGGAATGTTCGCTTTATCACACCAAAAAAGAACGGATGCTCCGAGCATAGCGCTTCTCCTGCCCTTCCCAGTGCACATACCTGGTAACTATAAGTCTTCCCGCTTTCCAGTCTTTCACTATCCTCAAAGGTGTAGGGCGTCGTCATCTGAAGATCCAGAGGAAGGATCTCATACCCAGAGGGTGACTGACTCGCGACCGTCTCATTCAAGACACCGTTCGGATCCAAAACAGTATCTACCGTGGGCGGCGAAACTCCAATGTACCGGATTAGCTCGAATAGGTGCAGATTTGCAATCTCCTCGCTCGTCGCATTCGGATCCAGTATCCAGGAGATCACCATTGCGTTGTCTACTTGCGTCAAGGAAGAAATCGTAGGCATCGGTGGTGACCCGGCAGAGAACTCGACAGCGGATTCAGGCGAGAGAACGCTCTGGTTTCCAGATCGATCGATGGCCTGAACACTGTAATAATACGTTTCCCCCGCTTGAAGACCGGCTGAATCAAGGTAGGTATTGCCATAGTTCGGGACTTCCGTCAACGCTGCTGCGGTACCTGTCTCAGCCCTGCGGTGCACGATGTAGCCCGCCACGGCCGGACTCGGACTGTCCGTCCAGTACACGAGCACCGAACGAGAATTGGGGGGAAGATCTTCAATGATTGCTCCGACCCGTTCCGGGGGATCGACTTTGCCTTCGAGTGAACTCAGCATACCGAGCTGCTGATCGTTTGCATAGACGTACGCCTTATCCCAGCGGGGATTCGATACTCCTTCCGCCACGAACTCCGTGAGAACTTTTCCCGTTGCGTCCCTGACATAATACGTCGTCTTACCATCTTCTATCTTTTGAATCCTGTGATCTGAGGAATCGTAATAGTAAGTCGCAACGCTCGAGCCAGTCAGTGTATCAACCTGGACGAGCCGCTTGCGTGCGTCGTACTGGTACAGGTATCGCTCGTCCTGCACAAGATTTCCGACAGCGTCATATTGGAACGGACTGTAGGCAGCGTAATCGACTGATTTCGAACGGATCCGGTTCGTCTCTAAATCCATATTGAAAAACCCAGCCGCGTTTGCTGGGAGGCCTTGCTGACCTTTCTCCCAGAAGCCCATATTTCCAAATGGATCGTAGCCGTATTCCACCCAGTTGTTGCCGGCTGTGCTCAACGAAGCGTACGTGAGACGGTTCAGACGGTCATATTCATAATGGTCCAGGCCAATGTCCGTGATGTTTCCAGATCCATCGTAGAGGTATAGACCGCTGTCCCAGAACCGGCAAGACGCGATCTGAGCCGCGCAATCAGGATCACCACAATCGATCTTTCCATCCCAGTCGTTGTCGAGGCGGTCGGCGCACAGGGCTGCATCGTCTTCTGATGTCGGCTGCGGCCCGCAGAATAGGCTCTGGCAGTACGGTTCTTCGCAATCCGTTAGGAAGTTCGCGTTATCATCGATCCCATTTGTGCACGCCTCGTAAGATTCCTCAGGGGTGCAGGCGACGGCACATTCCGAGTCATTGCAGTCCGTGAAACCGTCAGCGTCATTGTCCTGCCCGTCATGGCACCTTGAGTAGGTTGTCTCGGTGCAGAAGAACGTGCATCCCGGATCGGCGCAATCAGTGAAACCGTTAAGGTCGTTGTCGACGCCGTCGGAACACAATTGGCCAAGGTTTTCGTTGCAGTAAACATAGCATTCCGGATCCGCACAATCGGTTAGGTGATCCGCGTCGTTATCCTTCTCGTCGTGACAGGCGGTACTGTTGTCTTCCGGGCTGATACCACCGCCGCCGCCGCCACCCTCTCCAGGCTCCTTCCTTCGTTTTGGTTCTTTCGCCTGAGGCCCGCCAACAACACGGTAAGGAGAGACGGAGATATGTCCCAGACGCATGAGAAAGGTCTCATCGTTTGCTTCTGGATCGGTGAGCATAGCAGTGGATGGAAGACTAGGATCACGATCCACGTAAATCCGTCCCGGACGGTTCCTCACGTCGGATTCAATCGTTGTGCGAGTGCCATTTCCCGCCTCCCAGGACTGGATCCCTCCTGCGGGGTTGTAGGTAAAGTTGGCCGCTATGAGGTTGGTTGGGGCGTTCTGGGTGCTGACCGCCGACAGAAAACCGTTTGTGTACTCATATTGGGCTCCAAGCGGCTGAGTCCACGACGGATCTCCAGGGTATTCGAGGCGCGCAAGAAGACCCAGACCGGTATACTGATACGTTGTCTTGACCCTTTCCCCCCATTCTCCGAGCCAGGTCTCCTCTAGATCGACACGTCCATTGAGCCCCGCGTACTGGAGCTTGCGCTCCGAAAGGAGGTGTTCATCATCGTCGTAGTTCAAGACCCGGGTCAGCTTGCCGATCGGCCGATCACCCTGGTCCCCGAATTGACTGGTATCGTAGACTCTGTTCGCGAGAATCTTCCAGGTGATCCTCCCATTCTTTGAAAATTTCGCAAGCTCTTCACGCAGCGGCCGGCCTGCTGCGTCATAAACGCTTTGGAATCTCTTCCCATCTGAGTTTTCGTTTTGAAGGGCGTTGCCGAGCGGATCAAAGGCCAGGTAAACGGTGCGGCCATTCTCCGGGTGGATCTCTTCGATCATTCTACCCAGACCATCATAGGTAAAATTCCTTTTCTGAGTTATCTGCTGTCCCTCTTCATCGGTGCCATCAAGACTAACCTCGACGAGCCAATCCTGCTCATCGTAAACGTACTCCGCATCGGCACCACCATCCGAATCGACCGAGATCAGCCGATCAAATCCATCCCTCTCCTGGACGGTTGTGACAGTTCCCGCCGCAGTCAGGTCGTGGTTCAGCCCGTTCACGCGTATCGTGGTCTCCCGGCCGCTGTAGTCGTACTCGGTAAGCCAACCGTCGGCGCTCACAATTCTCCGCGGGCGGTTCAGCGGGTCAACGGTACTTTCTCCCGCTGCCGTGTAATAGGTCCACGTCCGCGCTGCAGCTCCTGGGGAAACATCTCCACACTGAAAGGGGTCTACGGCGAGGATGGACTCACTTTGTTCGGAGGGCTTTCCCGAAGGAGTGTAGCAGCGATGCACGGAGGCCAGCGAGTCGTCGTACTGTCGCTTGCGGGTTTCAACGAGGCGGGCTAGCCCATCGTAAAGATATTCAGAGCAGATGAAATCGCCTGACACCGTACAGGGTGAAGCTGCATCGTATGCGATTGTCCCCAGCAATGAGGATGCTCCCTGCATGACCACCGTGCGCGTGATCGATGGATACCGGATCTCGGTGGGATGCTCGAATCCGTTGAGCGTATCGGGCTCGATGCGCCTAATCCGGCCCAGCTCGTCATAGGTATAGCGCGTGCTAACACCTGCAGTATCACGGGCCTCCTCAATTAGGCCGGTTTGGGGATCCCGATCCCGCTCAATGGCCCACCACGCCAAGGGGACTCCGTTCTCCCTGAAGCGCTTGCCGGCGAGATAACCTCCAGCCTGGTAGGTATACTCGATCTCGTACAGGGCTGGGGCTGGTTCATCCGGTGTGGCTCCACCGCTAAGCTTTTTCAGAATGATGTTGCCGCTGCGATTTCCATCAGGGTTCGGTTCAGAGTTACAACCATGGGCCGCAGCTGTGGGATCGTGAACCGGATAGATCGATCCTCCAGGTGGCGGCACACCGACCCGATCATCTCCGTCAAAGCAATAAGTGGTCTGGAGATCCTCGCCCGCGTCGGGCCCCATTTCTGGGTTCGCGAGACGCACCTGGGATCTCAGCTTCCCCTCTTCAGTCGTTGTATATTCATTTCGGACCAGAACACGACCGCCCCGATCCAGCAATTCATCGTTCTCCTGCAAATGGATGACCCAGTTCTCCACCTGAAATGCGCTCAGCTGATCCCGGGTTCTCCAGGCCTGCTTCTGAGTTCGCATCGACCGGAGCTGCCCGGCTGGACCAAGATCGGTCTCCTGATGAAACACCGGATGACCCAAAGTGTCGTAGACCCAGGTATCAATCTTCCGTGCGTGCTGGCTGGATGCATTCCCATCATCAGAGATTTCTGCTTCCCCATACACACGCTGAGTGTTTCTCTTCGTGTACTTATCGTAGTTTCTGAATGTGTTGTACTTGAAGCGCTCCCTCCGCATGAGCTTGCCTGTGCCCCAGCTCCCTTTATAGGTATCGATGCGGTAGTTGTATCCCGACAGGAAAAAACCAGGCTCTGAGGCTGCAATTGTGGGTGAAGGGGTGTTGTCATCGAATCTACTAAGGTCGGGCGCATAGTAGTAGTAGACCGTCTCATTTCCCTCGGGATTGATCACATGCACTCTTGACGGCACACTCGAGAGGATCTGAGACGCACCACCGGGCATATCCCCGCTGCGCAGGTATGTCCAGATCTCGGGAGTTGCGTCGGCTGCGTCATCGTACCGGTACTTGCGCGTCACGTGGCGCGTCTCCGTTACGGACGCCGTGCCGTTGATGATGGTCCCCCCTTTCCGACTGCCATTACCCTGGGGCGTTGGGTAGATGCTTCCGTAGTCGTAGTTATCGTACTGGTACCGAAAAACGGCTCCCGTTGGAAGGATTCGCTCCATGAGCTCGCCGTACGTCCCGGTATCGGCGACATCAAAAGGTCTCTCCGGGAGTGCAAGACTCTGCTCATACGAGAAGCTGATCGCCTCGCGGTTCCCCGTGGGCGAGGTGGCTGGGAAGACGATACGCTTGAGAAGAGGTACACCCTCGAACACCTCGTCAAGAGCGTCCGCATCGGAGCACACAGCGAACTGGCGGCACGTAAGGTAAATAGGAGCCGATACATCATCGATGCAGTACTCGAAATCGTAAGTGGCGGTAGAGCCACCGAATGCCGGCAGGGTGACGGAGGTGACCAATCCTCCATGGACATCCACAGTTCGCGTGCCTCCCTGGGGATCGCACGAGGGTACCGTCAGAGAGCTTTCGTTTGTAAACAGGATCGTTCGAGCAGCAACTTGCTGGTCTTCGGGAATCGCTGGGTCAGCCCGGTACTCGTCGATTTGAACGATCGAGTGCTGAATCAGAGACCCTCCATAGGTGATGTCGATGTAGTCGTATGGAAGCACGGTCTCGTTGTTTTCGTTATCTACTGTGACGTACTTCTCCACGCTTTCGATTCGTGTCACGTAGAAGCCCCGCAGAACTTCTGCGTCCGGATCGAGCTTCGGATTTGGATCGCCGTCGGGATGGTGAAGGAAAGTCATTTTGGTCCCGTCACCGGGGTAGAGGTACCAGCCGGTGTGATCTCCCGTGACTGAATCGAAGATCTTCTCAGCCCGCATGTAGGTCCCATCCACCGTCTCGTAATGGTTGTAATCTCCCGTCGTGGGGCAGAGACCGGCTTCTTCGATTGGAACCGGATCACCGAAGGGGCCGGACAGGTCAGCGCTGGATGATATTTCGAGGACTGGGCAGTAGGCGATTGGATGAGCAGCGCCTTGTTGATCTTCGTAGTACCAGCCTGGATCGAGGGACACATCGGGGGTTGATACTGTGTTCGGGTATGGCTGGGCGTAGAAAATACGGCCCATGTGGAGCCGGAAACCAAGCCCGGCGTTGTGCAACTCCTTATCCGTCCGGCCCTCCCATTCCGCTTCCGTAGATCCCACCAGAAGCGGTGTTACAGTAACTTCTAGCCCGGGTTTTTCCTCGATCCAGAACTTGGAGTTGTAGGTCAGAAGGAGACGGTACTCGAGGCTGTCCGTTACACGGTAGGCTTGTCCGATAGGTACAGTCAGGACAAGGTTGCCGTTCAGGATGTCGAGGTTCTCACCGAAATGGTCCCCGTCGAATAAGTGTTTCTCTGAGAACCCGATCTGCTCGTTCTCGTTCTGGGCCAGAGCGGTGCCGGTGAGGCCGGACAGGCCCAAAACCAGAAGAATGCTCGAGAGCGTGATCAGAGTGAACTTGTGATGTGTCATGAGACTTCCTCCCCCTCGGCCGCGCTTGACGCTTATGGCGCAGCGGCCCCCAGGCGAACGACGAGCGTTCACACGCAGATTAGATTTTGGTGGGATTGAGGCTTTCGACCTTCGGCGGTCCGGGTCGTTGGCGGGTGACCCGGCCCCCCTCCTTCCGGTTCTTCACTGGCACGTCCCCCACGTGCAGGCGCCAGAGCCCCCCCGGCAACCGGTCAGATGGCCTATTGCTATAAGTTTTTTACGTCGAAACTGACTTGGCGTCAACCCATATTTTTTACAGCCCTCGCCCAACTTGAGATCGTCGCCCTGGCCGACCCGCAGACGCCGGCCGGGAACTCAGACTTGAACTTCGCTCAAAACCTTTTCACAAAGCAACTTAAGGAGCCCGAACTGGAAGTCTCCGGGGCTGACTCACCGCCCTAACGAAGCCACATGCCAGAAACGCCGGGTCCGTTCTCGAGCGGCCTGAATCCGCCCTATTCGGCCAGGCGAGATACTGGAAGGTCAGCTATACAATTGAAGTATGGCCGAGCATTACTCAGATTGCATGGGGGCATCCGAGGCGGCCTACCGTCCTGGACCGGTTGCGATCGCGCTGGCGCTGTTCGCAGGGCTCTTCGCACCAGGGGTGGGCCGGGCTCTCCAGGCGGCTGAGCCACCCTCGGCTCCGCTCCTGGAGTCAGCCGCCATCGCTATCGCTACCGAGTCGGACCCGGAGGCGAGCGCCCGGAAGATCCGGCGGGCGCTGAGCCGTCTGGAGAAGAAGGCGAAGCGCCGGATCCGTGGGGCGGAGAATACTCAAGAGCGTCGCGAGCTTTTCGACCGGTTCTTCTTTACCGAGGCAGGATTCCGCGGATCGACCGCGCTCGATACACGGCGACCAGAGGACGGCAGATCTGAAAGCGGAGCGGGACTCCTGTTGCACGAGGTTCTTGAGACTCGATCCGGAACCTGCGTGGGGCTGGCACAGATTTACCTGATCCTGGCCGACCGGCTCGAGCTTCCGGTCGTGGGCGCGGCCACGCCCGCACACCTGTTCGTGCGCTGGTTGAACGGCGGGGCGAGGATCAACACGGAGCTACTGGAGCAAGGGGCTGAACACCCGGATGCCGATTACCGGACCCGGTACCGCATCGACGAGGCAGATCCATCCGATCCGGTCTTCCTGCGAGATCTGACGACGGACGAGGTCGCGGCGCGCATCTACAACAACCGCGGCGTCCTCCGAAGCCATGCGGGCCATCTCGAGGCGGCGTCCGCCGACTATGCACGCGCCATCGACCTCGATGTGAAGTTTCCCGCACCCTATTACAACCGCGGGCTCGACCAGTTGAACTCGGGGCAACTGAAGGAGGCACTCTCGAGCCTCGACGCGGCGCTCACCCTCCACCCGGGCGACGCGTGGGCGCTCAACAACCGGGGCTTGGTGCACCTCAAGCTTGGGCGGCTCGAGCAGGCGGAGGAGGATTTCAGATTGGCCGTGGCGATCGAGCCTGGCCTGGCAGCAGCCCGCAAGAACCTTTCGCTCGTCTCTTCACGGATCGACCGGGGAGATCGTGTGGGCGGGGATAAAACCGCGACCGAAGGAACCGCCTCCTCCTCAGGAACAACTCCCGCCCGCGACCCGGCGGGAGAGACCGCGGGCCCGCGGCCTTAGCGCTTTTCAGCGATCCAGCGGGAGAAGGTGGAAGGGTCCAGGACGCGCAGGCCAAGCTTCATTCCGCCCGGCGAGTTCACCTGGTAGACGGGGGTGCAGCTCACCTCGAAGCTCTGTCCAGCGCGATCCAGTAGGGTGACGCTCACTTCCTGGATCTCCTCGGGGATGGCACGATCCAGCTCCACGGCCATGCCACCATCCCCCATATCCAGTAGCCTTCCCGTCTGGGTCTGGCCGTCGGCCCGGAACTCACAGTCGACCTGCAGCCCGTACCTGAGAGAGCGTCTCTGCATCGGCTTGTAGATGATGCGGGCTCTCGGCACCGAGGTGAGGATCTTCCAGAAAGACAGGAATGCTCCTGCCTCGGTTCGATCGTGGGCATGGGCCCAGGTCTCGGGGGAGCTGTACATCTGGCGCACGATGCTGCGGTGCTGTTCTTCTGTGAGGTCCTTGAAGCGGATGCCGACCGAAGGCTTCTGGGCGCTTCGCCTGCGGTCATACCGCGTGAGATCGCCCCGCAGGCGGGTCTCCTCACCATCCCCCTTCAGCACCACCTCGACATTGGGGCTGAGGCTGTAGATCTTTTCCAGATCCAGCGACAGTCCTGTCTCGCTCAGGTCTCTTGTCTGGGTCTCGATCAGATCTCCGTCCCGTAGCTTCACCTCGCACGGAATCTGCCGCTCCACCCGAGGCGTGGTTCTGAGCTGAGGCGTCTCGTACGCCGCGAGGATCGAGGCGATGAGGATGATGAAGTTGTAGACGGTCCATGTCAGGTTGATGATCAGTGCCGCACTCACGCCTTGCACTGAGAACTCGTACAGGCCCATCCAGATCCCCGCGGCCGTCAGGAGTCCGAGAACCAGCAGCCACCATGCAATGCCCAGATCAATCTTGGCGAAGGGAAGGGTCAATCCCTTCGGGGTGACGGCGAACTCCCTCTTGCGCGGCTTGAAGAGCACACCAAAGAAAGCCACCGTCAGAGGCAAACACATCACGGTCTCGTAGATGTCGGCCCAGAAAGTCTTTCGAAAGACCCGGGTGATGGCCGGCAGCACCGACACGAAGGCAACCATGTGTGGCAGGTAGTAGCTGATCAGCTCCAGGATCCCCGCCCTCAGCGGATACTGGTTGAACAGCAGGTAGGTCAGAGGTGCCAGCAGGAAGATCAGCCTGGGCAGCCCGTGGAGGAAATAGAAGATCGACGCGAAATAGCAGATCCTCTGGCTCAGCGTCAGACCCCGTGCCCACAGCGGGTTGGCCCTGAGGAAGACCTGGAAGCATCCCCGCGCCCAGCGCTGGCGCTGGTGGAGATACGAGCTGAAGTCCTCCGGAGCCAGACCGGCCGCGAGGTCCTTGTTGACGTAGACGGAGCGGTACCCTCTTCCGTGCAGAGCGATGCTAGTGTGAATGTCCTCGGTAACCGTGTCGGTCAGAAACCCGCCGATCTCCTCGAGAGCACTGCGGCGCAGAACGGCGCCGCTGCCACAGTAGAAGCTCGCGTTCCAGCGATTTCGTCCCGCCTGCACGACGTGGAAGAACATGTCCTGCTCGTTGGAGGCAATCTCCTTGACCCGCAGGTTCTTCTGGAAGATGTCCGGGTTGTGGAAATGGTGGGCGGTCTGAACTAGAACAACCTTGGGGTCCTGGAAAAACCCAACGGTCTCTCCGAGGAAAGATCGGACGGGGATGTGATCGATATCGAACGTTAGAACGAGATCACCGTTCGTCAACCCGAGGGCATGGTTCAAGTTCCCTGCTTTCGCGTCTTCGTTGCGGGGTCCCCGTATATACCGGCATCCCAGCTCCTCAGCGAGCTGGCGGACATCATCGCGCTGTCCGTCATCGCAGATGATCACTTCCTTGGACGGATAGTCAATGGCCTGGCAGGCAACGAGCGTGCGGTAGAGGATATCGAGCGGCTCGTTGTAAATCGTGACCATGATGTCGACCGAGGGAGAGTGGTCGGGATCGACAGGTGGCAGCGTGGATTCGCGAGGCGACAGGGTCTGGAAATAGAAAAGTACTGCTGCCAGGAATCCGTACGCCTCGGCGAGAAGCAGGCTCACGCTGATCACCATCCCCACGGTGCTCGTGGTGTTCAGCGTGAACAGAATTCTCCACCAGAAATACCTCGTGGACAGATAGACGCTGAGCCACACCGCGATCCAGCGGATGGCGATCGGTCGCAGGCTCAGACGCGCCAGGATGAAAACTCCGAGCGCCAGCCCGAAGTGAAGGTAGTCCCAGATGCCGAGTGAGAATTCCATGATCTAACGATTCCCAGTTCCGCGCGTCCGAGGCTGGGAGCCGCGGTGCGGGAAACGCGCAATGAGAGCCCCCGAGATGTAGTAGGCGTCGTAATCCTCGCCGGTGCCGCTCCTGTCCTGGGGCGAGGTCAAGTACATGGCGGAGCCGCGCAGCGAGAGGTAATCATTGAGGTCCCATTCCGTGTATCCCTGAATCTGTCCGCCCAGAAGATCCTCCTCGTTGGGGTGGAAAGCGATCTGCCCCTCCAGAGCAAAATGGTGCCTGCCCTCCCACGCATCCTCCCACCGGGCCCCCAGCGCATAGCTCTGGAAGTTAGAGGGATCCCAGTAGAGAGGCGAGGAATCATTCACATTCTGGTAATAGAACGCCCCGTACAGATCAACGCGGGGTTTCGTCGGCAGGCGGTACGACAGCCGGCTGTAGCTCATGGTTCGCAGGTTGCCGTCCGAATACTCACCCCGCGCCAGGTCGGCGTCCAGCGTGAGCCGGCCCGTGAAGCGCAGGAAGATGCCAGCGCGAACCTCGTCCACGTTGATCTCCTGGCGGGCAACCTCGATCGACTTCGCCTGGTTGTATAGGTACTCCTCCAGGGGATCGGCACCGTCGATCAGGTCGTAGCGATCGAATCCCAGCCGGATCCGAACCCGATCCCCGCCCGGGGCGAGCAGGCCGTGCACGAAGAAGGACGTCGTATCCGGCGCTTCCGTGTAGTTGTTTCTCGATATCCCGGCCGAGAGGGAGAACATCGGGCCGACCTGCAGGGTGCCCTGCAGGGGGAGCGTGGTGCGGTAGATCTGCTCACCGTTCGCCTGCTCGTAGCGGCTACGCACGAGCCCGGTTCGGATCGAGAGGCGTCGCCTCTTAAGGAGGTCCACCCTGGCGCCATACGTATCACGGTCAAAATTGGTCGAGTCCCGGAAGAAGCCCGGCCAGACCTTCAGCGTGACCATGGTGCTCCGGCGAAGCTCGTTCAGGCCCCGGATCCCCCAGGGGTCTTTCCGGCGAGCCCTCAGGACGTTGTTGTAACGCTTCTCCGCGTCGTCCCACCTTCCGTCGCCGCGGTAGATCTCGGCAAGTCCGAGCTCGGCCTCGGGCGACGGCCCCGAGCGAAGGACCGATTTGTATTGCGCTTCCGCCTCGCGGCTCCACCCGCTCCAGGCCCGCGTGTTCGCCAGGCCGACCTTCAGATCGACGTCGTTCGGGCGTTCCGCCAGGAGCTGCTCGTAGATCTCGCCCGCGACCTTCTGGTTCCCGCTCCAGCTCAGGACCTGCGCTTCGAGCTTCCTGGCCTGATAGACCGTCTCCGCATGGCGCGAATCCGACTGCACCCGCTGGCATTCCTGGCGTGCTTCCGCGTAGCGCCCTGCCCAGGCCAGATTGCGGGCCAGGTCAAGCCGCACCGATGAGTTTCCGGGTTCCCTCTCGAGCTGCTTCCGGACCTTCCGGATCGCCTTCTCCTGCGCGGATTCGCCCGCCTGCTCCCGGTCAGGATTGCCCGGGGTAGGCTCGCTGTTAGCTGCAGCAGCGTCTGCTCCAGCTGTGAGCAGGATTATCAGAAGCCACACACCCGGGAGCTTAGCCATGGGACTCTCCGATTCCAAGCGTTGCACCGCAGATGAAACGCTTGTAGATCCAGGCAGCGAAAGTCAGCACGCGCATCATCACGTTGCTGAGACCGAACACAGGATACAGCAGCAACACCAAGTACTTGTAACCGCTGTTGATTTTCCTCTGGATGGTCACGAACGGGTACATCTCGAGTAACAGGTAGAGCATGTAGATCAGCCCGAGCTCGAGCCACAGACCGAGGTAGGCGATCATCGCCAGAGACCAGGCGCGGAACGGCTCGGTGAGAACCACGAACACGTTATAGGCCATCTCGTAGCGCAGGCGCCACGGCGAGCCGCGCTTGAAGATCAGTGTCAGGTACGAGAAGAACATGTGGTAGTGGGCGGGATACCAGGTGACCAAGCGCTGGCGCGCGAAGCCAGTCATGTCGTCCGGCACCACCGTCCACACCGGCTCATCGACGAACACCACGTTGCCGTCGTTCAAGAGCTCGATAATGGTGCGCTGGAGATCCTCCCCCTGGAAGACCCCCGTGTGCTTGTGGTGGAAGGCCTGCAGGCGCTCCTTCTTGAACAGGCCGATGGCGCCGGAGATGCAGCTGATGCTGGCCCTGCCGTCTTGGAACCGCCGCCCGATCTCCATCGATTTGCAGTACTCGTAGCGTTGCATGCACGCAATCAGACCCGAGCCCCTTGGCCCGTGTCGATCGCGCCGATCCGGGATCACGTTGAAGGCCACAGCGTCGAAGGTGTCCAGAAGCGAGGTCGGTATGCGCGCGTTGCCGATGCGCGTGTCGTCATCGAGCAGCAGGACATACGGTGTTCGCACCCGATGGATGCCGAAGCTGATCGCTGAGACCTTACCCATGTTGGGGATGCGGTAAAAACGTACCTCCAGCTCCTCGAGAACCTTGGCCGTTTCATCCGTGGAGCCGTCATCAATGATCAGGATCTGGTCGCGAGGCAGCCCGGTGCGGATGAGATCCCCAACGGTCTCGCGAATCACATCCCGCCCGTTGTGGGTAGGGATGAGCGCTGTCACCTGGCTCAGGTCGCTGCTGAATGCGCGCTGGACAGGGAGGTTCCAGATCTCGATGAGCACCTTGATGGCATCAACAAGCAGGAAGAGGATGATGATCCAGAAATATGAAGACAGATCGACGCCGTGAAAGGTCATGCATATAAACCTTGGAGAAGTGTCAAGGAGTCATGGAACCGGGCTGCACTACTAGAGGCTTGTCGCCGTAGGGGCGCCAGACGCGCACCACGCTGACCGGCGAGCGGCATTGTATCCAGCCCATCTTCCGTTGGCAACCATGCCCCCATGACGTTGGATAAAGCCTGTGTTTGCACTCTGAATCACCCCCGGGGCCAGAGCCACACTCTTCACCCCGTAAATATCTTTGCTTTCAAACATATAGCTGGTTTTTGAGGAGGCAAGTCCACGCCCCCGCCCTTGACGCGGCCTGGCTGGATAGGTTAAGAGGCTCACTTTGGTCCCATCACGGGAGCTACTTATATGACAGCGGAACCGACCCTGGCCTGGGTGGCCCTCAACAGAGTCCGCGGCTTGACCCCGCGGCTGCGAGCCACCCTGCTCGACGCGTTCGGCGATCCTGAGGGGATTGCCCGTGCCGCCGGAACCGCCCTGCGATCGATCCCAGGCCTTCCCCCACGGGCCCTCTCCGACCTGGGGAGCATGGCGACCCCACGGAGCCTGCGCCTGGCACGCGAGGAGGTCGGCCGCGCCCACCGCCTGGGCGCAGCCGTTCTGACCTGCGCCCAGAGGGAGTATCCGGACCGCTTGCGCGAGGGGCTGGCGGACCCGCCCCCGGTTCTGTACGTCCAGGGAACCCTCCAGCTAGGCGACGATCCGGCCGTGGCCATCGTTGGCTCCCGCCGTTGCTCGGCGTACGGGGCTGAAGTAGCGCGGAGGTTGGCCTTTGACCTCGCTTCGCGGGGTTACACCGTGGTCTCTGGGCTGGCCCGCGGGATCGACACCGCCGCACACCGGGGAGCCCTAGAGGCGGGCGGCCGTACACTGGCGGTGCTGGGGTGCGGCATCGACTGGGTTTACCCGGCTGCAAATGCCGGCCTGACACGTGAAATCGCTTCCAGAGGGGCTCTGTTGAGTGAGTTTCCGCTGGGCAGCCGTCCACTGGCGTTCCACTTTCCGATCCGTAACCGGATCATCAGCGGCCTGAGCCGGGCGGTGATTGTTGTCGAGGCCGCGGAAGCAAGCGGCTCGCTCATCACGGCCCGCCTGGCCGCCGAGCAGGGACGCGAGGTAGGAGCGGTTCCTGGGGCGGTCACTTCGCCATTGAGCGTGGGGGCGAACCTGCTGATCAAGGACGGTGCCTGCCTGGTGCGCGGCTGGCAGGACGTCGAGGATCTTCTCCCGGACCACTGCAAGCACCATCCCGAGCCGTCCGAGGACACGGCCGCGGAGCTCGGTGAACGGGCGCGGTGCATCCTCGAGGCCCTGAGCCCAACTGCGCCCCGCCATATCGATGTGGTGGCTTCAGATCTGAGAGAGAGTGCCGGTAACCTACTGATAGATTTACTAGATCTGGAGCTAAAGCGACTCGTGGTCTCGCTTCCCGGCAAGCACTTCCTGAAGCAAGCCTGAGGGCCGGAGATGGGGGCTTTCTTGCAAAGCTGTGAGACGATACTAATATTACCTGCATTCAGAGCACGGGAGATTTGAGATTTGGGAAAGTCACTGGTCATCGTAGAGTCACCCGCCAAGGCCAGAACTATTAACAAGTTCCTTGGCTCCAAGTACGTGGTTCGGGCCTCGATGGGGCACATCCGCGACCTGCCCAAGAGCAAGCTTGGAGTCGACGAGAAGAACAACTTCAAACCGACCTACGAGATTCTTCCCAACCGCAAGAAAGTCATCAGCGAGCTCAAGAAGCTCGCCGAGAATGCCTCCTGCATCTATGTGGCCACCGACCCCGACCGTGAGGGGGAGGCAATCGGCTGGCATCTGGCCCAGATGCTGAAGAAGAACGGCGGCCGCCTCCGGCGCGTGCTCCTGCAGGAGATTACGCGCAAGGCGGTCACGGAGGCTTTCAAGAATTCGTCCAAGATCAACCTCGACAAGGTCAACGCCCAGCAGGCTCGCCGCATCCTGGATCGGCTCGTGGGATACAAGATTTCACCTCTTCTCTGGGAGAAGGTGCGCCGTGGTCTCAGCGCTGGGCGCGTGCAGTCGGTTGCGCTGCGCGTCATCTGCGAGCGCGAGCGGGCGGTGCAGGCCTTCAAGCCTGAGGAATACTGGTCGATCAGCGTCAGGCTGCACGCCGACAAACCACCCGCCTTCGACGCCCGGGTGACACAAAAGGGCGTCAAGAAGTTCGTGCCGCACACGGCCGAGGAATCGCAGACTGTTCTGCGCGACCTTGAAGGTGCCCCGTTCAACGTTCAGAAAGTCACCAAGCGTGAGAAAAAGCGCAACCCTCTTCCCCCGTTCATCACCTCGACGTTACAGCAGGAAGCTTCCAAGAAGCTCGGCTTCACCGTTCGTAAGACGATGATGGTCGCCCAGCGTCTGTACGAAGGTCTCGACCTCGGCGAGCAGGGCACCGTGGGCCTCATCACCTATATGCGTACCGATTCCACGCGCATCTCGGATGAGGCGATGGCGGCGGTGCGCGACCACATCAGCAACAGGCACGGCCAGATCTACCTGCCCTCCAAGCCAAACACGTACGCCAGGCGCAAGGCGTCGCAGGAAGCTCACGAGGCGATCAGACCGTCCTCGATGGAGCTGACGCCCGAGAGCATTCGCAAGCACCTGGGTGCGGACGGGGAAAAGCTCTACCAACTCATCTGGAGCCGTTTCGTGGCTTCACAGATGACCCCGGCGCGCTTCGACACTACCACCGTGGATATCAGCGCGGGGGACTACCTGTTCCGCGCCTCGGGGCTGGTAATGCGCTTCGCCGGCTTTCTCGACGTGTACCGGGATCCGGAGCCGGCACCCTCCTCCCAGGAAGAGGAACAGGAGGACAGCTCGAATAGGTCGCTGCCGCATCTGAAGGAAGGCCAGTCTCTGCGCCAGGAGAGCATCACCCCCAAGCAGCACTTCACCCAGCCGCCCCCGCGCTTCAACGAGGCGATGCTGGTCAAAGAGCTGGAAGAGAATGGAATCGGACGGCCCAGCACCTACGCCACCATCATCGCCACCCTCCAGAACCGGGAGTACACCGTCAGGGAGAAGAAGCGCTTCGTTCCCACCGAGCTCGGCTTCCTCGTGAACGATCTCCTCGTCGAGAATTTCAACGACATCATGGACCTGGCCTACACGGCACGCATGGAGGAGGGACTCGACAAGATCGAGCAGGGTAAGCTCGACTGGATCAAGGCCCTCGACAAGTTCAACAAGGCATTCAACAAGGATCTCAAGCGCGCCTCGAAGCAGATGCGCAATGTCAAGACCGAGGAGACTCCCACTGACCAGACCTGTCAGAAATGCAGCAAGCCAATGATCATAAAGTGGGGACGCTACGGCAAGTTCATGGCGTGCTCCGGATATCCTGAGTGCCGCAATACGCAGGAAGTCGGCGCCGATGGAAACGGTTTCGAGGATCTCAAGGAGGACTGCGAGCGCTGCGGAAAGTCGATGGTCGTACGCAAAGGACGCTATGGGCCATTCCTCGCCTGCTCGGGTTACCCGAACTGCCGCAATACGCGGCGTATCCATATCGACAAGGACGGCAACGTCGAGTCGCACAAGGAGCAGCTGCTGGACGAGAAATGCCCCAAGTGCAGCTCACAGCTCGCCATCAAGCATGGGCGATTCGGCCCCTTTACGGCCTGCAGCCGTTACCCCGATTGCCGCTTCATCAAGCTCAAGGAGGTCGGCGTGGCCTGCCCGCGCCCCGGCTGCGGCGGGCAGATTGTTGAGCGCAAATCCCGTCGCGGAAAGACCTTTTTCGGCTGCAACAAGTATCCGGACTGCGACCAGGTATGGTGGAATCGGCCTGTGTCCGAGGCCTGCCCCCAGTGCAAGCACCCATTCGTGCTGGAGAAGTTCACCAAGCGCCACGGAGTCACACGCCACTGCCCGGCCGAGAACTGTGACTTCACCCAACAGGTTGAAGCTCCGAAGACCGAAGAGGTCACCGTCGGCCAGTGAGGGCCGGCTTCCCCACCACCCAGATCGCCGGCAGTACCCGCCATGGGACGGCGTTGATTCGTCGGCCGGAGTCATGGCCCAGCTCGTGGCCCCTGAACTCCGTGGTATACTCGCAAGTCCTTTTGAGACTGTCTTTTAAGCACTTTTGGGTGCATGTCTGAATTGAAACCTGTCATCGTCATCGGCGGCGGCCTCGCCGGGTCAGAGGCTGCCTGGCAGCTTGCCCGGCGCGGGGTCCGTGTGGAGCTGTACGAGATGCGCCCCGTGATGCAGACCCCTGCCCACACCACGACACATCTTGCCGAGCTGGTGTGCAGCAACTCGTTCAAGGCTGATGCTCTCGATACGGCCAGCGGCCTGCTCAAAGCGGAGCTACGCCGCTGCGGCTCGCTGCTGCTGCAAATCGCCGACAGCACGCGGGTGCCGGCGGGGGGCGCTCTCGCGGTGGACCGGGATGGCTTCTCGGCCCGCGTGACGGAGGCAATCGAGAGCGAAAAGCTCATCCAGGTTCACCGCCGGGAGATGACGGAGTTGCCGGAGGAGCGGACAGTGATCGTGGCTGCGGGCCCGTTGATCTCCGAGGCTCTGGCTCGCAGCGTCGGGCAGTTCACAGGGAGAAGGTACCTGTACTTCTACGATGCGATCTCCCCTATCGTGGAGCGCAGCTCGATCCGCACCGATCGCACCTTTCGTGCTTCGCGCTACGGCAAGGGCGGTGAGGATTACCTCAACTGCCCGCTCACCGAGGCTGAATACAACCGTTTTTACGAAGCGCTTACGGGTTCCGAGACGTACCCGCTACACGGCTTCGAGAAGAAATTATTCTTCGAAGGTTGTCTGCCGATCGAGGAAATGGCCCGGCGCGGGCGCGAGACCCTGCTTTTCGGCCCCATGAAGCCGGTTGGCCTGACCGATCCCGCCACCGGCCACCGACCGTTCGCTGTCATCCAGATGCGCCAGGATAACCTTGCGGCGGATCACTTCAACCTGGTGGGGTTCCAGACCCAGATGCGCCGGAGGGAACAGGATCGAGTTCTGCGGCTGATCCCGGCTCTCGAGAACGCCGTGTTCGTGCGCTACGGCCAGGTGCATCGAAACTCATACATAAATTCACCAGCCCTGCTCACTCCCACCCTGCAGGCGCGCATCCGTCCGACCCTGTTCTTCGCCGGGCAGATCGCCGGCGTGGAAGGATACGTGGAGGCCATGGCCACCGGGCTGATCTCGGGGATCAACGCGGCCCGCCTGACTGCGGGCGAGGAGCCGCTGGTGTTCCCGCGCACCACGGCACTGGGCAGCCTGCTGCAGTACATCAGCCATACGGACCCCCATGACTACCAGCCCAGCAACATCAGCTTTGGATTGCTGCCGCCGCCCGCGGCTCGGACTCCGCGCCGAAAACGACGCCAGCTGATCACCCGGCGGGCCCTCGAGGACCTGGAGCACTGGAAAGCTGAATGCTGAACTCCATCGAGCGCTTTCTGCACCACCTCAGGGTGGAGCGAAACAGCTCGCCTGAGACCGTACGCGCTTATGCTTCCGATCTCGCCCGCTTCGCGACCTACCTGCGTGGCACGCGGGATGGACTCGACCCCCTGCCCCCCCCGGACGAGGTACAGACACCCGAGGTGCGCGGCTACCTCGCACACCTGCACCGACAGGGGCACCAGAAGTCTTCGACCGCCCGGCGCCTCGCGTCCCTGCGCTCGTTCTTCCGGTACTGCTGCCGCGAAGGCCGCTGCAGGCGCAACCCGGCCAAGTCGATCATGGCGCCACGCAAGGAGAAGCGCCTGCCACGGGTTCTCTCTGTGGATGAAGTGTTACGGCTGGTGACGGCTCCTGAGGACGCCACGCCGCTCCAGCGCCGCGATCGCGCCATCCTGGAATTTCTGTACGCTTCGGGTGTCAGGGTTAGCGAGTTGGTGGGTCTGGATCGAGAGGACCTCGATCTGAAATCGCGTGTGGCTCGAGTGCGTGGCAAGGGTCAGAAAGAAAGGATGGTTCCATTCGGTGAGCCAGCGGCGCACGCCGTCGACTCCTACCTGCAGGCCTGGACCCAATTGCGCCGTTCCTCCCGCCGGAGAAGGCCGGCACTCGGTGAGGTTAGCGTTCCGTTGTTTCTGAACTTCCGGGGAGAGCGCCTCGGGGTTCGCAGCGTGCGCCGTATCCTGGACCGGTATCTGCGACACGCCGCCATCGAGCTTCATGTCTCTCCCCATGCGTTGCGGCATTCGTTCGCCACTCACCTGCTCGACCGTGGCGCCGATCTGCGGGCCATCCAGGAGCTGTTGGGTCATGCGTCCCTCTCCACCACTCAGCGCTACACTCATGTCACCACCGAGCGCATGATCGATACGTTCCAGCGGTCCCATCCCCGCGCATGAGAAACCAGGCATGAGCGGCCGTAAAGGCAGAGCGCGCGGGACCCCCAAGACAGTCCCAGGAGGCCCGGATGCCGGGCTGCAGGAGCGGCTGGCTCTGGCTCAGGAGGCCGCCCGGCGGGGTGCCGAGGTTTTGCGGCGGCGCTTCGGAACAATCGACTTCCGTAATATCGAGAAGAAGGGGCCCAAGGATTTTGTGACCGCAGTAGATCTCGAGGCGGAGGAAGCCGTGGTTGGGTTCCTCGAGAGCCAGACACCCGATCTGGGGATCGTGGCCGAGGAACGCCCCGAACGCCCCAGTGCCGACGGCCTCTCCTGGGTGATCGATCCTCTCGACGGCACCACCAACTACGTCCACCAGTACCCGTTCTTCGCGGTGTCGGTTGCCTTGGTCCAAGGAAACACACCTCTCGTGGGCGTGGTCCTTGACCCGCTGCGGAATGAGGAGTTCACAGCGCTGCGCGGAGGCGGGGCGTTTCTGAACGGTGACCGAATCCAGACCTCAGCTGTACGCAGCCTCTCGTCTGCGCTGATGCTCACTGGATTTCCGTTCCGGGCCATAGCGCTTCTGGGCAGCTATATCCGCTCCTTCGAGGCGGTGCTGCGCAGTACGGTCGGCGTACGTCGTGACGGCTCCGCCGCCCTCGACCTGTGCCATGTTGCCTGCGGACGCGCCGACGGTTTCTGGGAGCTACGTCTGTCACCCTGGGATATCGCCGCCGGACACCTCCTGGTCGAGGAAGCGGGCGGTCGCTCCACAGATTTTGTCGGGGGAAATTCTCAGTGGCACACGGGCGATATTCTGGCCAGTAACGGCCATCTTCACACCACTCTGATTCGCCTGTTGCGGGAATCGTTTCCCGGCTATCGCTGACACCCGGTCAGCTCACGGGTTGCAGTCGAACACGCCCCTCAGCCTTGATCGGCGCGGAATTAGTCGTGTCTGATGCTGCGGGAGAGTGGAGACCGGCCGTTTCCTTCTTCTTTCTCTTTGTACAGATACTTGATGGCGTGCTTGAGGATCAGCAGATTGGGCGCGCCGCTGCGGTTTACCTTCAGGCAGGCACGGTCGTACCACTCGATGACGCCTCGCAGCTGCTCTCCGTCCTTGAGCACCACCACCATCGGCGTGCGCGTGTTCATCTGCTTCAGGTAATAGAAGCTTTCAGCATAGGTTTGCTCGGGCGGCGACTGCTTGCGCGTCAAGCGCTTGGGGGCATAAGAATCTTTCAATTCATTCAGGTCAGGCCGGATCAGCCTGCGCTGGCCCGCGGTGCCGGTCCGCATCGCGTCAGGGTTTCCGTGCGATGTGAGCGTGGATTCCAAATGGCTGGGGCGCGCGAACGGCTGGACCCGCCCCTGGGCGGGGCTCAATGATACAGATCGATTGCCTTGCTGGGCATTACTCTTCTGCATTGAGCGTTCCTCTCCTTTTTGAGGACGGCCCCGCTCCCTGCCTGTTACCGGTGATCCTGGGGACGGGTTGCCCGTTAGGGTGCTCGCTGTGGATTAGGCTTCCCTCAAGCGCAAAGCTAATGAAGGGGTATCAGTAACCCGAAGTCTGCTGCGCAGTGGCGCGATTGACCGGAGTATAACAGCCGCCACAGGCAAGTTCAAGTTCCCGCGACGAAGAAGGCGACGGTTGAACATGAGTCGTCCATGAATAATTTCGCTCAGGAGTCCGGGTAATTCAAATAGGCTGGGGAGATTTTTATGAAATTCTCGGCCGCCAGTTTCTTGAAATACAATTCGATATCCACTTGCGTCTTTTTCTGACGAATCCTGTCTTCAATGTCATCCTGCACTTCGGCCTGCTCGACCAGCCGTTCCTCGACGCGCTCATCCAGGCGCACCAGGTGGAGTCCGAAGCGACTCTCGATGATCGGGCTCATCTCTCCTGGCGTCAGGGAACGAAGGGCGCGCTCGATCGGCCGGGCCAGCTCCTTGGGGCGCAGGGGGCCAACACGACCTTCTCCCTCCCGGGAGGGAACCTCCGAGTATTTCTGCACCAGAGCGTCAAAACTCGCCCCAGAGTCAAGCTCGGACACGATCTGTTCGGCCCGGGCCCGAACTTGGTCTTTGTCATCATCTCCCCCAAAGCGCAGAACCAGCTCGGTGAAGGTGACCGTTCCCGGGATGCGGAACTCCTCGATGTTATCCTTGTAATATTCCTCGATCTCAGCGTCGCTGACGCTCACCTTCTGGCGAACCTCGCGATCAATCATGATGGACGGTACGTTGATCCGCAGGATTTGCTCTCGCAGCTCGTCGAGGTTGGTGTTCTGCTCTCGCAGAACCCGGAGGAGTTCGTCGTTCGTCTTGATCTCATTCTGGCGTTTGATCTGCTCGAGGCCCACATCCACGATTTTCGAAGTGTCGAGGCCGAGCACCTCAGCGCGCTGCAGCATCAGAGTTTCATGGATCAGGTCCTGCACCAGGTTGGCACGCGCCTCACGCACTTTCTCGTTGAGCTCTTCACCCGAGTAGCGCGCGAACAGGGCTTCAACAACTCGCCCCTCGCGTTCCTTGAGACGGCTCAGGGTAATGATATCGTCGTTGATGCGGGCAATGATCTCTTCGATGATTTCCGATCTTACCGGCACACACGCTGTGACACAGGCGATTGCGACAGCCGTGACCGCGCGTCGCAACGCCCTCCAACTCTGCACCGGAGATCGTTCCAGCCGACGTTCAGAAACTGGCATCTGCCTGGTAGACAAATGGAAGGTTTTCATGGTGAATCTGAACGTTTACAAGCGATTGCACATCGGTGAGATAATCCTGCATGACCTCATCTGTCTTTCGGCGAAGGAGCGCGAACTCGATCTGATCGCGAACATTATTCAGAGTCTGGCGGCTCTTGCCCTGGCGCGCCTCGAGGTGAAAGAGTCGATAGCGCCCACTGACGTTGACCACACCGCTCGTTTCCCCAGGGCTGAGTGAGTTGACCACCGCTTGGATCTCCTCCGGTAGATCGACCTCCTCGTACTGCCGTGGCTCCCCGCGATCGGGGGCCAGTGAATGTCTCTCAGCAAGTTCAGCGAACGAAGCCCCCTGTTGCAGGTCGGTGCGGATCCTCTTTGCCAGGGGCTCCTCGTCAACGAGGATCTGCCGCAGGACAACGCGTGAGCGGCCCTGGAATTCCTCGGGGTGGTCATAAAAAAATTTCTCGATCTCTTCCGGAGTCACGCGCACGTCCTTGAGGATCACCTGATCCTTGAAGCGCTGCAGCAGAAGGGTCCGCCGCACACGTCTTTGAAACCAGTCGTCGGACTCCGCCGATGCCTTTTCCCGAGACGTGGCCGGGACGACATTTGAAAGACCCTGCACTTCCAGATAGGCCTTCAATGCCGCGTCGGTCACCTGGACTCCTGATTTGAGAGCTTGCTGCAACAGGAACTGCTCCTCTATGAACTGATCGAACAGGCGGCTCAGGGTGGAAGAATCGGTCTGTTGGATGAGGTCCGATGAATCCGATTGCCCCTCTCCGAGCGTGTCTTGAAGGTACTGCTGGAACTCATCGAGGTAGATCGACTGGCTGTCTATCTCCAGGATGCGCTTGTCGGCGCTCGGGCGCGGCACTGCCGGGGAGCACGCAGCCACTGAGAGCAGCGCCACGACTGCCACGAGCGGCGTTAGGGTCGTCATCTTCGGGAGGAACTCGCCGGGCGGAAGCTTACAGACTATGCATCATAACTCTTTTTTGACTCTAGCATATCATCTCAGTGCTTGCAAAACGCCACGCACGTATTCCGGGATTTCCTCGGGGCGGGCGGGTGAGGGCATTTTCAGCATACCGTTCGGGCTCAACCTCGCCTGCGGCGTCTGTTTCAGCCAGCCCACCAGCCGCTCGGTGGGAACTGCGGCCTCTTCAGAGAACGTAATGTGAATGTTCCCTCCGCGTCTTTCGATCTGGCTCACCCTGTGGTGCTCGGCCAGCAGCCGAAGGGAAGCGAGGGCGAAGAGGTTTTCCGTCTGCCGGGGCAGCTTGCCGTAGCGATCCTCCAGTTCCGCGCGGATGGCTGAAAGCTCCTGATCACTGCGCGCTGAGGCGATCTCCTTGCACACCTGCAGGCGCTGGTTCGGATCGGGAACGAAATCTTCTGGAACTTTGATCTCCAGCCCCAAGGAAACGCTGGTCTTGACTTCGGGCGGAGCGGGACGGCCACTCCGCAGCTCATCCACCGCCTGCTCGAGAAGCCGGCAGTACAGGTCAAAGCCAAGTGCAGCAATGTGGCCATGCTGCCGGGGCCCCAGCAGCTCCCCCGCTCCCCGGAGCTCGAGGTCACGGGCGGCAATGCGGAACCCCGACCCCAGCTCGCTGAATTCCTTGAGAGTGCGCAGGCGCCGCCTCGCCAGCGGCTTGAGGGCCCCTTCTCCCGGCACGAGCAGGTATGCGTAGGCACGGCGATCGGAGCGGCCGATCCTTCCCCGCATCTGGTAGAGCTGGGCCAGACCGAACCGGTCTGCCCGGCTGACGACCAGCGTGTTGACGCGCGGCATGTCCAGACCGTTTTCGATGATGGTGGTGGAGACCAGAACGTCAAAATCTCCCTCGATGAAACGCAGCATCGTTTTCTCGAGCTGTCGTTCCCGCATCTGGCCGTGCGCCACGTCAACCCGCACTCCCGGCACCAAGCGCTGGATGAGTGCCGCCATGGAATGGAGAGTCTCTACTCGATTGTGGACGAAGTAAATCTGCCCCCCCCGCCTCAGCTCCTGCTGTATCGCGGCCGTGATCAGCGAGTCCCGGAACGGCAGCACTGCGGTCTGGATCGCAAGCCGCCCCTCCGGAGGCGTTTCGATGATGGAAAGATCCCGAACCCCCGCCATTGACATCTGCAGCGTGCGCGGGATCGGCGTGGCGGTGAGCGACAGTACATCGACCCCGGCCAGCAGACGTTTCAGCTTCTCCTTGTCGGCAACACCGAAACGCTGCTCCTCGTCCACCACGAGCAGCCCCAGGGAGCGGAAACACACATCTGCAGAGAGCATCCGGTGGGTGCCGATGAGGATATCCACCTGGCCTTCAGCTGTTGCCTTCAAGGTCTGGCGCTGCTCGCGGGCACTGCGGAAGCGGCTCAGGAGCTCGATCCGCACCGGGAAGGGCGAGAAGCGCTGACGAAAGGTGTTCAGGTGCTGGAATGCGAGCACGGTGGTGGGGGCAAGAACAGCCACCTGTCGCTGCTCCATCACTGCCTTGAACGCAGCGCGCATGGCGACTTCTGTCTTGCCGAAGCCAACATCACCGCAAACCAGCCGGTCCATGGGGGACGGCAGCTCCATATCCTTCTTGACGGCGGCTATCGCCGCAGCCTGATCCGGGGTCTCCGTGAACGGGAAACCCGCCTCGAATTCGCGCTGCCACTCTGTTTCCGGCCCAAACGCATGTCCGGGGCTCGCCTTGCGTCTTGCGTACAGATCGAGCAGCTCGGTGGCCATCTCCCGCATGGCACCCCGGACGCGGCGCTTGAGCTTTCCCCACGACGCCCCTCCCAGCCGATCGAGGCGCGGTTTCTGAGTTCCGGAGCCGCTGTAGCGCTCAACGAGATCCAGGCGATCGAGCGGCACATAGAGCCGTGCGCGATCCTGGTACTCGAGCACCATGAAATCGCCTTCCTGGTTCTGCCCCGGGAAGCGGGTGAGGCCGGTGAAGCGCCCGATTCCGTGATCCACGTGCACCACATGATCCCCGACCCTCAGATCCCGGAAGTCGCTGCGTGTGAAGGCGCTTGCTTTTCGTGCCCTCGGGCGGAGCGGTGCCTCTTCTCCGAAGACTTCCCGCTCCGAGTAGACCGTGAGGCGTGCCTCCGGAATCATGAAACCCTGGCGTACGGCGCAGGCCTCGACGTGAAGATGCGCGGTTTCCCCAGCTGTTGCCGGCTCTTCCGGAGAGCTCCCCTCCTGTGTCGGGCCGACAGCGGTGAGGCCGTATTCACCAAGCATGTCCCGCGCCCGCATGGCCGCTCCACGCGAGCCCATGAGCAGCAGCACCTCGCGGCCGAGATCGATTTCCCCCCTCGCCTCACGCGCCAGGTCCGCGGGCCGCTGCCGGAAGGAAGAAGGTGAGCGGTGCTCCACCCAGAACGTCTTCTCCTCGCCCAGCAGCGAGCCAAGGCCCAGCTCCGACAACCGGAGTCCCGGGCTTTGCAGGCGCGCCTCAATCTCAGCGCCCGGTACGCGGGGGGGCGCCAGGAGCTCTGCTGCGTCTTCGCCCGCATCGGCGTAGCGGGCGTGCAACGCTTCAAGCAGGCTCGCGGGCTCGTCGACGACGGTGAGCAATCCCGGAGCGTAGTCGAACAGAAGGTTCGGGGGCTCCGAACCGATCCCTGCAAACGCCTCGATCCCCGGGAAATCGCGCTCTCCCCGCAAGCGGTGGAGCCATTCGCGCCGGCGGTCATGGGGGCTCTGGCGGTCCTGGCCAATTAACTCGTGCTCCAGCCGCTCCAGGAAGGCTTCATCGAGAGGACACTCGCGAACAGGGGCCACGAGACAGGTTTGGATCTCCTGGAGCGAGCGCTGCGTGTCGGGATCGAAGGTGCGCAGCGAGTGGACCCGATCACCCTCGAACTCGAGGCGAAACGGCCGTTCAGAGAGCGGAGAGAACAGGTCCACGACTCCGCCGCGCCGGGCGATCTCCCCTCTCTCGGTCACGGCGTCCGCCCGCGCGTAACCACTGCGCGCTAGCCTCTCACAGAGATCGGACGGGGGTAGCTCCTGATCACGGTGGATTTCAAGGAAGGCGGCATCAAACCGCTCAGCCGGCGGCAGGGGTTGCTCGAGCGCAGACACGGGGACGAGAAAGATGGCCGGCCTCCCTCCGCGGGCGGCACTCAGGGCGGCCACACGCTCGGCTGCGGTTCGCGGGTGGGTCGAAATGCTGGCCCGGGGGTCAGCCTCGTGCGCCGGAAACGGCAGAATGGGGATGTGGTGCCCTATCTCCAGCAGCCCGACGATCTCGGTTAGATCACGGCGAAGGCGGGTCAGTTCGTGGTCATCGGCTCCGACCACGGCCAGGGGGCGCCCAGTCGACTCCTGCAGCAGGAGAAGGGCGAGCGCACGCGCCGCTCCACCCAGGCCGGCCAGGGTGGCCGATCTGCCCTGACGCAACTCCTCCACGCAGCAGCGGAAGGCATCCACCTGTGCCAGGCGGCGCAGGATCACAGCCAGCGCCTTCATCGTGAAGAGTTCTGGGACCGAATGCGACGGATAATCTGTGACGTCGAGAGGTTCGACTGCATGGAGACGCGGCGCACAGTCCCGCCTTTCGCCAGCACCTCTCTCCGCCCGACGATCGCCCCCGGCTTCCAGTCAGCTCCCTTCACCAGGACATCGGGCGCCAGCGCCCGAATCAGGACTGCCGGTGTGTCTTCGGAAAACGGCACCACATAGTCGACCGCCGCCAGGGCCCCCAGTAGGGTGATGCGCTCCCGGAGGGGCAGGATCGGGCGGCCCTCCCCCTTGAGGCGTCGCACGGAAGCATCGGTGTTGACGCCGACCACCAGGAGATCACCGAGCTTTCGCGCGCGTTCCAGGTAACGAACGTGCCCTGCGTGCACCAGATCGAAGCAGCCATTGGTGAAGACGACCTTCCGCCCGCGACGGCGGGAGGGTGACAGCCGGCGTGCTAGAGCAGCACGGGTCGTGTGATTGGAATTCGCTGCCGGGGGTGGCGGCGTGCGACTCACGGGCGACCACCTGCCACGCGCACCGCGGAGTCATCCATAGAGCCGGCCGTGCCACCCATCCATCGCCGCAACCGCAGTAGATCCAGGAGCATGCGAGGCGCGTCAGTCAGCAGGCCTACGCTGGAGCCGGCCGAGTTCCGCCACCGGACCGGGTGTTCCACAACCGACAGCCCGGCGCGCAACGCTCTCCACACCAGCTCCACATCGTAGGCAAACCCTTCGGTCTTCAGATCACGCACTACGGGCTGCACGACTTCCCGCGTCATAAGCTTGAAACCACACTGCGTGTCACGGAACGGAAGGCCGCTCAACCCGCGCATCAAGAGGTTGAATAGCTTGCCTAGCTTCTCGCGCAAGATTGACTGGTGAACCTCAATCCGCGAGCCCGGCAGGGCCCGCGAGCCGATGACAATGTCACACCCGTCCTGCTCCTGCCGCTCGAGAAGCGCGTACACCTCCTCGATCGGAGTGGACAGATCCGCGTCACTGATCAGCACCCGCTCGCCCGAGGCCGCCAGAATCCCCCGGCGGACGCTATAACCCTTGCCGCGGTTCCGGTGGTTGACGAGCAGCAGCGAGGGACCTTCGTACACCGAAAAAAACTGCCGGGCAACCGCAGAAGTGGCATCGCGACTGCCATCGTCGATCACAACGATCTCGGGACTCAGACGGTTGCCGCGGAAGTACGTTGCGATGCTTCGCAAGGTCCCGCCAAGCCGGCGCGCCTCCCCGTACGCCGGGATGACGATGGTCAAGGGGGAAGAGAGAGCGTCCTCACTCATGGACTGGGGCCAACGCCTGCTGTCGGCGCCCCCTCACAGGGATTATCCTTCGGGAGGGGCCTGGGCAGCCTCGTACGCTTCGTAGGTCAGAAAGTCGCCGCCCGAAAAGACATATATCTTCGGGTATCGGGTGACATCACCGTTCGAATCCAGGTTCGTGACACCGGTGGCGCCATGGTACCCCTTCATGATGCTCAGCTGAATTTGCACGTCCTCTCCGTAGGTTCCAACGGCACCATCGACCGCCCGGGCCAGCATGTGCAGGGCGTCGTACGCCTGCGCGGCCCAGAGACCCGGAACCTCGCCACCGTACCTCTCCGAGTACCTGCGCACGAACTCCTGTACGGCCGGATCGGAACTCGAGGGGTCGTAATCATCCAGCGGAAAGATCACGTCTTCAGCAAGATCACCCGCTTCCCTGATGAAATCCCGCGAGTCACGGGTGGCCAGAATGCGCGCCCCAATCTCCGTGGAGCGCAGCGTCTCGAAGATCGCGCGCCGGTCGGCCTCGTAGGCGATCACATAGATTCCGTCAGGACGCACGGACTCCACGACAGAGCGGATTTCCCTCAGATCGGGATCCCCCTGCGGAAAGGATATGACCTGGTGCACTTCCCGGTTCGGACCGGTGTAATACTTCAGGAATGACTCCTTGAGACCCTGACCGTAGGCATTGGCCACGGAGATGACCACCAGATCCAGCAGTCGAAGCTTCTCGGATGCGAACTGGGCGAGGTAGGCACCCTCCAGAACGTCCGATGGATAGTTCCGGAAAACGTAGACGCCGGCCTTGGTGATCTTGGGAGCGGACGAGGCGGGGCTGAAGAGCACAACCTGGCGTTTCTCACAGAAAGGCGCCATCGCCAGAGTGACCTCGCTCAGCAGATCCCCGAGGATGGCATTCACGCCTTCCTCGTCGATCAGCTTGGTGGCAGCCCTCAGGCCTCCGGACGCGCTGCCTTTCGAGTCCCGATAGAGCATCACCAGGGGCTTGCCACGCAGCCCGCCGGCGGCGTTGATTCCCTCGGCCGCCAAGTCCACGCCTTTCTTGGCCATCTCGCCATAACGTTGTGCATGGCCTGACAGCGGCAGAACGCACCCGATCCGGGTCTCAGTCGGCCCGCAGGCGCTCAGCAGTATTGCGGTTCCAAGTAACGTTAGGAGCGTTCGCATTTTTTGACCTTCCCAGCGTGTCACGACCTGAACCTCCCGCGCCGACTGATCTTAACCCTCGGATGAGCGTCTGGCCACCCACAGCCGCGCGCGCGCGCAATGCAGGGCATGCCCAGCCCGCTCTCGGTCGATACCGGGGGCGAGGCCACGCAGGCGTTTCGTCGCCCGCTCGAGCGCGCGCTGTGCTCTGATCACGTCGATGTCGTCCGCCCGTTCACAGGTCGAGGCCAGCACGCTCACACGTTCGCGCAGGACTTCGGCAAACCCCCCTCCGACCGCAAACGTCTCGTCATGACCGCTGCCACGCACGATCATTTGACCGGCTTCCAGAGCCACGATCATCGGATGGTGGCCAGGCCGTACACCAAACGATCCTCCTACACCCGGCATCACGACCTCATCGGCCTCGGCCGACAGCACGCGCCGGTCCGGAGTCAGGACCTCGAGTGTGATCTTGTCCGGCAGCACGGAGAGTTCCTTCAGGAAACCTTGGAAAGCGTGCGTGCCTTCTCCAGGGCCTCATCAATGGTGCCAACCATGTAGAAAGCCTGCTCGGGCAGATTGTCGTGCTTCCCCTCGACAATCTCGCGGAAGCCTCGGATGGTGTCCTTGAGCTCAACGTAACGTCCCGGGAGACCCGTGAACTGCTCCGCCACGAAGAACGGCTGCGAGAGGAAGCGCTGGATCTTCCGGGCGCGTCCCACGGCCTCCTTGTCTTCCTCGGAGAGCTCCTCCATTCCGAGAATGGCGATGATGTCCTGCAGATCCTTGTAGCGCTGCAGAACCAGCTGGACCTGGCGGGCCACGCGATAGTGCTCCTCCCCGACGACGTTCGGATCCAGGATGCGGGACGTCGAGGCCAGAGGATCCACTGCCGGGTAGATTCCCAGCTCGGAAATCTGGCGAGACAGGACGGTGGTCGCGTCCAGATGGGCGAAGGTCGTGGCGGGGGCCGGGTCGGTGAGATCATCCGCCGGCACATAAACGGCCTGCACTGAGGTGATCGAACCACTCTTGGTGGAGGTGATGCGTTCCTGCAGCTCGCCCATTTCCGACGCCAGGTTGGGCTGGTAACCCACGGCGGAGGGCATGCGGCCAAGAAGCGCGGATACCTCGGATCCGGCCTGTGAGAACCGGAAGATGTTGTCGATGAACAACAGTACGTCCTTGCCCTCAACGTCGCGGAAGTGCTCCGCCACCGTGACCCCGGTCAGTGCTACTCGCAGACGCGCTCCGGGAGGCTCGGTCATCTGGCCGTACACCAGCGCCGCTTTGGATTTCGAGTAATCCGTGGGGTCGATGACTCCAGACTCGGTCATTTCCAACCACAGGTCATTGCCCTCACGGGTCCGCTCCCCCACGCCGGCGAAGACCGAAATGCCTCCGTGCTTCTTGGACACATTGTTGATCAGCTCCATGATGAGCACGGTCTTTCCCACTCCCGCGCCGCCGAACAGACCTGTTTTTCCACCGCTCGTGTACGGTTCGAGCAGATCGACTACCTTGAGACCGGTCTCAAACATTTCCACTCGAGTCGACTGCTCCTCCAGAAGCGGGGACTCTCTATGGATCGGCGCCGTTGCTTCGGTAGTGATCGGACCTTGCTCATCCACCGGCTTGCCGAGCACGTTCATGACACGCCCCAGACACTCCTTGCCCACGGGGACGGTGATGGGCCCGCCGGTGTCCTCGGCGTTCATACCGCGCAGCATGCCGTCGGTCGTCTCCATGGCGACGCAACGCACACGGTTGCCACCCAGGTGCAGCTGAACTTCCACGATCACATCAATTTCCCGTCCGATCTCAGGGACCTTCTCACGCACGCGGACGGCGTTGAAAATGGCCGGCAGGTGCCCCTCGGGAAACTCGATGTCGAGCACGGGGCCGATGATCTGAACAATGTGGCCCGCTACCGCGCTGCCGCCGGCGCGACTCTCCTTCTGCTTGGCGCTCATGCTCTTCCCTCTCTCCGTTTCCGGGGCTGGCGGCGCGACCTCGCTCAGGCCAGCGCCTGCGCCCCGCTCACGACTTCAATCAATTCCCTGGTGATGGAGGCCTGACGCACGCGGTTCAGGTGTAGGGTCAGGTTGTCGATCATCTCACTTGCATTGTTGGTGGCCGCGTCCATGGCCGCCATGCGGGCGGCATGCTCCGCCGCTGCCGACTCCAGCAGGACACGGAAGAACTGGAACTGCACGTGCAACGGCAGGAGCCGGACAAATAGCTTCTCCGGCTCAGGCTCATACAGATACTGTGGGGAATACGCCTGCTTCTCTTCCAGATTGCGCTCGATCGGCATCATACGCTCGATACAGACGTTCTGCCGGGCAACCGACTTGAACTCGTTGTAGACCACGTAAATCGAATCCGCTTTCTTCTCGATGAAGCGTTGTGCCAGGTCATCGGCCATCGCAGAAGCACGCGCGTAGTCAAGGCCGCGGAAGACATCAGTATGTTCACTAAGGCGCGTGTGCGGGCGCCGGCGGAAGTAATCCCGGCCCTTGCGCCCAATAACGTGCAGTCCGGCGAAACGTTCACCCTGGTCCCTGGCGAACTCCATGCCACGCCGGAAGACATTGCTGTTGAACGATCCACACCACCCGCGGTCCGCGGTGACCACCACGAGCTCGACGGAGCGGGGCTCACGCTCGGACAACAGCGGATGCTGGCCCCCCTCCACGCCCGCTGCCAGATTGGACAGGATCTCCTGCAGCTTGCGTGCATAGGGTCGTGCCGCCAGAATGGCATCCTGGGCTCTCCGCAACCTGGCCGCCGAAACCATTTTCATGGCCCTGGTGATCTGACCGGTGCTGCGCACGCTGCGGATGCGCCGCCGGAGATCGCGCAGGTTTGCCATCGATCAGGAGGCCGCTGCCTGCTGCCCCGAATGCGTGGAAACGAATTCCTGCTTGAACTCTTCGAGTGCCTGGTTGAGATCCTGCTCCAGATCCTTATCGAGAACCTTGTGGGTGCTGATACGGGAAACAAGACCCGGCTGGCGGCTCTCGAAGTACTTGTAGAGCTCACGCTCAAAATCCGCGCAGAGCGACACATCGATGTCATCAAGGTATCCGTTGACGGCCGAGTACATCAGCAGCACCTGTCGCTCCACCGACAGCGGCTGGTACTGCACTTGCTTGAGGATCTCGGTCAGGCGCTGGCCGCGGGTGAGTTGCGACTGTGTCGCCTTGTCCAGATCGGCTCCGAACTGCGCGAACGCCGCCAGGTCACGGTACTGCGCCAGGTAGAGACGCAACGTGCCCGCCACTTGCTTCATCGCCTTGATCTGGGCGTTCCCGCCGACGCGTGACACCGAGAGGCCAACATTCACGGCCGGGCGGATACCCGAGTAGAACAAGTCGCTCTCGAGAAAAATCTGGCCGTCCGTGATTGATATGACGTTGGTCGGGATGTAGGTCGAGATGTCGCCTGCCTGGGTCTCGATTATGGGCAGCGCGGTCAGAGATCCGCCACCCTTTTCCGGGCTGAGCTTGGCGGCCCGCTCGAGCAGGCGTGAGTGAAGGTAGAACACATCACCCGGGTACGCCTCGCGTCCGGGCGGGCGCCTGAGCAACAGAGAGATCTCGCGGTAGGCGGCGGCGTGCTTGCTCAAATCGTCGTAGACGCAAAGCACGTGCCTGCCGCGATCGCGCAGGTACTCCCCCATCGTGCAACCGGCGTAAGGTGCAAGATACTGCATGGGTGCCGGCTCCGAAGCCGAGGCGACGACCACAATCGTGTGCTCCATGGCGCCGGCGTCCTCGAACGTCTTGACGACCTGGGCAACCGTGGAGCGCTTCTGGCCAATCGCCACGTAAATGCAGATGACGTCGCTGCCGCGCTGGTTGAGGATCGTGTCGATTGCGAGGGCCGTCTTACCCGTCTGGCGGTCACCGATGATCAGCTCGCGCTGGCCTCGACCGATCGGAATCATACCGTCGATCGCCTTGATCCCAGTCTGCAGAGGTTCACGCACCGGAACACGGTCGACAATGCCCGGGGCTATGCGCTCGACCGGTGCCCGCTCCTCGCTGTGGATGGGCCCCTTGCCGTCGACCGGCTGGCCTAGCGTATTCACGACCCGGCCTATCATGGCGTCGCCGACCGGCACCTCCATGATGCGTCGGCTGCGACGAACACTGTCCCCCTCCTGGATGCGGTTCGTCTCTCCCAGGAGCACGGCTCCGATACTCGTGTCCTCCAGGTTAAGCGCCAGGCCGCGCACGCCATGGGGCAGTTCCAGCAGCTCGCCCACCATGCAGCGGTCCAGACCGTGGATTCGGGCGATGCCGTCACCCACTGATACAACCGTACCAACCTCGCTAACGTCGATGTCTTCCTTGAAACTCTCAATCTCCTGCCGGATGATGCGGCTGATTTCGTCTGCTTTGATCTGCACGCTGACTCCCTGGCACTTTCCTTGAAAGGTTAAGTTTTTCTCACTCGCTCAGCAGGCTGCGTCTCATCATGCCGAGCCTGGCACGCACGCTACTGTCGTAAACCCGGGATCCGATGCGAGTGCGCATGCCCCCGAGCAGCGACGGATCTTCCTTGATCTCGACCCTCACCTTGCGCCCCGTGGCATCTTCGAGCGCGTGCTCATACTTGCGGGCTACATCGCGGCCCAGGGGCGTGGCGGAGGTCAATTCCGCCACCAGGATCTGGCCGCGCTCGTCACGCAGCCTCACGTAGCTGTCCCAGATCTCCGCAAGCAGATCGGCACGGTCCCGGGTGACCAGAACCTCGATGTAGCGGCGGCTCAGCGGCTGGGCGTCGGGAAATGTCTTGCTCAGGACCCTGAGCTTTCTCTTGCCGTCGATAACCGGATTGCTGAGGAAACGCTGCAGGTCAGCGCTCTGGCGGACGACTCCCGCCGCGGCCTCGAGATCCGATTCCACCCGCGAGCGCTCACGCTCAGATCTCGACTCGAGCACTTCGATAAGCGCCCGCGCGTACTGCTCGATCACGCTGCTTGAGCGGGATGACATCCTTGGCACTTTCCGGGATTCTGCGGCGTGACCACCCGCCCGCAAAAGAGGGGATTTTCTTCCAAAAGCGCCCGCCTGTCAAGCGCTTCTGTTTTGTTTTCCGTGGGTTAGCCTGCCCTCTCGTGGGGTCATGAGTCGAGCTTCATCTCCTGCACAGCCTTCAGCTCCGGCTCCACGGCGGCCGGCTCAGAAGGGCTGTTCTCCCTGGGCGTCTTCATGTCGATGCTTCCTTCGAAGACTGCACCTTCCTCGATGATCAGGGTCGGCGCCTCGAGCTTCAGTTCGCCGTAAACCCGCCCCTGGCGGTGAATCTCAACCCGATCCTTGACCTTGATGGTACCGCTGATCCTGCCGGCCACGGAGAGGGTGCCTACCTCGATCTCGGCTTCCACTTCTCCAGTCCGGCCCACGATCAGCTCGCGCTCGGATACGATCTTGCCCGTTACCTTTCCATCCACGCGCAACGTATCGGTGAAGTGGATCTCGCCCTTGATCCAGGTCCCCTGACCCAGATAACCGTTGAGCTCACCGCCCTCCGAACTGTCCTTCATCCACGACCCCCTTTCAAACTGACACGGGCGGTTCTCTCCGCGCCCACAAATAGACTGTAGAGCCGATGCAGGTCTTCCTCGTCGTAGAAGTCGATGATCACCGAGCCTCCCTTCCCCCGTCGTTCGATTCGAACTTGCGTGGCGAGGGCGCGTTTCAGATCGTCCTCTGCCTTGGCGGTATTGGGGTCGGTATGGGTCCGAGCCTCGCGGCGTTTGCTGCCGTCCAGGCGGCTGTGTCGTGCCAGCGATCGCTCGAGGTCTCGCACGCTCATGCCACGCTTGGCCGCCGCCTTCGCGAGCCTAATCTGATCCTGTGGGTGGCTCAGGCCCAACAGAACCTTGGCGTGCCCCGCTGAGAGGGTTCCACGTCTCAAGAGATCCTGGATAATTTCTGGTAACTTCAATATTCTCAATGAGTTAGCTACTGACGCTCTCGACTTGCCCACCCGTTTCGAGACCTCTTCCTGGGTGAGTCCGAGCTCATCGATCAGACTGCTGAAGGCACGGGCTTCCTCCACCGGGTTCAGATCCTGCCGCTGCAGGTTCTCGATCAGAGCTATTTCCAGAAGCTGGTCCTCAGCCGCATCCCGGATGATGGCCGGCACCCTGCTGAGACCCGCCTTCTGCGCCGCACGCCATCGCCTCTCCCCAGCGATCAGCTGATACCCTTTGCTGGCCCGCCGCACCACGACTGGCTGCAGCACACCGTGGTTCTGGATCGAGCGTGCGAGCTCATTGAGTGCCTCGTCGTGAAACTCCTTGCGAGGCTGTCGAGGATTCGCCAGGATCTGGTCGAGACCGATCCAGACGAACCCCTCCCGCGGCGGTTCGTCCACCACAGCAGTCGGGATCAGAGCTCCGAGCCCTCTACCGAGCGCTTTGCGCATCACTTTGAATCCCCTCTCTTTCCAGGAGCTCCTTGGCCAGATTCAGGTACGCCTCCGCTCCCCGTGATCGGATGTCGTAAAGAAGTGCGGGTTTACCAAACGAGGGAGCCTCCCCGAGGCGTACGTTCCGCGGAATGGAGGTTTCGAAGACCTCTCCAGCATCAAAAAACGAACGGAGATCGTCTCCAACCTGCCGGCAAAGGTTCGTGCGCTCGTCATACATCGTCAGCAGGATCCCCTCCAGCGTCAGGCGTGGATTGAGCGCCTCCTTCACCCGGTGGTACGTCTGCATCAGCTCCGAAACCCCCTCGAGAGCGTAATACTCACACTGCACCGGGACGAGAAGCGTGTCAGCCGCGACCAGCGCATTCAGGGTTAGAAGCCCCAGAGAGGGCGGACAGTCGATCAGGATGAACTCGAATCGCCCACGCTGCTGCTCGACCGCTTCCTTCAACCGGCTCTCCCGCTTTTCTTCACCGACGAGCTCGATCTCGGCACCGATCAGCTCACGGTTAGAGGGCACCACTTTGAGATGCTCCAGCGCTGTGGCACAGAGCGTCTGCTCGATCGGGATAGCGCCGATCAGAGTGTCGTAGATGGTTGGCTGCTGTGCGTCGACCGAGACGCCCAGGCCTTTGGTAGAGTTGGCCTGCGGATCGACGTCAATCAGGAGGGTGCGCCGTTCGGCAGCAGCTAGAGACGCCGCCAGGTTCACGGCCGTGGTGGTCTTACCCACCCCACCCTTCTGGTTGGCTATGGAAATGATTCGACCCACAGAGCACTCTCCCGGGCCGCATAGCCTACCACAAAGATGCGGGAATGTTCCACGTGGAACAATCGCGCTGCTCCTGCAGGGGTGAGAAAACCTGCCAGGTGGAACATTCCCGGGTTTGGGGGGACCGGATGCGGGTTTTAGCAGATCAATTGTTCTACGTGGAACAATCCTGACAGGCACTTACTTTCCGGATCACCGAAGCGAAGGAGCGTTCGCGCCCGACGATGGGGCGGATTTCGGCCTGCTCGAGCCTTCCTGCATACTGTGGGAGCCGTTGCTCCACTGTCGAGACACCATCCTGTCCGGCGAGCAGAATCGCAAGTGACCCGGCGGTCCCTTTCTGGTCAAGCAGAGTCAGGGCCAAATCGAACGCTCCCACCGCTTTCAGGGTCAGAATGTCAAAGCTCCAGGCGTCCGGCAAGTCGCTGTACGATTGCAGATCGCGCTCCAGGACCTGGACGCCCCTCAGACCCAGCTTCCGGGCGGCCTCTGCCAGAAACGCCACCTTTCTTGCAGCCCGCTCCACCAGCAGAACGGTCCAGGAGGGCCGTAAGAGAGCCAGAATCAATCCTGGAAACCCTCCCCCGCTGCCCAGATCGACAAGTTTCCCTCGCCCGCGTTCTGGCATCAGATCAAGGATTTGCAGCGGCTCGGTATAGAGCGTGACCGCCGCCTTCGGATTTCGCACGGAGGTCAGGCTCACCGCCCTGTTCCAGTGCTGCAGGAGCCGAAAGTGCTCTTCCATCGCGGCCGCCTGTTCCTGTTCAAGCTGGAGCTTCATCGTGCGGGCCGCTTCCATGATGGCTCCGGAGACACTTACCTCCTTCATGCTGGCTCCCGGGAGACGAGCACCAGATCGCCCTGTCGTGACCATACGAGAACCGGCTCCTTGCTCGCACGGAGTTGCTGAAGACCGTCCGCACTCGTCAGCAACCAGTGGCGACCGGGGCCGGGGTCCGGAAGTTTTCTAGATGGCGTCGGGGAACACCCCTCAACAGGGCGGTTGGCATACCAGATGAAGGCATTGCGCACATCCCAGCGACACGACTCCCCTGGGAAAAAGAGAGAGATAGGGGTCTGCGGGCTGGTCCGGGCACGAACCTCCTCGGCGATCGCCCGGATCCCCTCTGTCCGGTCGCGATGCAGCGGAATTGGGAGTGAGATGATGGCGAGGCCGAGAAAACACCATATGGCCGCAACGCCCGTCACTATGGAACGCCTCAACTCCGGTCGGGAACGGGTGAGATCAGCCACACCTGATGCTGCGACGGCCGCAACACCCGGGAGGACAGCCAGGAAGTACCATAATTTCCTTGGTCCAGCCGCCATGAGAAGAACGAGCGGGACCCATGCCCAGGCCCAGGGTACCGATAGGTTTCTCCATTCACTACCCTGTCCAATACGCTTTCGTAGCAGTCGCAGCAGTGTGGCAATGAAGAAGGCGCTGACTGGTAGAAGAAGCACCGCGAGCCGAGCCAATGTTTCGAGCCGGCTGCTATCCGAAACTCCCCTGACCCCTTCCCCCCAGAGGAGCCATACTAAATGGCCATTAACAAAGGGAGATCCAAATTTTATGGTCATCACGCTGAGCCATGTTCCCACGACCAGTAAGAAGCCGGCGACGGCTGGCGGCCACCAACCCTGCAGCTGTCGGCGGCCTTCCGTACCTGCCAGCCACCAGCCGGTAATGAGCGCGGCAGGAGCTGCCAGACCCAGGATCGACTTTGTCAGATACGCGAGACCGAATGAAACACCTGAGAACGCTTGTATAGACCTGTTCAGGGGTTTACGCTGAGCGAGATAGATACCGGCCATGGACCAGAACATCAGACCGACATCCAACATAGATCTTCGTAAGTATTTTAAAAACAGTGGGTTAAATAATATAAGGGCGGCCAGGATGAACGCTGTCCAGCGCTCCCCGAACAGGTTTTTTCCCCACTCGAACGCCAACAGGATGACAAGCACACCGAACAGACCTGTTGGCAGGCGCGCCGCCGCATCGGATGCCCCCACGAGCTTGAAGGTGAGGGCCTGGGCCCAGATCCCGAGTGGTGGATTGTCGAACGTGGGCGCTCCGTTGAACGGCAGCGCCAGCCACTCCCCGCTTTCTGCCACCTCGAACGCCTTGCGGGCGTAGTAGGCATCGTCGTATCCGGGGAGGTCGGCTTCGATCGGGCGCGCCCACGCTGCCATGATCACCGCCAGGAGCAGGATCCGTCTCATCGGAATGAGCGCTCAGCTTTTCTGGAACCGCTCCTCCGTCGCAGGCCGATCACTCCCCCACGTGCCCGGTGCGACAGGCCTCCAGCGCGGATGGTGATGAACTCCACATCGGTGGAGCAGGCATGAGCCGAGCGCGGCCAGCGTGGCCAGCCCATAACGCACCGCAGCGGCAGGGCGGATCGACGAGGAGCCCGGACCGTACCACACTGGAACCGGTATCTCCCCTACCCGGAAACCAAACGTCACGGCCTGGAGCAGTATCTCGGAGTCGAATGCGAAATCGTCCGAGTTTTGCTCGAACGGAACCGCCTCTAGGACACGCCGGTGGTAGGCACGGAAACCAGTGTGCCACTCTGAAAAGTTCTGCCCGGTGGCGACGTTCTGCACCCCTGTCAGGACTCGATTGGAAACGTATTTGTAGAGAGGCATGCCCCCGGCAAGAGCTTCGGCCCACGTGCGGATCCTGGAGCCAAGCATGATGTCGTAAATGCCCTCCCGCACCGGCCCGAGCAGATAAGGCAGAAGGCGGGCGTCGTGCTGCATGTCGGGATGAAGCATGACGACCTGATCGAAACCGGCCCTCAGAGCCGCGCGGTAGGCAGTTTTCTGGCTCGCGCCATATCCCTGGTTCGTCGCGTGGGCAATGACGTGAAGCCCGAGCCGGCGCGCCACCGATAACGTTTCATCATGGCTGCCGTCGTCCACCAGCAGCACTTCGTCCACCTCGCCCGGAGTGACTCCGGCGAGCGTGCGTTCGAGGGTCTGGGCGGCGTTGTAAGCTGGGAGGTAGAGGAGAGTGCGGGCGCTGCGGCGGCGGGGGCTTGCGCCGAGCGCGGGAGAGAGCATGGTTGCTCTCAACCGTCCGCGCCGCCAGAGGGTCTCGGGCGGATCGTGATTTTCTTGAGAAATCCGTCCCCTTCGCTCTCGGTCATGAGGGCGGGATCATCGCGGAGGGCGAGATGCACCAGACGGCGTTCGTACGAATTGAGCGGCTCGGTCGAAACCTCCACACCGTCCTGCTTTACTTTCTCCGCGGAGCGCTGCGCCATCTTTACAAGCTCTTCCTCCCGTCGCTTGCGATAGCCGAGGCTATCCACGCGGATGCGGGCGCGCCGGCCGAGACCGCGCAACACCATCTTGCTGATGACATGTTCGAGTGCAGAAAGACCCTCTCCCTTGCTACCTGTCAGCAACTCGGCATCCGGTCCTTCAATAGTGATGCGATCAGTGTTGTCCTCTGAACTTATGTCCACGGAGAGATCCAGTCCGCTCGCCGCCACCAGGGCCTCCACCATTTCGGTCAGGTTCGGGTAACGGGGCGTGCCGGTCCATGGCTCCTGAGTTCCGGCGTCGTCACGGCGGGGCTCACGGGGAGCGGGCTGGCGCTGCGGCGGATCAAATCGGCGGGGCGGGGGAGTTGACGCCCGCGGGGATTCGGCCATCTTTTCCTCTGCAGCGCCGGCGGGGTCCGGCTTCGCCGCTCCCTTGCCCAGCGGCTCAACCCGTATGCGGACCTGGCCGGGTGACTGCTGCAGTACCTCAAACTCCAGATCTTCGGGCTCCACTCCCAGGTCCTGGGACGCGAGGAAAAGGGCGTGATCAACACTCTTTCCTTCGAACTCTCGATTGTCCATCATTCAATCCTCGCGAGCCAAGGATCGTTCACACTCGCTTCACTGCGGCGCGCCCGCGGGCCGGGGATGGGTCCGTGGCATCCGCCTGCCGGTTGATCAGATACTGCTGGCCGATGCTGAGTATGTTGTTGACGAGCCAGTATAACACCAGGCCACTGGGGAAGTTCCAGAACATGACCGTCATCACCACCGGCATGGCACTCATCATCCAGCGCTGCGTCGGATCCGGGCTCACTGTTCCGCTCAGGCGTTGCTGGAACCACATCGAGGCGCCCATCATGAGCGGCAGCGTTCTAAATAATACGGACTGCTCGGGCGCTGACAAATCGACCAGGTACAGGAAGGGGGTCAGTCTCAGCTCGATGGCAAGAGAGAGCAGCCTGTAGAACCCAAACAGAATGGGCATCTGCAGGAGTAGCGGCATGCAGCCCTTCATGCTCGCCATCGGGTTGACGTTCTCCTTGCGATACAGCGCCATGATCTCCTGCTGCATTTCGGTGCGGTTCTGGATCTTCTTTTCCTTGCGCGCAAATCGATCCTTGATGTGCTGGATCTTCGGCTGTAGCCGTTTCATCTGCTTCTGCACCTTCCGCATCGAAACCATTGAGCGCTGGGTGATGGGGTAGAACACCAGCTTGATGATCACGGTGAGGATGATGATGGCCAGCCCGTAGCTGTCGTTGGTCCATCCGTATACCTTCTTGAGAGCCCAGAAGAGCGCCAGGACGATGACTTCAAAGTAGCCGTAATCGATGAGGCTCTGGAGTCCAAGGCCGTAATCCTGGTCGATCCGGCCCAGGAGATCGTAGCTCTTAGGGCCCACGAACAGGTATGCGGTTCCGTCCCCGTCCGGCTTCCACGCAATGCCTACTTCCTGCGCTCGCCCTTCCTCACGCTCGCGGCCGTAGAAAGTGAAGTGCCCCGACCTGTCGTAGGGTGCGATGACGGCCGCGAAATAGTGTCCCTCGATTCCGCCCCAATCCGCCGGGCGATCCGCGTCCTGCCAGTCACCCGCATCTCCCGCCGTTATGCGTTCGACGCTTCCCGAGCGGGCCACCGCCACACGGACATCCTGCGACATTCGTCCGAGCCCACTGGAGCCCTCGTCGCGGATCAATCCAGGAGCCCAGGCCAGGTACGGCACCGGGCCTCGTTGATCGCTAGCACGGTATTCGATCCGCGCGACATACCCTTCATCCGGAAGGGTCAGGGTTTTGTCGATTTTCTCGCCCCTTCCGTCCGACCAGCTGCAGCGAATCCTTTTCCCATCCGAAATTGTTTCGGGATCGGTGCAAACGTAGAGTGCCTCGTTGAGCCGTTTCGTGCGCGCCTCGTCGCCGGGCACCACGAGCTCGAACGGAAGCCCGCGTTCCTCGTCGCCGGGCACCACGAGCTCGAGCGGATGCCCCTCGGGTCCCAGGTAATCGAGGAGGCGCCAGCTGAGAATGCGCGCGCCGACGTTGGTAATCTTCACCCGGGCCGTGCGGCTTTCGAGGATCAGAATCTGCTCGGTATCAGCCTGAGTGGACGGGAAGATTGGCGTCGACGAATCCGGCGGCGGAGCGGGCGCCACCTCGAGATCGGCGACCGGCTCGCGCATCGCAGGAGCCTGCGGCGAGGACGGTGGAGGACGCTCCGGGGGCCGTGGAGCATACCAACTGGTCCACGCCCACAGCACGCCCAGGGAAAGAGCGGTGGCGATTAGCGCGCGTCTGGAATCAGTCACGGAATCTTACTTCACCGGGTCGTAACCACCCCGTGTCAGTGGGTGGCAGCGCAACAGGCGGCGCGCCGTGACCCAGGCCGCACGCGGAATGGAGTAGATCTCAAACGCCTGCCTGCTGTACTCCGAACACGAGGGCATGAACCTGCACGCCGACGGCAGGTAGGGGGACACAGCCACCTGATAGAGGCGCAGAATCCACATTGCCAGCCTACCGATGGGGCCCGGCCGGCGTCGTGAGGAGGCGCTGGGTGGCTTTTGCGAGCTCCTCACAAAGCTGCTTGTAGGTCGCGCGCACGATGGCAGGGCGCGCGTTGATGATGAGGTCGAGTTCACTGTCGCGGATGAGGGAGCAGTGCCGGTATGCTTCTCGGATGAGCCGCTTGGCCCTGTTGCGCACCACAGCTCCTCCGACCTTCGACGAGACTGTAACCCCCAGCCGTGGCCTGGCTGCACCGGCCTTGAGGGCGTAAACCACTAGACTGCGGGTGCCGACTTTTCTTCCCAGCCGGTAGAGCCGAAGGAACTCGCCCCGCTTGCGAATTCTGCGCTCGCGGCCAAGTCCTCGAGAGCGGGGCACCACACACTACACCGTCAGGCGCCACCGCCCCTTACGGCGCCGCCGCGAGAGCACTTTCCGGCCGTTCCGGCTCGCCATGCGGGAGCGGAAGCCGTGGGTCTTTTTGCGGTGGCGATTGTTGGGTTGATAGGTCCGCTTCACGGTCAATCCTATGGATCATTGGTACAAACAGTGGAGTTTATGGGAATAGGCTGCAGTGTGTCAAGAAATGCGCGCCCCTATGACCTTCGGTTGCTTCCGAGGCCCGGGTTTTTTCGCTCCGGCCCCCTGAAAATCGATTGCGAACCCCTGATCCGTATGCTAGTATCCGGCCGCGCTTAGGTTCCCCAAACAAGCACTTCCCTGAGACCCTGGTCTAACGAGGGTGGCGGTAGTTTTGTCTCTGAACGGATGGCTGTTGGACGATGAGTAGACTGCGCGCGTCTGAGCTTCTGGATCAGTGCATTGTGCAATGGATGGTGGCAGTGTATGAGGGAGACCACTAGATGCGGGAGTTAGTGTTTAAGTTGCTCAACCCCCATCATTTACGGCTCCGTGGGCAGAATCCCCAAACTGCAAAGGCACTTAGGTAGCTCCGCTTTTTCCACAACTGTTGAAAAGGTGTGGAAATGACCATACGTCACCAGTTTCATCCAAACTTGAAAAATCTGCTCTGGACGTCCGTTTCCTGCTAGGGAGGAGTGCGGTGAACCTCTGGGACAGGATCCTTTCGCACATCGAGCCGAAGATCAACCCGCAGACCTTCTCCACCTGGCTCAAGCCGACACAGATGCTGTCGCTCGATCCGCACCACATCAGGGTGGCCGTGCCGAGCGAATTGTTCGCGAACTGGATCCGGCAGAACTACCTCAACCTCATTCTGGAAACGCTCCGCGAGCTACAGGCGCCACAAAACGACATCTTATTCTGTCCCGAGCTGTTGAAGGCCCGGCCGCCCATTACGCTGGCATCTCCATCCCCGCCACCCACGGCCGCCGAGGAACCACCGCTCGCGGGAAACCTCACACCACGTTACCGCTTCGAGTCGTTCGTCGTTAGCTCCTGCAACCAGTTCGCGCACGCCGCTGCGCGTGCCGTGGCCGAGTTGCCGTCCACTGCCTACAACCCGCTGTATATCTATGGTGGGGTCGGCCTTGGAAAGACCCACCTCATGCACGCCATCGGTAACCACGTGCGAACCACCAACAAGCGGCTGCGCTATCGCTACATCTCGAGTGAGACGTTTATGAACGAGCTCATCAACGCCATCCGCTTCGAGAAGACGCTCGATTTCAAGGAAAAGTACCGTAACGTAGACCTGCTGCTCATCGATGACATCCAGTTTCTTGCCGGCAAAGAGCGCACGCAAGAGGAGTTCTTCCACACCTTCAACGCGCTCTACGAATCCCAGAAGCAGATCGTGATCACCAGCGACTGCCCCCCACGGGAGATTCCAACCCTGGAGGAGCGCCTGCGTTCACGCTTCGAGTGGGGGCTCATCGCGGACATTCAGCCACCCGACCTCGAGACCAAGATCGCCATCCTTCGCAAGAAAGCTGAGAGCGATGGTGTCGAGCTGCCAAGCGATGTCGCCCTATTCATCGCCACCAAGATCAAGTCAAACATCCGTGAGCTCGAGGGCTCCCTGATCCGTGTAGTCGCTTTTGCCTCCCTGACCGGACGCGAGCTCTCACTTGACCTGGCCCAGGAGACGCTGAAGGATCTGCTCAGCGATCGCAGCCAGATAGCGACCATCGATCAGATCCAGAGGCACGTCTCCAACTACTATCAGCTCAAGGTCTCCGAGTTGAAATCCAAGAGCAACACCAGGATGATCTCCTTTCCTCGACAGATTGCTATGTACCTGTGCAAATCTCTCACTGATGCCTCTCTTCCGGAGATCGGCCGCCGGATGGGAGGGAAGCACCACTCAACCGTCCTTCATTCAATTCGCAAGATCGGTGACAAGCGCAAAGCCGACAAGGATTTCGATCGCTTGTTACGCAGCTTTGTGGAGTCCCTACAGTAATGCACATTTTTTTAAACAAATTTATCCCCACCTACAGCAGGTCCTCACGCTCTCCACAGAGTATCCACAGACCGATCACCGTAATTCGAAAGCTTTACCACTCGAAATCCGGCTCCTTCTTTACAGCGTAAAACACTTAAATATAATGGTTTACAAACATTATTAATTTTTTCACAGGCTTACTACTACTACTGCTTCAAGAGGATATAAGATCAAAGATTAGTTAAAACAGGGCCTGTGGATTCACACGAAATCTTGGAGGACATCATGCATTTTCGTATTCCGCAATCTTCGTTTCTCAAGCTTCTACAGGCTGTCCATGGCGTGGTGGAGCGAAAGAACACGATGCGCATTCTCGAGTGTATCCTGGTCGAGGCTGACAAAGAGGGCCTGCAAATCCTTGCGACCGATCTGGACGTTGGAGTGAAGCAGAGAGGAGATGCGGAAGTGCTGGAGCCCGGTGCTGTGTGCATTCCGGCTCGCAAGCTCCTTGATATTACCAGGCTCCTTCCTTCGGAAAGTGTCGATGTCAATATAAAAGATGGAAATCGCATTGAATTGCGCTGTGGGGCATCTGTTTTCAGGATCAACGGACTTTCCAAGGAAGAGTTTCCAACTCTGCCGCAGGTGGAGGAGGCTCAGAAGCTCAGCTTTCCGAGAAATGATCTGGGAGACATGATCAAGCGTGTGGTTTTTGCGATCACCAACGATGACAGCCGCTATGCTCTGAACGGCTGTTTGTTGACGGTCTGTAAAGGATCGCTTCGTATGGTTGCCTCTGACGGACACCGGTTGGCACTGGTGGAGAAGAAGGTTGACTCGCTTGACCCTGGATCAAAGAATATCGAGGTTATTGTTCCCAAGAAAGCGCTCGGTGAGTTGCAGCGCCTATGTGCCGACGAGGAGGCAGAAAACGTAGAGTTTGCGCGCAAGGACAACCAGGTTGTATTCCAGTGCGGAAGGAGAACTTTGATCAGCCGTCTGCTCGAGGGGCAGTTCCCGAACTATGAGCGTGTGATCCCAAAGGAAAACGTTTTCGGTTTCGAGGTGTCAACGGAGCAGCTGGGTGCGGCGTTGAAGAGGGTGGCGCTGCTTGCGAGTGAACATTCGCGGGCGGTACGCTTGGCGGTTGCGCCGGGGAAGGTGGAGCTGAGTGCCAGCACACCGGAGCAGGGTGAAGCAAGGGAAGAGCTAAAGGTTGCCTACGAGGGTGATCGGATTCACGTTGGCTTCAACGTACGATACCTGCTTGATTTCGTGTCGGCTGTGGGAAGTGATGAGGTTCGTTTATCACTGAGGGACAAGGACACCCAGGGGTTACTCACACCGGTGGGGCTCAAGAACGAAGATTATCGCTATGTCATCATGCCGATGCGTCTCGAGGAGTCGGCTGATGAAGCCACGAGTTGAGGTGTTTGGAACCCCCCTACTAGACACCTCATTAAGGTAGACTTCAGAGAGGCCTGGTAGAGAATGAGAGCCTATCCGGAGGCCCCAGAATTCCCCTTTTTCCAGGGTTATTTCAGGCCCCACAAAAACTCCTGATCTGTTAGAATAATCAGTGATTATACGGGCGCTTCAAAGGCCCAAGACCTCGAATCCTTCATCGAAATTGGGGTCGTGGGTGGCCGTTAACCTTCAACCCACAGTCCCGCCTAAAAAGCATCCGTCCAAACGAGCCAAACTTCTTGAAGAAAGACATGTATGATCTTTCGATGCCCGGAAAAAGGGGCTCTTCCGAACCAGGAATGGATCTGCCTGAGCGGTCATCTATGCGCCACCGAGAACCTGACAGCACGGGCGAGCTTGGACATGATCTAACCACTGCGGCCACTCCCTCGAGCAGTGGCGGCGGTGACAGCTCCTCTAGAGTTGATACTCCGAGCGATGACAGCTCCTATACCGCCTCTCAGATCAAAGTACTCGAAGGGCTCGAGGCGGTCCGCAAGCGCCCCGCCATGTACATCGGCACCACGGGTGCGCCTGGCCTGCATCACCTCGTCTACGAGGTTGTCGACAATTCGATTGACGAATCACAAGCGAACTTCTGCGATCACATCGACATAAAGATCCACGTCGACAACAGCATTACCGTGACCGACAACGGACGTGGTATCCCCGTTGACCTGCATGAGGGAGAAGGCAAACCGGCGGCTGAAGTTGTCCTTACGATGCTGCACGCGGGCGGCAAGTTTGATAACCAGTCGTACAAGGTGAGCGGTGGCCTGCACGGAGTCGGGGTGTCCGTAGTCAACGCTCTTTCGGAGCGCCTCGAGCTGGAGATCTGGCGCGGCGAAAAGGTCTATCAGCAGACTTATGAACGTGGGGTCCCAATTACGCCGTTCCAGCAGACAGGCACAACACGTCGGCGTGGGACCAAGATCACCTTCCGGCCGGATCGCGAGATTTTCACGGAACGCGAATTCTCGTTTGACGTTCTCTCACAGAGGCTCCGCGAGCTCGCGTTTCTAAACTCGGGTGTGCGCATCACCATCGAGGATGAGCGCAGTGCCAAGAGCCACGAGTTTCAGTATACGGGCGGTATTGCCTCCTTTGTCGAACACCTTAACCGCAACAAATCCGTACTGCATGAAAAGCCAATCCACTTCCTGGCCGAACGCAACGGAATGTTCATAGAGGCCGCCATGCAGTACAACGATGGCTACCTCGAGAATGTCTTTTCGTTTGCCAACAGCATTAACACCTCCGCGGGTGGCACGCATCTTATCGGGTTCAAGAGCGCTCTAACCCGCACCATCAATGCCTATGGTTCCAAGGGTGGATTCTTCCGGGACATGAAGAGCGCTCTCTCGGGAGAGGATGCGCGCGAGGGTTTGTCGGCCGTAATTTCGGTGAAGCTACCTCAGCCGCAGTTCGAAGGACAGACCAAGACCAAGCTCGGTAACAGCGAAGCAAAGGGGCTGGTGGAAACTGTTGTCAATGATAAGCTCGGCGAGTTCCTCGAGCGCAATCCATCCGTTGCCCGGCGTATTGTCGCCAAGGTCATAGAGGCGGCCCGCGCACGGGACGCCGCCCGCAAGGCTCGTGATCTCACGCGCCGCAAGGGAGCCCTGGACAGCGCCTCGCTTCCCGGAAAGCTGGCCGACTGCCAGGAGCGCGATCCGGCGCACAGTGAGCTGTTCATCGTGGAAGGTGAATCAGCAGGCGGCTCCGCCAAACAGGGCCGGGACCGCCGCTTCCAGGCGATCCTTCCGATCAAGGGAAAAATCCTAAACGTTGAAAAGGCCCGCTTTGACAAGATGCTGTCGAGTCCCGAGATCCGCACCATCATCGCGGCGCTGGGCACCGGCGTGGGTGAGGATGACTACGATGGATCGCGACTGCGCTACCACCGCATCATCATCATGACCGATGCCGACGTCGACGGATCCCACATTCGCACGCTGCTGCTGACGTTCTTCTACAGACAGATGAAGGACATCATTGACAAGGGGTACATGTACATCGCACAACCACCCCTCTACCGTATCAAAAAAGGTAAATCAGAGGTTTACGTCAGCAGCGAGGGGGAACTCAACCGCCACCTGCTGAAGAAGGCCATCGAAGAGAAGAGCGTGCGCCTCGGTGGAGACGCAGACCGCGAGATCAACGGAGAGACTCTACAGGGTTTTCTGGAGAAGATCACGCAGCTCGAGCAGCACCGCGCGCTACTGGCGCGCAAGGGATACGGGGGTCCGTTGTTGGATGCCATTTTACGCGAGGGGATCCGCGAGCGTGCCGGGTTCGAGGACAAGGCGCGGCTCGAGGTGTTGTCCCAGAAACTGCGTGCCGCCGGCTGGCAGACAGATCCGGTATCCCATGATGAGGAGCATTCCCTCTGGGAGCTGCCAGTGCACTCGCGCCTCAAGGGATTTGGGCGCCTGCGTGTCAACCTGGCGCTCGTCAACGCGCCCGAGTTCGTACGTCTCTGGTACCTGCACGGCGAGCTCGAGGGGAACGATAGGCCACCCTTCAAAGTGGCCGAGAACGGCCGCGAGGCTTCTCTCGCCACCAAGGAGGAGCTGCTGCAGTACATGCTGGGGTCCGGAAAGAAGGGTGTACACATCCAGCGCTACAAAGGTCTCGGAGAGATGAACCCGGATCAACTCTGGGACACGACCATGAACCCCGAGACCCGCCGCATGCTGCAGGTCCGCATTGATGACGCTGTAGAGGCGGATGACATGTTCAAGGTTCTCATGGGCGATCAGGTCGAACCGCGCCGCAAGTTCATCGAGGACAATGCTCTAGAGGTGAGCAATCTCGACATCTGACCCCGCCGCGAAGACCTAGCGAGCGGAACCCTGACGTGACCACCGAAGCATAGCTGAACCCTATGGAAGAAATTGCCAAAGAAAAAATCCCGGTAAATATTGAGGACGAGATGCGCAAGTCGTATCTCGACTATGCGATGAGTGTGATCATCGGGCGCGCCCTGCCGGACGTGCGTGATGGCCTCAAACCGGTTCACCGGCGGGTGCTGTATGCCATGTATGACACCAGCAACCACTGGGACAAGCCTTACCGTAAGTGTGCCAAGGTAGTGGGAGAGGTTCTGGGTAAATACCATCCCCACGGCGATGCGGCCGTGTACGACACGCTGGTTCGCATGGCTCAGAATTTCTCGCTGCGCTATCCGCTCATCGACGGGCAGGGGAACTTCGGATCAATCGATGGAGATCCTCCGGCCGCCATGCGGTACACGGAAACGCGCATAGCAAAGGTGGCGCACGAGATCCTTGCTGACATCGACAAGGAAACCGTCGACTTCATCCCCAACTACGACGGCTCAGAAGCCGAGCCAGTGGTCCTGCCGACCCGTCTGCCCAACCTGCTCGTCAACGGTTCGTCCGGCATCGCCGTCGGCATGGCCACAAACATCCCGCCCCACAATCTAGGCGAGGTGGTGGACGCCCTCATCCTGCAGATCCAGAACCCCGGCACGACACTCGAGGAGCTGATGAAGGTTCTGCCGGGCCCGGATTTTCCAACGGCCGCATTCCTGCACGGCACGGATGGGATCCGCCAGGCCTATGCCACGGGTCGGGGCATCCTGCAGATGCGGGCCCGCACGGAAATCGAAGCGGTCCCAAAGAAAAACCGAGAGAACATTGTCATCTCCGAACTCCCGTACCAGGTCAACAAGGCACGCCTGGTGGAATCCATCGCCGCGCTCGTCAACGACAGGAAGATCGAAGGCATTTCCGATATCCGTGACGAGTCGGACCGCGATGGAATCCGAGTCGTGATCGAGCTGCGGCGTGGCGAAGTGGCCCAGGTCATCTTGAACAATCTCTACGCCCAGACGCAGATGCAGGAGACTTTCGGGGTGATCTTCCTGGGCATCGTGAACCAGCAACCACGAGTCTTCACGCTCAAGGAGATGCTGCATCACTTCATAGAGCACCGCAAGGAAGTGGTGGTGCGGCGCACGCAGTACGAGCTGCGGCAGGCTGAAGATCGGGCCCATGTCCTGGAGGGGCTGAAAATCGCCCTCGACAAGCTGGATGAGGTGATTGCCCTCATCCGCTCTGCCAAGGCGCCGGCGGAGGCGAAGGAGCACTTGCGGTTGCGCTTCAAGCTGAGCAACCGCCAGGCCCAGGCCATCCTAGATATGCGGCTGCAGCGCCTGACCGGACTCGAAAGAGACAAGATCCTCCAGGAGTATGAGGCTACGCTCAAGATCATTGCGGAGCTCAAGCAGATTCTCCGCTCGGAGCAAGAGGTTCTCGACATCATCGTGGAGGAGCTGCGCCACATCAGGGAAGAATACGCGGATAAACGGCGCACAGAGATCATCAAGGAAGTACAGCGGTTCTCGATTGAGGACATGATCGCTGACGAGGACATGGTGATCACGTGCTCGTACAACGGCTACGTGAAGCGCAGCCCCCTGTCTGCCTACCGCGCTCAGCGGCGCGGCGGCAAGGGGCGCATTGGCATGACCACAAAGGGCGAGGACTTTGTCCAGCATTTGTTCGTCGCCTCGACCCATGATTACATCCTCGTCTTCACGAGCAGGGGGCGGGTGCACTGGTTGAAAGTGCATGAGCTTCCGCAGATCGGCCCCACTGGCAAGGGCAGACCCATCGTCAACCTGCTGAACCTGACGGAGAACGAGAAGATCGCTGCACTGCTCGCTGTGAGGGATTTTGATCCGGGGCGTTTCGTGATCATGGCTACGAAGCGTGGGATCATCAAGAAGACCGAGCTCTCCGCGTACTCCAACCTGCGCAGCGGCGGAATCATCGCCCTGTCCCTGGACGAGGGTGATGATGTGCTCTCCGTCAAGCTCACCGACGGATCTCAGGAGATCTTCTTGGCCAGCTGTGACGGCAAGTCAATCCGCTTCCCAGAGACAGATGTCAGGCCGATGGGCCGGACGGCGCGCGGCGTGCGCGGCATGATGCTCCGGAAGAAGGACAAGCTGGTCATGATGGAAGTGCTGGGCCGGGAGGTCAGCGGCGACATCCTGACCGTCTGTGGCAAGGGATTCGGAAAGCGCACGCCGCTCGAGGATTACCGCGTTCAGAGCCGGGGCGGCAAGGGAATCATCAACATTCGTGTAACTGCCAAGAACGGGCCAGCGGTGGGCGTAGGCCAGGTGAATGACGGAGATGAAGTGATGATCGTCACCCAGGCCGGCAAGATCATCCGTGCCAAGCTCGACGGTGTCAGCCGCATCGGTCGCGCCACCCAGGGCGTCCGTCTGATCCAGCTCGACGAGGGGGACACCGTCATATCCGTCGTAAGGCTGGCGGAACGCGACGACGAAGTAAACGGTGCTTCTGAGGACACCCTCTCCGATAGCGGCAATGGCAGCGACAAATCTGCTCCCGACCAGGGGCAGGCCTGACCGCGGATCCCAACCACTGCCGAGGCGCCGATGTCGAACCATCCACGCGGGCGAAGAAAATCGGCTACCCGGGGGACCGCATCCAAACGCACATCCTCCGCTAAAACCGGGCCGAGACGGGGACCGGTCGACCCGGCGGATCCCGGTGCCGAGCTGCGCCGGCGCATCGAGCAGGCCGAAACCGGTGGCGGTCCCGAGCGCGTCAGACGCCAGCACGAATCCGGCAAGCTCACTGCCCGTGAGCGCGTTCACGCCCTCGTTGATCCCGGAACCTTTGAAGAGATGGACAAGCTCGTCCTGCACCGGTGCAATGACTTCGGCATGAGTGCCAAGCACATCCCCGGTGACGGCGTGGTTACCGGACATGGCATGGTAGACGCACGGCCGGTCTTTCTGTTTGCGCAGGACTTCACCGTCTTCGGTGGCTCGCTGAGTGAAGCGTACGCGCAAAAGATCTGCAAGGTCATGGATCTGGCGATGAAAGTCGGAGTGCCGATCGTCGGGTTGTGCGACAGCGGTGGCGCGCGCATCCAGGAGGGTGTGGTGAGCCTCGCCGGATACGCTGACATCTTCCTACGAAACGTGCTCGCGTCCGGAGTGGTTCCACAGATTTCGGCCATCATGGGACCTTGCGCCGGTGGCTCCGTCTACTCGCCGGCCATAACCGACTTTAACCTCATGGTGGAGAAGACCTCGTATATGTTCATAACGGGGCCGGAAGTCATCCGGACCGTGACGCATGAAGAAGTCAGCAAGGAGGAGCTGGGAGGGGCCGAGACACATGCGTCCCGCAGCGGCGTGGCCCACTTCATGGTGCGGGATGATCGTGGTGGCCTGGCTCTGATCCGCCGGCTATTGTCGTTTCTTCCCTCTAACAACATGGAAGAGGCTCCGCGCCGGCCCACCGATGATGATCCGGAACGCCTGGTTGAAGCTCTCAACCGCCTGATACCGGAGAACCCCAACCACCCGTACGACATCAAGGAGCTCATACATCTGGTCGTGGACGACCAGCAGTTCCTTGAGGTGCATGAGCGCTTCGCGCGTAACATCGTGGTCGGCTTTGCGCACCTGGGCGGACGTAGCGTCGGAATCGTCGCCAACCAACCGGCACACCTCGCGGGAACGCTCGACATCGATGGTTCCGTCAAAGCGGCGCGCTTCGTGCGAACCTGCGATGCCTTCAACATCCCGCTGATCACATTCGAGGATGTCCCGGGGTTTTTGCCTGGAACAGACCAGGAGTTCCGGGGCATCATCCGGCACGGGGCCAAGCTCCTATACGCGTTCGCCGAGGCGACGGTGCCAAAGGTGACGGTGGTCACGCGCAAGGCGTACGGCGGGGCATACTGCGTCATGGCTAGCAAGCAGATCCGCGCCGATCTGAACTACGCGTACCCGAGCGCCGAGTTCGCGGTCATGGGTCCGGAGGGTGCGGTGAATATCCTGTACCGCAAGGAGCTCGAGAGCGCGCGCGACCCCAAGGCGCTGCGCGAGCAGAAGATCAAGGAATTCCGCAAGAAATTCGCCAACCCGTACGTGGCGGCAGAGCGCGGCTACATTGACGAGGTGATCGAGCCGCATACCACACGGCCAAAGTTGATCACCGCGCTCAACCTTCTCGCCAATAAGCGCGACCAGAATCCGCCCCGCAAGCACGGAAACATTCCCCTCTAACAGCAAGCTCGTTGATCTCGGCGAGGGGACAGGGCAGCGTCCCTGTCTCAACACACGGTTGCGTGCAGGCAACGCCTGCGTTCGCCTCTCCCTCGTGCGCCACCCGCACCGCGGGTGCCCGGCACACTCAGGTAGGGTCTCTCGCCACGGACGCTGCCCGCCCCTCCGCGTGGGACATTCAGCGATAGCAGTCAAGAGGTCGTGCCACCCCGTGTCTCGAGGGCGACTGCCGATATAATGGCGCGGAGCCGATGCCCCTCTTCAAGAAAATCCTGATCGCCAACCGGGGTGAAATTGCGGTGCGGATCATGCGAACGTGTCGTGAGATGGGGATCCGCACGGTGGCGGCCTACTCCGATGCGGATCGCGAGGCGGTGCACGTGCGCGCTGCGGACGAGGCCTGGCGCCTAGGTCCACCGCCTGCCACAGAGAGCTATCTCTCGGTGGAACGGGTGATCGAGGCGGCGCGTTCCTCCGGGGCGGAGGCAATCCACCCAGGGTATGGCTTCCTGTCCGAGAATCCTCTGCTCTCTAAGGCCTGCTCGGAAGCGGGCCTGGTGTTCATCGGACCCGACCCCCGCCCGATGGAGAGGCTCGGCAACAAGCTTCAGGCCCGGGAGATGGCCCGGGAGGCGGGCCTGGGAGTGCTGCCCGGCACCAGGGATGCGGTGAGCGGCGTGGGGGAAATCCTCGAGTGTGGGCGGAGCTGGGGCTACCCGTTGCTGCTCAAGGCGGCGGCCGGCGGCGGAGGCCGCGGCATGAGGGTCGTGCGCAAGGAAGGCCATGCCGCGGCGGAGCTGCGTGCGGCACAGAACGAGGCTCAGAGGGCGTTCGGCAACCCGAGCGTCTACGTCGAGCGCTACCTGGAGCAGCCGCGCCACATCGAGATCCAGGTTCTCAGCGACCGGCATGGCCACAGTCTGGTGCTGGGTGAGCGCGAATGCTCAATCCAGCGGCGGCATCAGAAGCTGATCGAGGAATCACCTTCGCCGGCCGCCGGTCGGCAAGAGCTGGAGGAGGCGGGACGGAACGCCGCCGCGCTGTGCACAGCGGCCGGATACGCCGGAGCGGCCACGGTTGAGTTTCTGATGGACTCCAGGGGAAAACTCACTTTCATGGAGGTCAACACGCGCCTGCAGGTTGAGCATCCGGTGACGGAGGCGCGCTTTGGAGTCGATATCGTTGAACAGCAAATCCGCATCGCCGCCGGAGAAGAGCTTCCCGAATGGCTCACGACGCGGCGGCCACGGGGCGCCGCGATAGAGGTGCGGGTCTACGCCGAGGATCCAGAGGAGTATTTCCTGCCCGATCCCGGCGTGGTGAAGATCCTGCAGCTTCCGGAAGGCCCTGGCGTGCGCTGTGACAGCGGCATCTATCAGGGTTACCGCGTGCCGATGGAGTACGACCCGTTGCTCGTCAAAGTGATCACCTGGGGTCGTAGCCGCCCTCAGGCTCTGGCGCGCATGCGAAGAGCCCTCTCTGAGTGCCGCATCAGCGGTCTGCGAACGACGCAGCCGTTCCTGGCCTGGGTGCTGGCCGATCCGGAGTTCCGGGCCGGCCGTTACTCGACCGGCTTCGTCGCGGAGCGCTGGGATAACCGCAGCAGCGAGCGGAAAAAGCGTCGCCGCAAGAGCCATGGCCGCGTCACCGAGGTGATGCCGCTCCGGGTACGGGCGGCGCTGGCTGCCGTGGCCCTCGAGGTCCGGCGATACAGCCGTGCGACCGCGAGGCTATCTTCTACCTCCCTCTCTTCATGGAGAAGGGCGCTGGGGCACCAGCGAGATCCCGGCGGGGGTTGGTCGGGGCGTGGAGGCGGTGGGTGATCGTACGGCTCAGGCGCGGACGGCGCGTCCACGAGGTCGGCGTCACAGAAGTCGATGGGCGTCCGCAGGTGAGCATTGACGGCGAGCCGTTTGAGGCTGACATCGTCAGGCTGGCGGACGGTGTCTACTCGCTCATTGCCGGTAACCGCTCGATCGAAGTGGCGGTCAACCGGCGGGGAGATGACTGGGAAGCGACGACCGATGGCCGGACCTACCGCCTGCAGCTGAGTGACGGGGCAATGGCTGCGGGGCATGCCAGCACGGAAGGCAGGGGTCCGTACGAGCTTCGTGCCACACTCCCCGGGAAGATCCTCGAGGTGCACGTGGCGCCTGGCCAGGAGGTTCAGGAAGGGGCCGGGCTCGTCGTGGTCGAGGCAATGAAGATGGAAAACGAGCTGCGCGCCCCCTTCAATGCCCACGTGGAGAAGATCGCGGTCGAGAAGGGCCAGACCGTCGAGAGGGGAGCCTTGTTGTGTGTGTTGTCTCCGCAGAAAGGCAAGGAATAGCGCCGTCCGGGGGGAGCGATTGTTCAGGGATAGATGGCGAGATCGAGAGCGGTGAGGACGAAGAAGCCGACGCTCAACCAGCCGTTGGCAGTGAAGAAGGCGGCGTTGACGCGGGACAGATCGTCGGGCCGCACCAGGCTGTGCTCAATCCACAGGATAATTCCGACCAGAACAATTCCCGCGGCGAATAGCAGGCTCCTACCGCACAGGACTCCCACCCACACCAGGAGCCCGATCATGGCCATGTGAAGCGCGGTGGAAACCCGCAGCGCCGACACGATCCCCAGCCTCCGCGGCAGCGAGTGGAGCCCAACTTTTTCGTCGAACCTGACATCCTGGCAGGCATAGATGATGTCGAAGCCGGCCGTCCAGCATAGGACGGCCAGTGCCAGTAGGAGCGGAGCCATGTCGATCGTTCCACGCACAGCAACCCAGCCTCCCACCGGTGCGATGCCCAGCGCCAGGCCCAGAAACAGGTGGGTTGTGGAAGTGAACCGCTTGGTGAGTGAGTAGCCGAGAACGATGACCAGTGCCGGCCAGGAGAGCCAGAATGCCAGCCGGTTCAGCATGGCGGCCGAGGCGATGAAGAGCAGGGCAGACGCAGCCAGGAAAAACCACGCGGACGGTAGGCTCAGGGTGCCGCTTACCAGTGGCCGGTTGACCGTGCGGGGATTGAGGGCGTCGTAATGCAGATCGGCGATTCGGTTGAAGGCCATGGCGGTGCTGCGCGCACCGACCATGGCGAGCGTCACCCACGCGGTAGTGCGGGCGCCGGGCCATCCGCCTGCCGCCAGCGCCGCTCCCAAAAATGCGAACGGGAGCGCGAACAGGGTGTGCTCGAACTTGATGAACTCATAAAGTGTGTGCAGGCGGGAGGACACGGCCCAGAGGCCTCAGTCCTTGCGTGAGGCCGCTTCGCGGCCGGTCCAGCGCACACCCAGCGAGTGAGGCAGGCTCAGGTGGTCGAGCACGCGGGCGACGTACTGATCGATGATGTCGTCAAGGTTCTTCGGACGGTGATAGAACGCTGGAGCCACAGGGAAGATCGTTGCCCCGGCGCGCGCCAGGCGCTGCATGTTCTCGATGTGGATCAGGTGCAGCGGTGTCTCGCGGAAGCAGAGGAGCAATGGCCGCCGCTCCTTGAGAGTGACGTCTGCGGCGCGGTGCATCAAGTTGTGGGTCACACCGCCGGCCAGGCACCCGAGCGTGTTGGCGCTACACGGGACGATTACCATGCCCCGGGTTTGGAAGGAACCGCTCGCGATGGTGGCGCCTACATCTTCGTTCGGATGCAGGTGAACCCGCCGACCCGCCAGTTCACCCAGGAGGCCGCGGAGCATGCGCTCTCCCGCCCCCTCGATTCCCATCTCCTCGAGGAGCATCATGCGGCCGTGCTTAGACACCACCAGGTGCACTTCGGTCTGCTTCGTTTCGAGTATCGCCCTGATCAGGCGCGATGCCAGAGGCGCACCGCTGGCGCCGGTGACACCGACTACGACGGGAAATCCGGGATCTGTCATATTCCATCTCCGGAATTATTTTTCAGGAACGTATTGAGTTGATCCTGATCGGCGGGCTGCATCTTCGTGAAATAGAGTGCGACGTCATAAGAGCCCTCGCTGCCTGACTCGCTGGAAGGTTGTACTCGAACCACGACCGCTTCGGCGTCCAGCCTCCGGGGAGATTCGCCTTCGGGAAGCAGGAGAGATACTCCCAGCCGGGTCATCAGGGGCAGGAAGTAACGGCTGCGACAGTAGGCTCCGCACAGGCTGATGTTCAGCGTTCGGATCTCAAACCGGCCCTCCGGTTCGGAGGTGATCTCGAGGCTGAGATGCTGGGCCTGGCGCGGAGCGGCGCGTTGCTCGGGCATCTTGTAAGGCTCTGCGCGATGATAGGGGGGGCAGAGCCGCGGAGTCAAGCACGGTGCTTCTATATAATGTAATCTCGTGTTGCCCTGGTTATTTGCGGCTGGAATTCCGGAGCGCCGTTGGGAGGCCTCCGCGGGCGTCAGCACAGGAGGGCAGGGGAGAACTGTGCATAGCGTGGGCGTGAGACGGTGAACGAACGCCAGGTGAGGAAGCTCCTGGAGGGCGTGCGCGCCGGACGCCTGAGGCTCGACCAGGCGCTCGATCGTCTGCGCACGTTGCCGTATGAAGATCTCGGGTTCGCGCGTCTTGACACGCATCGGGACCTGCGGCGGGGGTTTCCGGAGATCGTTTACGGGGAAGGAAAGAGCGAGGATCAGATCGTAAAGATCGCGCGCCGTCTCCACCGGCATGGTTCTCCGGTCCTGATCTCACGCCTGGGGCCGATCATGCTCAAGCGCCTGCGCCGGCGCCTGCGGGGCCTGAAAGACCTCGCCCCCGCCCGGCTCGCTCTCATGGGCTCCATTCCCCGACCCGCCCGGGGAGCCGATGTCCTGGTCATTGCAGCGGGAACGGCCGATCTTCCGGTGGCAGAAGAGGCCGCGGTCATGGCATCGCTGCTGGGGTGCGCCGTGGACCGGCTCACGGATGTGGGTGTGGCGGGGGTGCACCGCCTGTTCGGGGAGCTGCCCCGCCTGAGACGGGCGCGCGCAGTGGTGGTTGTGGCCGGCATGGAGGGGGCTCTGCCGAGCCTGGTTGCCGGTCTTCTGGACCGGCCTGTCATTGGAGTGCCGACCAGCATTGGCTACGGGACCGGACTCAAAGGGGTCGCTGCCCTGATGAGCATGCTCAACTCCTGCGCTACCGGCCTCCTGGTCGTGAACATCGACAATGGCCTGGGCGCAGGCTACTCTGCTGGTATTATTGCCAAGGGATCACAAGAGAAAAAACAGAAAAAACAGACTAAACGGAATTCATGAATAGACACGAGAACTCACATGCGTGGTTTTTTTTGGATCGCTGGTGTGTAAACGTTGTGAATAAATGAGATAGATTGAAGACCGCCCAGCATTAATATAGGCAGTCCTCTCTCTTGACTTAGACTACAAATCTGCATATATTTCTGGGGCAAAGGTGGGCGGCTAGTCTTAGTGTTCCCCCCAGGCTGCGACATACACCTTTCACAAAAACAGTGTGCCCTTAAGTCGGATGTTGCTTCTATCTCCTTTCTTTGACGGAGGTAAGGGGCTGGAGTAGACTGTCCGGCCAGGCATTGCTCATTCCTGAGAGAGAGGAGGATCGAATGCATGCCTGTCATCAAGGTTCGGGAGGACGAGTCGCTTGAGAGCGCGCTGAGGCGCTTCAAGCGGAAGTGCGAGAAATCAGGTGTTCTCTCGGAGCTCAAGAAGAGACAACACTACGAGAAGCCGAGCGCAAAGCGCAAGCGTAAGCAATTGGCGGCCAAGAAGAAAGCAATGAAGCGACTGGCGCAGGACCGCCGGTTGCACGGCTAGTCTCGGGTCCCGCGCACCTTGCCCCATCTGGGTGAGATCGCCGGTCCCGCACCAGGCTAAGAGGAGGAGGTGGTGGCCGAGGCTGGGAACCTGAAGGGAAGATCTTCTCCCTTCACCCGGTTTGTCGACGAGGTGAGGCAGACAGCCGACCTCGTAACTCTCGTGTCCCCCCATGTCCCGCTGAAGCGCAGCGGGAACAAGTTAAAAGGGCTCTGCCCGTTTCACCAGGAGAAGACTCCTTCCTTCTACGTTGACGAAACGAAGCAGCTGTTCTACTGCTTTGGATGTGGCAAGGGGGGAGACGCCTTCAAATTCCTGATGATGCAGGAGAAGGTGGAGTTCATCGAGGCAGCGCGCATGCTGGGCGAGCAGTTTGGTATCCGCCCGCCGGAGCGCGACGTGGCCGGAGCAGCGGCTCGCGAGCGCGTGGGCGCAGTCTTGGAAGCGGCCAGGCAGTTTTATCATGAGCGTCTTCTCGATCGTACGACCGGGGCGGCTGCAAGAGCGTACCTCAAGAAGCGTGGCGTCACGGGCGAGACAGCCAGGCGCCTCGAGCTTGGCTACGCGCCGCCGGGTTGGGAGTCGTTGCGTGGCGCGTTGATGGCCAAGGGTTTTGCCGAGCCGGCGCTGATCGATGCCGGCTTGCTGGTTCGGCGTCAGACAGGCGGCTCGTACGACCGGTTCAGGAACCGTATCCTGTTTCCGATCCGGAACGTGTCGGGACGGTGTCTGGGTTTTGGTGGACGCGGCCTGGGCGAGGAGGAGCCGAAGTACCTGAACTCGCCGGAGAGCGTCGCGTACCGGAAGGGCGAGCATCTTTTCGGTCTGGACCTGACGGGCCAGGCAGTGCGCTCGCAGGGAACCGCGGTTCTGGTCGAGGGGTACATGGACTTCCTGTCCGTGTTCCAGGCCGGAATCGAGAACGTTGTGGCTCCGCTGGGCACGGCGTTTACGGGGAGCCAGGCGACCCTGCTGCGCAGGTTCTGCAACCGGGTTGTGCTGGGGTTTGATTCGGACCGCGCCGGTCTTGCAGCCGCGGAGCGTGCGTTGGGGCAGCTGTTGCCGCTCGGTTTCACGGTGCAGATTCTGGAGCTGCCCGAGGGCCACGATCCGGACTCGTTCGTTCGCGAGACCGGAGCCGATAGTTTGCGGAAGCGCATCGAGGGGGCCCGCGGATGGTTCGAGGTCGTGCTCGAGCGTGAACTCGCCGGCAAGAGCGTTGCGAGCCTCGCTGACCGGATTGCGGCCGTGGAGCGGCTCGGGCCGCTGGTTCTGAAGTCACCGAACCGGCTGGAGCGTGCGGCCCATGCGGCGCTGCTGGCACAGCGCCTTGGGGTCGAGGAAGGCGTACTCTGGAGCGAGCTTCGGCGGGGGACTCAGCCCGAGGCGGGAGCGAGCAGGGCGAGCCGTCTCGCGCCGTCCGCGCCGGAGCAGAGCCCGGCGGAGTACCGGCTCGTGCGCATGCTGCTTGAGGAGCCGGCGTGGCAGCAGCGCCTGGTGCCGCGCCTCGAGGAGAGCGATTTTAGGGATCTCCGGGTGCGGCGAATTGTTGGCCTGATGGCAGAAGGTCTGCGACTCGGGCATTGCCGGGGTACCGGCGACATGCTCCAGGCGTTGGGGGAAGACCCGGCGCGGGATTTGTTGGCGAGGTTTGCGGTGGAGTCCGCGCCTTCGCCGAGCCAGGAGGAAGCAGAAGCCTGTACTCAGGCGCTTGAGCGTCGCCGGTTGCAATGCGAGCGGCGGAAGATTCAGGATGAGATGGAGGCAGAAACCGATCCTGTGCGCATCGGCAGTTTGATGCAGCGCAAGATGAGTCTCAGCAAGCAAATCGACACCCTGTCATGATTTGACGGGACGCCTGTTGCTGATGGAGAAGGACCTTGGGGATTGAAGACAAATACGAAGGTGTAAAGCACCTAATTAGTATCGGCCGGGAGAAGGGCTACCTCATGTACGACGAGGTCAATGAGCTCCTGCCCGATGAGGTGAACTCATCCGAGGAGATCGATGACCTGTTCATGCTCTTCGGAAACCTCGGTATCGAGGTCGTTGAGTCCGAGGAGCAGGCCAAACGCCGTGCGCTCAAAGGCGACAAGGGCGAAGAGCCCGCCCGGGAGGCGCTGAAGTTTGAGATTACGGCGGGCCTGCTCGACAAGACAAACGATCCGGTTCGCATGTACTTGCGAGAGATGGGCACTGTGCCCCTGCTCACCCGCGAGGGTGAGGTGGCCATTGCCCGCCGCATCGAGCGGGGCGAGCTCAAGGCCCTGCGCGCGGTCACGCGCAATCGCTACGTCGCTTGCGAAGTGATGCGCCTCGGCCAGAACATCCGTGGCAACGGAGGAGTGGTCAGCCTCGGCTTCTTGAAGCTCACCGAAGATGAAGTCGAGGGAGAACCCCTGCGCCGCAAGACCAAGCAGGCACAGCAGCTGCTGCGCCGCATCGGCCAGAAGCTCGAGGAGATCAGGGCGGTTGAAAACCGCATGGGGCGTGTCACGGCCCGCTCGCCGAGGCGCCGCAGTTACCACCGCCGGTTGCGTGAAGCCATCGTGCTCATGTCGCGCCTGATCAAGGGGCTGGGCCTCAGCCGGGGAAGGGTGATCACCTTCGCCGACCAATTCAAGCGCGCCGACCATACTGTCTACCTGCTGGAGCGCGAGATCAAGGAGTACCAGCGCCGCCTCAAACTGTCCCGGGATCCGAAGCACCTGACCGAGGTGCGCTCCAAGATCCTCCAGTGCCGTCGCCAGATCCGCGCAATCCTGGAAACGCTCCAGGTTGACATAAAAGAAGTGCGCGCCACTGCCCGTTCCATTCGTAAAGGAGAGGGCAAAGCCCAGCGGGCCAAGAGCGAGCTGGTCGAAGCCAACCTGCGCCTGGTTGTCTCGATCGCGAAGAAGTACACCAATCGCGGCCTGCAGTTTCTCGATCTGATTCAGGAAGGCAACATCGGCCTGATGAAGGCGGTCGACAAGTTTGAGTATCGTCGTGGATACAAATTCTCCACGTATGCCACTTGGTGGATTCGTCAGGCCATCACGCGCGCCATCGCGGACCAAGCTCGCACCATCCGCATCCCGGTGCACATGATCGAGACGATCAACAAGCTGATCCGCACCTCTCGCAGCCTGGTTCAGGAATATGGACGCGAGCCGACGCCGGAGGAGATTTCCAGGAAGATGAGCATTCCGGTCTGCAAGGTGCGCAAGGTGCTCAAGATCGCCCAGGAGCCGATCTCGCTCGAAACCACGATCGGCGAGGAAGGCGACAGCCACCTTGGCGACTTCATCGAGGATCGTGCTGTCACCTCCCCGGTTGAGGCGGTGATCAACCTCAACCTGCGGGAGCAGACCCAGCGTGTGCTCAAGAGCCTTACTCCGCGTGAGGAGAAGGTTCTCAAGATGCGCTTTGGCGTGGGTGACGGAAGTGAGCACACCCTCGAAGAGGTAGGCCAGAAGTTCGCCGTCACCCGCGAGCGCATCCGGCAGATCGAATCGAAAGCGCTGCGAAAATTGCGGCACCCCTCGCGCAGCATGCGGCTCAGGGCTTTTCTCGAGCATCAGGGTTGATGCATGGATGATGTGTTCACCAACCGGCCGGGCCTTCACCCGGCCGGTTCTGTTTTTGGGGGGGATGTGGAAGTCATATCGGGCTGCGCCAACTCCGGCGGCAGCACAGGTCAACGCCCCTTCCTCGGCCTAGAGGGGGTGGCCTCCACCTGGTAATGCGTTTCGCCGAATTGTGGCCTGAACACAAGCTTGCGAGGGCTGGCGTTGACGGTTAACTGGAACGGGTGATATAACTAATTTATTGTAGACATTGAAGTTCGGGTTCAGAACGTGTAACGGGCCCATAGCTCAGTCGGTTAGAGCAGCTGACTCATAATCAGTTGGTCCTAGGTTCAAATCCTAGTGGGCCCACCATAAATGGGAGTGATGAAAGAAATCATCCGATCGCTGGTGAAGTTACAGGACACCCTGGGAGCCATCGCCGAGGCCGAGCAGTTCGAGCGCAAGGCCCCCGAGCAGATCGAGGCGCTCGACCTGCGGCTGGAGGAGGCTGCCAGCGGCTTGAATGTGGTACGCGAGGAGCTCGCTGAATCACAGAAGCAGCGCCGGGCCCTGGAAATGGACATAGCCTCGGTGGAAACTCAGATCAACCGCCATCAGGAACAAACGATGAGCGTCAAGACCAACGAGGCGTACCGCACTTTACAGCATGAGATCGAGGTAGAGCGTGCCAAGGTGAGCAAACTCGAGGATCGCGTCCTGGAGCTCATGGAGCATTCAGACCAACTGGAAGCGCGTATCAAGGTGCTGGAATCCGAGCACGTCCAGGCACGCGGGCGCACCGAGGAAGAAAAGCGGGGAGTTATGGAAAAGGGCCGGGCCGCTTCGAAGGAGCTCGAGCGCCTGCAGGAAGTGCGCAAGGGCAGCGAGTTGAAGATCCCCGCCGACACCCTGGAAAACTTCAACCGCATCGCCAGCGCTCGGGGCGGTGTGGGGATCGTTGTGGCGAAAAACGAGTTGTGCGGCGGCTGCAACGTGCGGTTGCGCCCCCAGATCTTTCAGGAAGTCCGCCGGGCCGAGGCGCTCCACTCGTGCGAATCGTGCAAACGTTACCTGTACTGTCCAGAGGAGCCACGCCCCGGTGATGCTGCGGTGGAGAGTTCGGGACCGGAGGCGGGGCGTGCCCCTGCCGGAGGTTAAGATTTTCATCGACGGAGGGGCTCGAGGCAATCCCGGTCCTTCTGGTTACGGCGTGTATGTCGTGGCGTCTGACGGGACGCACCTGGGCAGCTATTTCGGCTATCTCGGCGTGCAGACAAATAACGTTGCGGAGTACCATGCGTTGCTCGCGGCGCTGGAGCACGCCGGGCACAGTGGGTGGCAGCGCCTGTGGATCGGGTCCGATTCAGAGCTCCTGGTAAAGCAATTCCGGGGCGAGTATCGGGTCAAGAACGAGGGACTGAAGCGGCTCTATGATCGCTGCCGAGAGCTGGCACGACACTTTGAGGAAGTCTCGGTCGGGTACCTGCCCCGCAAGCGTAACGCCGAGGCGGACGCGCTCGCGAATCGCGCCATGAACCTGTGCTCCAGCGAGCTGCCTCCCGGTGCGAGCGATACCGGAGACGTGCTGGCGGCTCTGGAAGGATCCTAGAGACTTCCCGGTGCCACCGGGAGACGGGAGTGAAGTCTGGACACAGAAGTGCAGATCGTCAGCGGTAGGCCCGCCGATGTTAGTGAAATTCCGGAGCGTATACGCTCCGTGCGTCGGCGTGTGCAAGAGGTGGCGCAACGCTGCGGCCGCGACCCCGCTTCGATCACCTTGATTGCGGTGTGCAAAACGGTGGGCGCGGAACGCATCCGCAGCGCCCTCGAGCAGAGAATCGTGGACCTGGCGGAGAACCGTATCCAGGAAGCGGAGCTGAAGATTCGCGAGTTGGGCTCGGAGCCCGTCTGGCACTTCGTTGGACATCTGCAGTCGAATAAGGCATCCCGCGCCGCGCAGCTGTTTGACTGGATCCACAGTGTCGATTCAGTATCACTCGGGGAACGGCTCGATCGAGCCGCACAAAAATCGGATGGGCGTTTACAAATCCTCATGCAGGTGAACCTCAGTGGTGAGTCAAACAAGAGCGGAGTGAGTGAAGAGGAAGCCAGCCGTGTGGCCGTTGAGCTGGCGCAGTTGCGCACTGTGCGCCTGCGCGGGTTGATGATAATTCCGGCCTTGACCGGCGATCCTGAGGGAGCAAGGCGATCGTTTGTCCGTCTGCGGGAACTTCGGGATATGATCAACCGCTCGGCAGGTCTGGATCCACCGCTGGAAGCTCTGTCGATGGGAATGACCAACGATTTTGAAGTTGCGATTGAAGAGGGTGCGACCCATATTCGGCTCGGACGTGCCCTGTTCGGTGAGCGGCCCACGCTGCCGCCCAGTCAACGAGAACCTGGTTGATCCGGGGAACTCCGAGGAGAAGAACCATGCGTATCACACCGCTCGATATCGAGGCCCACAATTTCGCGACACGTCTTCGTGGGTTCGACCGTGACGAGGTCAAGAGCTTTCTGACACTGATCTCCGAGGAGTACGAGAAACTCATCGTGGAGAACTCGTACCTGAAAGAGGAGATGGCTCGCTTGCAGCACCAGCTCTCGGATCACCAGGATCGCGAGCGCATCCTAAAGGACACGCTGCTCAGCGTGCAGAAGCTCGCCGATGACATGCGCCAGGAAGCCTTCCGGGAGAAGGAAGTCATCATCAAGGAAGCCGAGCTCAAGGCGGAGCAGATCCTGGAGCAGGCGCGCAACCGCATCGGTGATCTGGAAAGACAGATCGGTGACCTCAAGCTGCGGCGCGACACCTTCCAGACTACCGTTCTCTCACTCGTCGATCAGCACCGCCGTGTCATCGAGATGCAGCGAGAGCAGGGCGAAGTGCAGGACCGTGTGCGCTTCATGCGACACAAGGAGACGGGTGGGGCCAGGAGGGAAGGGTCCTAGGGCTGATCGATCGGACGTGGCAGCTCAGTTACCGAAGACGAGCGGGGCGGAGCCTTCCTGGCTGAAATCCCAGTTGTAGGTGAAAAAGACGGTCTCGACCGGGACCATATAGGTGGCGTGGATCTCGATCCGCCCGTGGGTGCGGTGCACCTTCACGTTTTGTTTCGAGATCGGCAGCTCGAGATCAACGGCCTTGCCGACCACGCGATTAACGAGCTGGGCCTCACTCAGATTGCGGCTCACTGCGGCAAAGCGGGCCTCCTCGCGCAGCGTGTCCTCAAAGATGTAGGCGTTGACGTAGATCGGGACGAACTTGATGCCCAGGTAAATGAAGATGCAGAACAGGGTCAGGGTGACCATGAACCCAACCCGGCCGGCTCCAGCTTCGAGCCGGTACGGTTCTGGACGGTGTGGCCGCATACGTGGTTACTCCGGAGCCGAACATAGAGTCTTCCAGGGTGGTGTCAAGCTGCCGCCGCCTAGAGGCAAGGCACGGCGCCTGGCTTCAGATTGAGGTTGCTGCTTAAAGCAGCCTTCGGGTGAGCTAAATCTTGAGCAGCGCCAGGAAGGCTTCCTGGGGAATATCGACGCGCCCGACCCTCTTCATGCGCTTCTTGCCTTCCTTCTGCTTCTCGAGAAGCTTCCTCTTGCGGGTGACATCGCCGCCGTAGCACTTGGCGATGACGTTCTTGCGCATGGCGGGCACCGTCGCGCGCGCGATCACCTTGTTACCGATCGCTGCCTGCACCGATATCTCGAACAGCTGGCGCGGGATCAGCTCCTTCATCTTCTGGGCCAGGGCGCGGCCACGTGGATATGCTTTGTCCCGGTGGGTGATGAGCGAAAGTGCGTCGACCTGCTCCCCGTTGACCAGGATGTCAAGCTTCACGAGCTTCGAGGTCCACCAGCCGGCGAGGTGGTAATCGAGCGATGCGTAGCCTCGCGACATCGACTTCAGCTTGTCATAAAAGTCGAGAACGACCTCGTTCAGAGGCAGGTCGTAGGTGAGGAGAACCTTAGTGGGTGAGAGGTACTCCATCTTGCGCTGCACACCCCGACGGTCCTCCGCCAGCTCGAAGATAGGGCCGAGGTAGTCCGGCGGCGTCAGGATGAGGGCCGTGATGTAGGGCTCCTCCATCTTGTCTATCTCCTGCAGAGAGGGCAGGTGCGCGGGATTGGAGACCTCGATGCTCTTACCGTTCTTGAGCGTCACCCGATAAGAAACACCCGGAGCCGTGGTAACCAGATCGACATTGAACTCGCGCTCGAGGCGTTGCTGGATGATCTCCATGTGGAGAAGGCCCAGAAAGCCGCACCGGAAGCCGAAGCCGAGAGCTTCGGAGGTCTCTGGATCGTACACGAATGACGAATCGTTGAGCCTCAGCTTTTCCAGAGCGTCACGCAGCTCCTCATAGCGGTGCGTATCGGTCGGGAATAGTCCCGCGAACACCATTGGCTTGACGTCCTTGAAACCCAGCAGCGGCTCCCGGGCAGGGCGGTGTTCGTCGGTGATCGTGTCACCGATCCGGGTGTCGGCGACTCGCTTGATGCCAGCGGTGATGAAACCAACCTCCCCCGCCGATAGCTCTTTCTCGGGTTTTTGCTTCGGCGTGAAGATCCCGACCGATTCAATCTCGTACACCCGCTGGTTCGACATGAAGCGCGCCTCCATGCCTTTCTGCAGGTGGCCGTCCACCAGGCGGATCAGGATGACCACGCCGCGGTACGGGTCGTACCAGGAGTCGAAGATCAGAGCTTTGAGAGGCGCGTCCGGGTCTCCCTTCGGGGTGGGTATTCGTTCCACGATAGCCTGCAGGATCTCTTCGACGCCGGTCCCTTCCTTAGCGCTGGCCAGGAGGATCGAGTCCGGCTCGACTCCGAGCAGGCCAACGATCTGTTCACGTACTCTCTCTGGTTCCGCACCCGGCAGATCGATCTTGTTGATGATCGGAATGATCTCTAGATCATGCTCGATCGCTAGATAGGTGTTGGCCAGCGTTTGCGCCTCGATCCCCTGGCTGGCGTCCACCACCAGGAGTGCTCCCTCAGAGGCCGCCAGTGAGCGGCTGACCTCGTAGGAGAAGTCGACGTGGCCCGGCGTGTCGATCAGGTTGAGCTGGTAATCAATCCCGTCCGGGGACCGGTACGGCAGCCGCACGGCGTGTGCCTTGATGGTGATGCCGCGCTCGCGCTCGAGGGGCATGTCGTCGAGAACCTGATCCTCCATCTCACGGGCCGTGAGCGCCCCTGTGCGCTCGAGCAGGCGGTCAGCGAGCGTCGATTTGCCGTGATCGATGTGTGCGATGATCGAGAAGTTGCGGATGCGTGCGAGATCCATCGCTCAGAGCTCGAGATCGGGATCGGCGGTGAGATCGAGATCGGCTGTTTCACCGCGCTTGAGGTGCAGCCACCCTGCCGCGGCGATCATGGCGGCATTATCGGTCGACAGGGATGGCGGTGGAAAGTGCGCCAGGAGGCCCCGCGTTGAGGCTTCCTCCGCGAAACGCTGCCTTAGCTTGCGATTGCATGCGACCCCACCCGACACGCAGATGGCGAGAGCCCCGACCTCGTCGGCCGCCCGCAACGTGCGCTCGATGAGCGCCGCTACCACGGCGTGCTGGAACGAGGCGCACAGGTCGCGAACGACCTGGGGAGGCTCCTCGGGCCCAGTGGTAGGGGTCTCTGCTTCCAGCTTCTCCTTCTGGATGAAGCGGGCGGCCGAGCTTTTGAGGCCGCTGAACGAAAAGTCGAGGCTGCCATCGCTCATTTTGACAGTGGGGAATGGCACGGCGCCGGGATCCCCCTCGGCGGCGAGGCGATCGACCACCGGGCCTCCCGGGTAACCCAGGCCGAGCAGTTTGGCAACCTTGTCGAACGCCTCGCCGGCCGCATCGTCTCGCGTCCGAGCGAGCCTGCGGTACACGCCTTCACGGGCCAGCTCATAGAGGGAGGTGTGCCCCCCGGAGACGACAAGCGACACCGCCGGCAGGCGGATTGCGGGTTCGACGAGAAAATTGGAGCGGATGTGTCCCTCCAGGTGGTTGACTCCGACCAGTGGCAAGCGGCGGGCGTAGGCGATTGCCTTTGCTACCGAGACTCCCACCAAGAGCGATCCCACCAATCCGGGTCCCTGCGTGACCGACACTGCGGCGATGTCGCACCAGGTTACCGAGGCTTTTGCCAGCGCTTCCTCGACGACCGGTCCGATCGACAGGAGGTGGTGGCGCGAGGCGAGCTCCGGCACCACCCCGCCGTATGGGCGGTGCACGCTGATCTGAGAGGAGACGATGTTTGAACGGATCTGCGACCCGCCCTCCAGCACTGCGGCGGAGGTGTCGTCGCACGATGTCTCGATACCGAGGATGCAGGCGCTATCAGGAATCATATCTCTAGAGGTGTTGTGCAGGCGCTCCGTTTCATCGTCTGTGGCGGCGAGCGGTCCGTGTGGCTCGTACCGATGCGGCACGCCTGCGGCGTGGAGTTTTTTTCATCTTCGGCGCTGGACGTGTGCGCCCGCGCACGGTCTCCGAGTGGCGGAATAGGGTGGCCAGAGCGCGCCGGTAGGGCGGGCGCACCACGCCGGCCTCGGTGATGATGGCCGTCACCAGCCGTGCCGGGGTGACGTCGAACGCGGGATTCTCAGCGTCCACTCCGGATGGAGCGATACGCTGCTTGCCGAGCGAGGTCACCTCATGTGGATCGCGGTGCTCGATCGGAATGTCCTCACCCGTTCGCGTGCCGAGATCGATCGTCGAGAGTGGCGCCGCCACGTAAAACGGCACGCTGTTCTCGCGGGCCAGCACCGCCACCGAGTAGGTTCCGATCTTGTTTGCCACATCGCCGTTGGCGGCGATGCGGTCGGCGCCGACGACAACCAGGTTGATGTCACCTTTCTTCAGGAAGTACCCCGCCATGTTGTCGGTGATCAGCCGTACCGGGATTCGATCGCGCTTGAGCTCCCAGGCGGTCAGGCGCGCTCCCTGAAGGATGGGGCGTGTCTCGCTGGCCAGAACGGTCACGCGTTTTCCCGCCTCGTGTGCCGCGCGTACCACGCCCAGCGCCGTACCGTAGCCGGCCGTGGCCAGAGCGCCGGCGTTGCAATGGGTCAGAACCGTGGCTGTGCGCGGCACCAGCGTGGCTCCGTGCGCGCCCATTCTGCGGTTGGCGGCTACATCCTCGTCCCGGATTCGACCGGCCTCGCGGCGCAGGCGTCTGACCAGCTGGGCACCATTGCCATCCGAGGAAGCAACGACCTGGCGCATGCGCTCGATGGCCCAGAACAGGTTGACCGCTGTGGGTCGGGTGGCGCGGAAGCGGCGGCAGAGGCGTTCAATGCCCCGGCGAAACGCGGGCATGCTCGTCGACGCAAGCCGCTGTGCTCCGAGCACAAGCCCCATGGCAGCCGCCACGCCAATGGCGGGCGCGCCGCGCACAGCCATGCGCTCGATGGCGCGCGCCACGTCCTCGGCGCTGCGGCAGTGCAGGTAGCGCTCCCTGGCGGGGAGCAGCCTTTGGTCCAGCAGGACGATGCCGTCCCGCGACCAAGCTACGGTGCGGATCGAGGAACCTTTCAAGCAATTCTCTCCGGAGAAAACTGTCCGAATGGAATTCTATCGTATCGGAGGCACGCATGCGCCGCAAGGCGGACGGCGCTGAATTGACTTGCCAGAAACGGTGTGCGACACTCGCGAACAGTGCCCCATCTTCTTCAAATACAGGGACTTCGGACAAACTTTGAGAGTGATCGCGGGGTCGCGAAGGCGGTCGATTGCGTCGATCTGGCGATCGATGAGGGGCAGACGCTTGGCCTGGTGGGGGAGTCCGGGTGCGGCAAGAGCGTGCTGGCGCTGTCGATCCTGAGGCTGATCTCACCGCCCGGGCGTGTCAGCGGCGGGAGCATTCTGTTCGAGGGACGCGATCTCCTGCAGTTACCGGAGCGGCACATGCGCTCGGTACGCGGCAACCGGATCGGGCTCATTTTCCAGGAGCCGGCCAGCGCCCTCAACCCCGTCCTCAGCGTTGGCTTCCAGGTGGCCGAGGTGCTCATGATCCACCGAGGCCTCGCGCGCCGCGAGGCAATGCAGAGGGCGATCGAACTCTTCCGGGTCGTGTCGATCCCCGAGCCGGAGAGGCGCGTTCGAGAGTACGCCCACCAGCTCAGCGGTGGACTGCAGCAGCGGGTGATGATTGCCATCGCGCTCGCCTGCTCGCCGTCTCTGCTGATCGCCGACGAGGCGACCACCGCGCTGGACGTCACGATCCAGGCGCAGATCCTCGATCTCCTGCGCCGCCTGCGCAAGGAGTACCGTCTGGCTCTGCTTCTCATCAGCCACGATCTGGGCGTGATCGCCGAAATGGCGGATCGCGTGGCGGTCATGTACGCGGGAAAGATCGTCGAGGAGGCGCCGGTGCGCGAACTGTTCCGTTCCCCGCGGCACCCGTACACCGCGGGGCTGCTGAGATCGATCCCGACCCGGGATGACACCGGCGAGAGCCCGCGGCGCCTGCACGCCATCCAGGGAAACGTGCCCGATCTCACACAGCTTCCGCCGGGCTGCGCCTTTCATCCCCGCTGCCCGGACGTGATGGATCACTGCCGCACTCGTGGGCCGTCCCTCGACAACGGGCCCGGCGGAACGCGGGTCGCCTGCTTCAAGTATGAGTGACGTTCGATGAGCCAGGAGCCAGCCACCGCCGGGGCCGCTTCGGGAGGGGGACCTTCCGGGAACGGAACACTCATCCGCGTCCGGGGCCTGGTCAAGCATTTTCCGGTCCGCCGGGGTCTCTGGGGGGGAAGAAAGCAGGTCGTGCGGGCCGTGGACGGTATCGATCTTGACCTGCGGCGCGGCGAGACGCTGGGCCTGGTGGGGGAGTCGGGAAGCGGCAAGAGCACGGTCGGGCGCTGCCTGGTCCGGCTCATCGAGCCGACCGCCGGGACCATCCATTACGACGGGACCGACCTGCTGGCCCTGGGCCGGCGCGAGATGCGGGCCATGCGCAGGCGCCTTCAGATCATCTTCCAGGACCCGTATTCCTCCCTGAACCCGCGCATGCGGGTACGCTCGATTGTGGGTGAGCCCCTGGCCATCCACGGACTGGTTCCCAGGAAGGAACGGGGTGAGCGGGTGGCCGAGCTGCTGCGCCTCGTAGGCTTGGATCCTGCCGCCATGGATCGGTACCCGCACGAGTTCAGCGGTGGTCAGAGGCAGCGCATCGGCATCGCGCGCGCCCTGGCCGTAGAGCCTGAGGCGGTCGTGTGCGATGAGCCGGTCTCGGCGCTCGACGTCTCTGTGCAGGCCCAGGTGATCAACCTCCTGCAGGACCTCCAGGAGCGCTTCGGCCTGGCTTACCTGTTCATTGCCCATGGCCTGGGCGTGGTGGAGCATATCAGCGATCGGGTGGCTGTCATGTACCTGGGCAAGATCTGCGAGGTGGCCGACCGGGCAGCCCTCTACGGCAGCCCCCGCCACCCATATACCCAGGCCCTGCTCTCAGCGGCGCCTGTCCCGAACCCCGAGAATCCCCCCCAGCGCACTGTCCTGGGCGGGGAGCTCCCCTCCTCCGTCGAGCCCCCTACGGGGTGCCGCTTCCACACCCGCTGCCCCGTGGCCATCAGCGAATGCTCAGGGGTGGAGCCTCCGCTCATTGACATCGGGGGTGGGCATCGGGTAGCATGCCACTTGGTTAACTCTTAACGATAAATGAACGGTCCGGCAACGGGCCTCGGGGGTGGGGCGAGGGCACTAAGGCCTCGGCCGAGGGGTGGAAGCTTGCCCGTGCCTCGTTGGCCTGCCCCGTCCATTCGACCGAACCTCTCCTCCCTCCCAACCGTATCGCTCAATGGCCCCTCTTGAGGGGTTGGTGTATTCATACTAGGCAACCAACTGGAGGAGGATCTCATGAATCTTCTGAGCAGCACCGGAAATACTGAAGACAAGAAAGTCCGACTGGAACCGACTCCGCGCCGGCTGTCGTTTCCAGCCCTTCTGAGCCTGGTCATCGCCATCAGTTTCGCCGGCGCGTGGCAGCTGGCCCTGGCCGAGAAGGCTTCCCCCGGCGCGCAGGGTGCGCTCACCGTGCTTGACCTGAGGATAGCGCAGCTCGAGGACGCGCCCGAAACGATCCAGGAAGCGCTCGATAAGTACGGGCAAATGCAGGAGGGTTACCCGCTCACGTTGCGGGAGAGCATCGAGCGCGCGCTCGGCCGCAATCTCGACATCGCCGTGGGGCGTCTGAATCCCGAGATCCGGGCCTCCCAGGTGGTTCTGGAGGAGTCGCGATTCGACTCTTCGTTCAAATTCGTCGCCTTCAGCGACGAACAGAAACGGCCAACGTCCAGCGTGCTCGATGGAGCAGATATTCTCGAGAACCAGACCAACTCCCTGGAGATCACGTTCAACGATCCACTGCCGACCGGCGGATCGTATTCGTTCAGGTTGCTCGGCCTTCGGAACGAGACGAACAGCGCGTTCTCGGACGTGAACCCGGCATATGTCAGCGACTGGCAGATTTCGTTCACGCAGCCGCTCCTCAAGAACTTCGGTCTGGATGCGAACCGCACTCAGCTCACCGTGGCGCGCAACAACCAGGAGATCTCGCAGAACGATTTCCGCCAGGAGGTCATGAACGTGATCTCGGACGTGGAGAAGGCTTACTGGGATCTCAGCTACCGTATTCTCGATCTGGAGGTGAACAATCAGTCGCTCCAGCTCGCGGAAGATCTGCTGCGTCTGAACCAGGTCAAGGTGCGGGTCGGGACGCTCGCTCCGATCGAGATCACCCAGGCTGAGGCGGGAGTGGCGGATCGCGAGGAGGGCGTGATCCTGGCCCAGAGCGAGATCCACAACGCCGAGGATCGGCTCAAGCAGCTCATGGGACCTCCTTCCGATCCCCTGTGGGCCTACACGCTCCTGCCGTCGGATGATCCCCCCTTCGACGAATCGGTGCCCGATCTCGGGGAAAGCCTGGAGCGGGCCATGTCGGAGCGACCCGATCTCGACCGCGCGAGGATCGATCGGCGCAGCCGGGAAGTGGAGTACGCCTTTGCACGGAACCAACGCAGGATGGACCTGACACTCGACGCATCCTATGGCGCGAACGGGCTGGGTGGAGATGAAGGAGTGCTTGTGTGCGTGGACACCTCTAACATACCAACCGGAGATGCACCCGCCGATTGCCTGGCTCCGGACAGGGTGGTAAGGAACATCATCAGTGTAACGGACCTGGGTGATGCTCTCGAGCAAGCGCGGGAGAGGGATTCTGACTCATGGCGCGTAGGTTTGACGTTGACGGTGCCGGTCGGCAACCGTAACGCTGCGAGCCGTTACA
>JAPUKU010000085.1 GCA_027295505.1 Acidobacteriota bacterium
CTATCGGGCATCCGCGCGCGATTTCTCCCTTCTTGTTTTCCCAACAGAACGACTACCCTCCGCTCCTCTCCATCCGCCCTCCTTTGCGTGGCTCCGCCCGATCGGATCGACGATCCGCCCCTTCCGGGTGTCCCGCTCCATGATCTTGTCGATCATGCCGTAATCGAGCGCCTCCTTCGCCGACAGGACGTAATCGCGCTGCGTCCTGGCTTCCACGTCCGCAAGCTCCTGGCCAGTGTCATGAGCGAGGATCTCGTCTAGCTGGTGCCGAATCCTCAGAATCTCCGCCGCGTGGATCTGGATGTCCGCCGCCGGTCCCTGGGTCCGACCGAGCGGCTGGTCGATCATGATCCGTGCGTTGGGCAACGAGTGGCGTTTCCCCGGCGCGCCGGCCGACAGGAGGATCGCCGCCAGGCCCTGGGCCTGCCCGACGCAGATCGTCTCCAAGTCCGGGGCAACGTACTGCATCGCGTCGTAGAGTCCGAGCCCCGCGTTCGTGTCACCGCCTGGAGAGTTCACATAGAGGTGAATGTCCCGCTCGGGATCTTCGGCCTCGAGGAACAGGAGCTGAGCGATGATGACGTTTGCGGCCTCATCATCGATCGGCTCCCCGAGAAAGATGATGCGGTCTCGGAGGAGGCGCGAGTAGATGTCGTACACGCGTTCCCCCCGGTTCGACTCCTCAATCACCGTGGGAATCAATACTGACACGCCTTCATAGTAGCGGATCGGGACGGGCAACCCTGGCGGCGTGTACCGCCTCAACCGGGGCCAAGACGATCCGGTGGCAGCGCCTGCCGACTTCCTCCGGCGTCCCCATGACTTCCAGGATTGGCTACAATCTAGGGCTCCGATCACAGCATCGAAGCGGAAGGTCCAGCGCGTTTCCGTCGAGTCGCCGAAAGGCTCCCCGAAGAGGGTGAGCGCAGTGAAGTACAAGCCTCGCTGAACTCAGACAGCGAAGCTGCAGAAGGGTTTTACCCGACTCCGGAAGCCAGGCTCTGGCTAAACGTTATGCTTTGGGCCGCCCTGTAGCTGAAGGACTCGACGAAGTGTCTATCTGAGACCCTCAAGCGGGAAGCGCCGCAGCTCCGAGACAGTAAGCCTGCAGATCGGCGAGGGCCCGTGAGCCCGTCGCACAAGCAAGTGCAGAAGCACGTCCGGAGGGTGCGAAGTGCGGAACAGTTCTTCTTCGGTCAGGATTCAACTTTCGGCGGAATCTGCGAACTGCCTGGATATGACGAGGCAGGCTTCCGCTCCAGAATGACGGTCTGTCTAGGCGAGCGCGAAGGGGTACTCCAGAAGGCCGAGGCCTTTCTCGACCTGTGGGAGCAATCCGTCCTGCTCCAGCCTATGGAGATCGCGCAACTCTGACCGTTCGACCTCGCTCTCGGGCAAGTGCGGATGCGAAGTGGATCGAGCAGTGGCTAGGCCTGTGTTGAGCGTCAAGCACGGAGCTGGGCTCCCCAGTGCTCCTCCATGACGCGTGATCGTTAGCCCGCACTCCGGCGGCGTGAATCGATCTCCGGGCGGGTAGCTCAGGGGTCGAGCGGCGCCCTTACGATGACGCTGCGGCGGCTCCTGTAGCAACCGGTGAACGATTCTACGTTCGCTAGCATGTGCATCACTCGGCGCTGCCAGGGGCAGCCGGCCAGCACGAGTTGCTCGATACCGCCGCGCGCTTGATATCGCAACCCCTGGACCAGACCAGGGGCGGTAGCGTCGGGCGATCCGCACGGGCCGTGCCGGGTAAGTTCGCGCTTGGCGTTCTTGTGCTCTCTCAGCGAACGTAGGACACTGCTCACCATGGCTCCACCTTGTTGCTTGTGGTTGATGTCATCTACAACACCATCAGACCACAGCGGTTGGAGCCCTTCAATTTCCAACTAAGCATGGCACACTCTCAGTCATCTTCAGGCAAGGAGAAACAGATATGGGTGATAAGGGGAGAAGAGACAAAGGCAAAAGGGAACAGCAGAAAAAGGCTCAGCTAGATCCAAAGGAAAAACGAAAACTGAAAAAGGAAAAGAAGAATAAACAAATGTTCGGCGCTGTCCGGTGAGCTTGAGCCAAGCCTCGGCCGGCCAATTCCTCCAGCCCGCGGTAACCGTCGCGTTCCTCCCGGCCCCGCGGCGCCCCTGCTCTTCGGGCTCTGGGAGCGGCGATTTAACCCATCGTCCGGTCTCCCCATCGCCAGGCGTCTCCACGCGGCCGCACACATATCGATCCGCCCAGACGGTACCTGGGACGCTCCGCTCGCCCCGTCTGTCTCCTCGAGCCGCCGTCCCTCCTGCTACACCGGCGGATCATCAAGGCCCTGCTCTGCGCGGTGGTTTTCTGCGTTCGGATGAAGCCGCATCCGGTGCCCTTCTCTAACTCCCTCGGATGGACTGAAGGACGTCCGTAGAGAACACAGCCAGTCCAGTGCGTGCTTCTCAGGAACTGCATGTGGCGCTCGTAGCGGGCCGAGATCGCTCCTTAATCCCTGCATCGAGCCGCTCGACCCCCGCCTGAGGCTTCTCTCCGCGCGTTTCCCGATACAATCCCGCTCTACGTGACAGGCCCGAGTACGGGAGGGCCGAGGAGGAAAACGATCATGCTGAAGAGGGGTCTGCGTTTCGAGGTGATGCTGTGCGTGTGGCTCGGTGTGCTTGCCTGCGTCGCGGGCGGCACGGTTGCGAGCGCCCAGCAGCAGCCCGCCGGTGAGGCCCCTGCCGGGGTGCAGCAGCCGGCGGGGCCGGCTGATGAGTACGGCCGAGGCGTACCGCGGTCCGCCATGCTGGGTTTCCTGCTGGCGTGCCGGGAGGGAGACTACGAGAGGGCCGCCGCGTACCTGGATCTGCGGCGCCTCGATGCGAAGGAGCGAGGGAGAGGAGCCGTCCTGGCCCGGCAGCTCAAGTTTGTCCTCGACCAGGAGCTCTGGGTCGAGATCGAGAGACTGAGCCAGCAACCCGAAGGTTACCCGGGCGATGGTCTCCCATCCTACCGCGACCGCGTGGGGACGATTCACACTGAGGAAGGGCCCGTCGAAGTCCTCCTCCAACGGGTGCCCCGCGGCGACGGCGTCTCCATCTGGAAAATCTCCTCCGCCACCGTGGCGCGGATCCCGGCCCTCTACGACGAGTTCAGCTACGGACCGCTCGAAGGGTGG
>JAPUKU010000086.1 GCA_027295505.1 Acidobacteriota bacterium
GGCACGGAGAAACTCCATCCGATTGTGGCTCGCGGTATCCTGCTCGACATCGCGGGTTCCAAAGGCGTGGAGTTTCTTGAACCTGGCTACCTCATCACAATGGATGACGTTCGCGCGGCGCTCCTCTGGCAGGAGATGGAAGATTTCGAGTTCCAACCCGGCGATGCATTACTCTTTCGGACCGGCTGGGAGAAGTTCTGGGTGGTGGACAACAAACGCTACAACGGGGGTGAACCCGGCATCGGGATGGAGGTCGCCCGTTGGGTGGCAGAGATCAAGGCGGGCGTGACCGGCGCGGACAATTGGGGCGTGGAAGTGATTCCCCATCCGGATCCGGCCTGCGTTGGCTGCGTGCACAACTTCTTGCAGACGCGGCACGGCATCGTCAACCAGGAGAACCTGACGCTGGCCGAACTTGCCCGTGATGGTGCCTACGTGTTCCTTTATGTGTTTATTCCGGTTCCCATCAAGGGAGCCACCGGATCGATCGGTTCCCCTATTGCTGTCCGCTGAGTTCTCCTGAGCGAGATCGCGGCATCGTGTTCTGTGATGAAGTGGACGTGTTCAACGCTGCCGGTTGATCGAAGCAGGGTTCCGCAGAACGTCTCTGAACGAACCGTTCTGGCCAGCTGGAACCGCTGGTGCCGGGGGCGGGAGTCGAACCCGCATGAGGCAAAGCCTCAGAGGATTTTAAGACTGGACCTTAGGGGCAACGAATAAAGGATTCTGAGCGTTTCCTTTAATTCGTTGCCCTTTGTCTATTCCGAGTAATCCGAGTAATTTGGACACCCAGATGGACACCTGTTCCGCTGGACCACCGCGCTCTGGTAATCTCAGCTCATCATGGCCCTGAAGCCCGGCACCTGCCTCGGCTCCCACTCCATCGACCGCGAGATCTGCCGCGGCGGCATGGGTGTGGTGTATCTGGGTCGAGATACATGTCTCAGGGTCGCACGATGATTCGAAAACCGGCGCACTCCGCCATCCTGCTCCTTGCCGCACATGCCCTTGGAGCTTGTGCAGACCCGGGATCCAGCAAGGCAGGCTCAGACGAGCACGCCGCTGCCGCCACAAGACCCTACATGGGCCAGACACCGCCCGGAGTGACGCCTGTGCTCTTCGCGCCGGGCGTGGTGAACACCGAGGCGATCGAACTCAACGGCGTTTTCTCACCCGCAGGGCGCGAGTTCTTCTTCACGCGGATCGTCGATGATGTCTTCACGATGCACCGCTCGGTGCTCGGTAACGACGGCTGGTCCAAGCCGTGGCCGGTTCACCCCTACGCTGGCGGCGAGCGCGTCATGGCCGTGGACATGGCGTATTCCACCGATGGACGAGAGCTCTACTTCCTGGGTCGTGGTTCGACCGATCTCGTGCCCGGGGAGCGCAACGGCCTGAACCTCTGGGTCAGCGAGCGCAAAGGTAACGCCTGGTCCATCGCCCGCGTCGTGCCGCCGCCGGTCAGTACAGAACACTCCGAGTCATACCCCTGCACCGTCTCCGACGGCAGTCTGTACTTCAGTTCGAGGCGGCCCGGAGGCCATGGCGCGTCGGACATCTATCGGGCACAACGTCTCGCCACTGGGACCTTCGCCGAGCCGATCAACGTCGGCCTGCCAATCAACACCGAGCACTCAGAGGGCGACACCTTCGTCGCGCCGGACGAGAGTTACCTGATTGTCTCCTCGGGTCGGCCGGGCGGATTCGGCCAAGGCGATCTGTACATCTCCTTCCGCGACGAGGACGGAGATTGGAGACAGCCGGTGAACCTCGGCGAGTCCATTAACTCAGAACAAGTGGATTTTTGCCCCATGGTGACGCCGGACGGGAAATACCTATTCTTCTCGAGGCGCTGGGGCGCGTCCTGGGACGAGACTACGAGGTGCGAGGTCTTCTGGGTTGACGTGCGCGTGCTCGATCGCTTCCGGCCGCAGTCCCGCTGATCTATCTAGCTGAAATCGCTGGTGCCGGGGGCGGGATTTGAACCCGCATGAGCCTAAGGGCAACGAATAAAGGACTTTGAGCGTTTCCTTTAATTCGTTGCCCTTTGTCTATTCCGAGTAATTTGGACACCCAGATGGACACCTGTTTCGCGGGGCCGCCGCGCTCTGGTATTCTCAGCCCGTCATGGCCCTTATTCGTAGTTGGTCATCATCCAAAGCTGCCTGACCGGTTCCATCTCAGACCACGCCATCAGGCGTCCGTCAGCGCTCCATGTTGGCAGGGAAACAGACTTGATCGGGAACTGACGGATCTTCTGGTATTTCCGACTCTTTACGTCGAAGGCGTACAAACCCCAGCCATTGCCATATCCGCGCACTGCGCTTAGGAAGTAGTAGCGCTTGTCCGGGCCCCAGAGACCGATGTAGTCCCACATCGGGTCCGGCATATCGACCAGGTCTGATATTTGCAGGGTCTCCAAGGAAACGATGCGGGAGCCGTTGCCGTCTTCAGGGTTGTAGTACATATAGCTGATCCGGTTTCCATTCGGATGCCATGCCAGTACTTCCTTGTACGCATCCTCACTCTTCGGAGTAACCCGCGTGACCTTTTTCGTCGCCCGGTCCACGACCAGGATCACGTTCTCTTCTTCATCCTCGAGGTACGCAAAAGCCGCGATGGATTTGCCGTCGGGCGACCATTCCAGGCTCCAGGATTCCCAGCCCTTTGCAGAAGCAAGAGCCTTTGTATCCCCGCCGGCCGCCGGTATCACGAACATGTCGCCAGCGATGGAAAACGCAATTTCCTTACCACTCGGTGACCAGACTGGAATCAAGTGGCGGATGCCACGGGTTGAATACAACTCGGTGGCCGCGCCGCCAGAGGACGGCATCACGAAGAGCGATGTTGTTTCTCCCGTGTGCTGTGCGTACGCAATTCTCGAACCATCCGGTGACAGCAACGTTCCCGGGCTATAGGAGGTGAGTACGGTGCCTGATACCAGCTGTAACGGATTGGCTCCCTTGACGGATACCCTCCACATCCCGACACGGCCAGGCTGATCGTCCATGTAGTAAATGAACTTGCCGTCGGGCGAAAGCATCGCCTGCGAGCCGCGCACGATCGGGCGGGGTGAATCCATGGCGCTGGTGTCGGCCGTGAGAATGACGTGATTGTCTTTCATCAGGGAAAAAGTTAACTGGCCGCCCTCAGGCGGAATCAGGGGATAGACCACGGAGGCATTGGTGTAGGCGGTGATCTTCTCAG
>JAPUKU010000087.1 GCA_027295505.1 Acidobacteriota bacterium
CTCTTCTCTCCAGTGCTTCTTGACTCCCTCGTCCATCCGTTGCTCCCTCCGGCACGACACCACGTCTGGTACCGGCGCGACTTTCTTCAGGCCGGAACCCTCAAATAGACACCACCTCGCCGAGCCCCTTCTCCCGGGCACGCTCGAGAACCACGCCCGCCGCGGCCACGTCCTGAACCCCGACCCCGGTGAGATCACAGACGATGATCTCATCCTCCGACTGGCGGCCCGGCTTGCGGCCGAGCGTGATCTCACCGAGTTCGGCGCTGACGTCCTTCTCGGTGATGACGCCCTTGTCGACGGCGTGGTGGATCTCGCCCAGACGCAGGCACTGCGGCAGGCTGTCGGCTACGACACGATCGGCGCTCGCCAGCACTTCCGGGTAAAGCTCCTGCTTCCCCGGATCATCGGAGCCCACCGCGATGATGAGAGCGCCCGGGCTGATCCACTCGGCACGCACGAGCGGCTCGCGGCTCGGGGTGACCGTAATCACGATGTCAGCACCCTCGACCGCCTCCTGCACGCTCGCCGCCGGCTGGAAGGTGCAGCCCTCGGGCATTTCTGGACGCTTTGAGAGATCGTCGGCGCAGGCACGAGCCCGTTCGGGGCTCCGCCCGTAGACACGGACCTCTTTGAAGGAACGCACGTGCGTGAGCAATTCCACCTGGATCCGCGCCTGACCGCCACTGCCTATGAGCGCAACGACCCGGGGCTCCTGGCGCGCCAGGTGCTTGGCGGCCACCGCTCCAGCAGCGCCGGTCCTGAGGTCGGTGATGAACCCGTTGTCCAGGAGAAAGGCGGCGGGAGCACCGGTGCGTGCATCGAACGCCAGGACCATGCCGTCGTTCACCGGCAGGCCGATCTTGGCGTTATCCTCGAAGCCCGATGCGATCTTGATCGCGTAGGTGGCGGCTCCGGAAATGTGGCCGCACTTGACATGGATCTCGCCGCGGTGCTCCGGTACGTCGAGCCCGATGACCCCCGGGAGCTGTGTCTTTCCGCCAGCATACGAAGAGAAGGCTTCTTCCACCGCGTCGATGCAGGTACGTGCATCGAGCAACGAGCGGATGTCACTCTCTTTCAGGAGCAGAACTTTGCGGCCCATCGATCCCTCCCCTCCCCAGAATTTCCGGCGATGTCCCTCAGAGGATCGCCTCCACGCTCTCCCGGAAAACGCGCGTGTGCTGATCGATGTCGGCATCCCGGGTGCCCGGTGCAATCAGCGCCATGTTGTGGAACGGAGTCATCAGGATACCCCGGTTGAGTGCCGCCAGATGCATGTAATAGTCGAGCTTCTCGTCCACCGCGGCGGCCGCCTCACCACCGTTACGCGGAGGGTCCGGGCAGAACCAGTACTCGGCACGGCATCCGAGACGGGCGATGTGCCACGGCAACCCTTTCTCCTTGATGACCGCTTGCACGCCGTCCGTGAAACGTTTGGCCAGCGGAATCGTCTGATCGTACGCCTCTTTTGTCAGCACTGACTTCAGGGTGGCCCTCATGGCAGCCATCGACAGGGCGTTTCCGGCTAGCGTGCCTCCGATCCCACCCGTATCGGCCTGTTCGATGTTGGAGATCTCGCGGACGCGTGCCGCTGCATCGGCCGAGAATCCATACACTGCCGCCGGTACGCCGCTGGCGATCGGTTTTCCGAGGGTGAGGATGTCGGGCTGCAGCCCGTGCGCGCGCGTGTAGCCGCCGGGGCCAGTGCAGATCGTGTGCGTTTCATCGATGATCAGCAGGGTGTCCGTGCGCCGGGTGATCTCCCGCAGTGCCTCGTGGTAGCCCGGCTCCGGCAGCACGATGCCGATGTTCGTCAGGGCCGGTTCGGCCAGAACGCACGCAACGTCACCGGGAGCGAGCGCCTTCTCGAGTGCCGGTAGATCGTTGAACTCGACCACCTTCGTGGTAACCACGGGATCTACCGGCGGTCCAATGTTGAGCGGACGGCATCTGGCCACACCGTTTTCGAGCGTGATAAACGTCTCGTCGACGGTGCCGTGATAGCACCAGTTGAAGACCAGGATGTACGGACGCTTGGTGATCTCGCGCGCCAGACGGATGGAGAAGCGGTTGGCGTCTGTTGCCGTGAGTGCCACCTGCCAGTAGGGCAGCCCAAACCGCCGGGAGAGCTCCTCCCCCACCCAGAGCGAATCCTCCGTGGGCAGCATCAAGGTCGTGCCGCGCCGCACCCGTTCGATGATCGCCTCCACTGCTGGCGGGGGGGCGTGTCCGGTCATGGCGCCCGTGTCGCCAAGGCAGAAGTCGATGTAGCGGTGGCCATCCACATCCGTGAAGTAGGACCCCGAGGCTTCCTCGACGAACACCGGATAGCGACCGACAAGCCGTTCCATCCAGTTCATCGGCACCCCGGCGAGCAGGCTTTTCTTCGCGCGCTCGAATAGCTGCTTCGAGCGTGGATGCTCCGCGGTGAAGCGCTCGTTCTCCCTAGTGATGGCTTCCTCGAGTCGAGTGCGATTGATGCTCATCATGAAATTCCGATCTGTCGTGCGTCACCAGGTGCCGCTCGGCGAAGGACGCGTATTCGAGCGAACCGGACACGCACTGCGCGCAGGCAGACGGTGACCCGTCCCGGCGTGCCGTTATTCCCCGTCAGCCACAAACCGTGCGGGGGGGTTCAGGTAAATAATGGCTACTATACCACCACTGTGCCATCTCCCTGAGGGAGGCTCTCTTCAGGAGAAGTGGCGTGGGGCCGGGCGGAGCGAGCGATGGCGGGAGGGAGGGTCCAGCGGACTACTCGATGAGAACCTGCTGCTGGGCCGATACGAACAGAACGTCCCTGAGCTCGCGGTGGCGGTGGAAGAGTTCGGAACCCTTTTCTCCGATTCGCTGCTCGGTGAAGCCAAACATTACCAGATCGGCGGTGGCCGACTGGCTGTGCACGAGGCTCTCAAAATCCACACTCTCATCGGTGGCGATGATGCGCAAGTTTTTCTGGCTAATCGGCAGGCGACCCGTGGTGACCATTTCAAGCAGGCGCGTGCGCTGCTCGGCGACCTCGGCTTCCGGGAAAGCGGCGAATATGCGGATCTCCGCGTCGTGCCAGTCGGGATGTCCGAGCAGGATATAGGCCAGAAGGATCATCAGGTTGGCGTTACGGTAGTCGTGCCACGTAAGCCACACGTGAAGCTTCATGCGGTTTCCAAAGAAGTGATCGCCGTGCCGCAACACCAGCGTGTTCATGCGCGCCGCCGCCGCGAGGGGTGAGCCATCGATGACCTCCTGCAGCACCTCCGGATCGTCATGCGTGGAGAACTCAAACAGGATCGTGTTGTTCTCCATGCCCGAGACGCCCGGAACCTGGAGGCTCTGCGCCAGCGCCGAACGCATCGACGGCGAGATCATGGTGTCCACGTAAAGTCCGCTGTGCCTCGCCTGAGTCATCTGGATGAGCTTCGACAACAGCTTACGGGCTTCTCGGTAGGTCTCCGCGTTCAGGTGACCCGGTATGAAGTGCAGGTAGGTGCCGAAGCCGTAGCTGTGGCACAGCCAGCTGAAGAACTGCAGCGGTGAGGTGCGATCGAATGTGCGGCTGTTGATCATGATAATGCTGGGACGCCACTCGTCGCTGCTCGGCTGGGATGCGTTCTGTTGCAGGCGGACCTGAAAGTAGCGCGTCGTCTGGGTCATGGCTCCGAAGAACAGCGTGCCGAGATCGTTCTGGCCGCCGCGCGCCGCCTGGAGCCAGCGGTAGATGACGAGCATGACCATGAGCGCCAGGATGGCGAAGACCGGATCCATCTGGAACATCAGGAACAGGCAGACGAGGCTGCCGAGCGCGCTGATGTACCACTTCGAGCGGAAACTCGGCCGGTAACTCGGCCGCGCCGCAAAATGCTCAAGGACGCTGATCGTGCACAGGACTCCGTAAGTCACCATGAAGAACATGGAGATGATGCGCGCCACGTAGTCGATGTTCCCCAGGGCGACGGTGATCAGCGCGAGCAGGATGGTCGCAAGCGTGGCGTTGCGTGGCTCCCTGGCTTTTCCCACGCCCTGCGCCAGCAGCGCGTTAAGGCGCCTCAGCGGAAGGATCTGATCCCCCCCCAGCGCCTGCAGCGTGCGCGGCGCCACCAGGATGGAGCCGATGGCTGAGGACAGCGTGGCGCAGCCCAGGCCGATCGGGATGATCGGCCCCCAGACGGCAATTCGGGACATGACCAGCTGATCTGTGGCCAGCATCTCCGGTGAGGCAGAGGCGGCCAGCTTGACCACGGTAGCAACGTAGATGACGATGCCAATGAGGGTGGCGCTCAGAATACCCAGCGGGATCGACTTGCGCGGATTGGCCAGATCACCCGACAGGCCGACTCCGGCCGTCATTCCCGTGAACGCCGGAAACACGATCGCGAAAACCAGGATGAACGAATCCGAGTTCTCCACTTTCTTGAACACACCGAGGTCCGCTTTCTCGAGTCCTTCCACCGGAGAGCCGAGGAAGAAGAACATCAGGGAGATCACCAGGATAGCCGCGACGAGCCACAGGGCCTTGACACCAAGGTTGGCACCGCGGAACAGAACCAGAAGGGCCAGCACGATCAGCGCGGGGATCGAGATCATCCGCGGATCGAAGGGCATCCGCACCAGTTCCTCGATGCGTCCCGCCAGCGGCCGGAACGCCTCCGCGAAGGCAATCAGGTAGAAGGCGACCGAGATCGCCTGCGACATGTAAAGAGAGATGCCGATGGCCCCGCCGATCGTGGTGCCGAACGATCGGGAGATGATGAAATATTCGCCTCCACCTTCGACCCGGCGATTGGTTGAGATCTCGGCGATCGCCAGGGCGGTGGGTACCGTGACCATGTGCCCCAGAAGGATGATGAGCAGGACCCCGGGCAGGCCGGCGTGTCCCACCGCGTAGCCAAAACGCAGGAACAGGATGGCGCCCAGGATGGTGCTGATGCTGGCCAGGAAGACCGGGGCGGTTCCGAAGCCGTATCCCTGCGAAGCGGGTTCGCCACGATGATTCTGGCTGTGGGTGCTGGTGTCGCTCATACAATCCCCCCCTTCACAACTTGCGGGGCGTAAATTGCCAGGTCAAGGCCGTCTCGGGGAGGCGCCCTAGGGGCAGGTCGGGAGCGTACGGCAAGGGAGGCCACAAGGGCAAACGCGGATTACTCCTTATTATGACCTAGGGGCATTTTGAGATAGGCCCGTCAGAGATTCATTAATAATGATAAGAGGTTGCAGAGTGGTCCGGTGTCGATAACTCCTTTTACTCCCGCACGGTTTGACACACTCGCCGGGGAATCCGCTAGAATGAGCCTCTCAAATCGAGGCGGCGTTGCGCGCTCGGCCGGCGGGCGGCGGACGAGCCTGGCACCTGGCACCCGGCGGGAGGAATGGCGGGCGGCGAACCGAAGTACCGGCTGGACGAGATCAATCGCGTCGAGACCCAGGAGTGGATCTCCTCTCTCGATGAGGTCATCAAGGAACGTGGAGCGGAGCGGGCTCGCACGCTGCTGAGGCAGCTGCAGAACCGAGCCGCAGAGCAGGGCATCTCCCTTCCCTTCACGGCCAACACGCCGTACGTCAACACCATCCCGCGCCCAAACCAGGGGCGCTTCCCCGGCAACCGCGAGGTCGAGCGCCGCATCAAAAGCATCATTCGTTGGAATGCCATGGCCATGGTGGTGCGCGCCAACCGCGAGGAGAGCGGCATCGGCGGGCACATTTCCACCTACGCCTCCGCTGCCACCCTGTACGAGATCGGCTTCAACCACTTCTTCCGCGGCAAAAATGATCCGAGCGGCGGCGACCAGATCTACTTCCAAGGGCATGCCGCGCCCGGCATCTACGCCCGCGCCTTTCTCGAAGGGCGCCTTAGCTCTCATCAACTCACGAACTTCCGCCGCGAGCTGCGGCCCGGCGGCGGACTGTCCTCCTACCCGCACCCATGGCTGATGCCCGACTTCTGGGAGTTTCCCACTGTCTCGATGGGGTTGGGACCTCTCATGGCTATCTACCAGGCGCGATTCAATCGCTATCTGGAGGATCGGGAGCTGAAAGATCGGACCGGTAAGGTCTGGACATTTGTGGGCGACGGTGAGATGGACGAACCTGAAGCACTGGGAGCCATCAGCCTGGCGGGCCGCGCCAAGCTCGACAACCTGATCTTCGTCGTTAATTGCAACCTGCAGCGTCTCGACGGGCCAGTGCGCGGCAACTACAAGATCATCCAGGAGCTGGAGCGCCTGTTCCGCGGCGCGGGGTGGAACGTCATCAAGGTCATCTGGGGGGACAGCTGGGATCCTCTGCTCGAGAGCGACACCGATGGCATTCTTGTCAACCGCATGGACGAGGCGCTCGACGGCGACTACCAGAAGTACGTGGTTGAACCCGGCAGCTACATCCGCAAGCATTTCTTCGGCACCGACCCGCGCCTCGAGAAGATGGTCGAGCAGTTGTCGGACAGCGTGCTGCAGAAGCTGCGCCGCGGCGGGCACGATCCCGAGAAGGTGTACGCAGCCTACAAGGCGGCCGTTGAGCACGAGGGTTCCCCCACCGTCATCCTGGCCAAGACAATCAAGGGGTACGGCCTGGGCGAGGCGGGCGAAGGCCGCAACATCACCCACCAGCAAAAGAAGCTCAATGAGCAGGAGCTCAGGGAGTTCCGCTCCCGCTTTGGCATTCCGATCTCGGACGAAGACGTGGTAGGCGTGCCCTTCTACAAGCCGGCTGAGGACAGCAGCGAGATGCAATACCTGAAGGAGCGCCGGCAGGCGCTGGGAGGATACCTTCCGGAACGGCGCGTGGCGCCCTGCCCCCTGATGGAGCCGCCCGCAAAACTGTTCGCCGAATTCGATAAGGGGTCGGAGGGACGGCCGGCCTCGACCACGATGGTGTTCGTGCGCATCCTGGCCAAGCTTCTACGCGACAAGACGATCGGCCCACGCGTGGTGCCGATCGTGCCAGACGAAGCGCGCACCTTCGGTATGGAGGCGCTTTTCCGCCAGGTCGGGATCTACTCACACATTGGCCAGTGGTACGAACCGGTGGACCGCGAGACCCTGCTCTACTACAAGGAGAGCACGACGGGACAGATCCTCGAGGAGGGAATCACCGAGGCCGGATCGATGGCCTCATTCATCGCCGCGGGCACAGCTTACTCAAACAACAGCATCTCTATGCTGCCGTTCTTCATCTTTTACTCGATGTTCGGGTTCCAGCGTATCGGTGATCTGATCTGGGCCGCCTGCGACATGCGCTGCCGTGGTTTCCTGCTGGGGGCGACAGCGGGCCGCACCACCCTGGCGGGCGAGGGGTTGCAGCACCAGGACGGGCACAGTCAACTCCTGGCCTACCCTCATCCAAACATCCTTACCTACGACCCGGCCTTTGCCTACGAGGTAGCGGTTATCCTCCAGGACGGCATCCGGCGCATGTATGTCAAATGCGAGGACATTCTTTACTACCTGACGCTCGTGAACGAGCCTTATCCGATGCCGCCCAAGCCTGACGGCTGTGAGGAGGGAATCCTCCGGGGCATGTACCGTTTTCGCACCCCGGTTGGACAGAAGCGTAAACTGCACGTGCAGCTGCTCGGCAGCGGCGCCATCCTCAACGAGATACTCAAAGCCCAGGAGATCCTCGAGGAGAGACACGATATCTCCGCCGACGTCTGGAGCGTCACCAGCTACAAGCAGCTCCTGCGTGACGCCCTCGAGGTCGAGCGCGTGAACCGGCTGCGGCCGCACCAGGAGCCGAGGGTGCCCTATGTCACGCAGTGCCTCGGTGAAGATCCTGGAACCGTCATCGCCTCCTCTGACTACGTCAAGGCACTTCCCTACTCGATTGCACGCTGGGTGCAGGGGCCGTTTGTCGGCCTTGGCACCGACGGATTCGGCCGCAGCGACGGCCGCGCCGTGCTAAGGGATTTCTTCGAGGTCGATTCGCGCCACATCGTCGTGGCCACGCTCTCAGCGCTCGCCCGGCAGGGTAAGATCGAGCCGGCCGCCGTCCTGGGGGCGATGGAGGAGATGGGCATCAACCCGGACCGGGAAGACTCGGCAACCGCCTGAAGAGAGGACATCCACCATGCTGAAGGATCTGAAGCTTCCGGAGCTGGGCGAGAACATCGAGACCGCTGTCGTCTCGGCCGTGCTCGTCTCCCCCGGAGACGCCGTAAAGAAGGAGCAGCCGATCCTGGAGGTCGAGACCGACAAGGCGACCGCCGAGGTCCCCTCCACTGTAGAGGGTGTGGTGAAGGAGATCCGGGTGAAGGTGGGAGACGAGATCAAGGTCGGTCACATCCTGCTCACGCTGGAGGAAGATTCTCAACAGGCACCAGGCCCCTCGGCCGCCACACCACCCCCCAAGGCACAGCAGCAGGAAGACGCGGCGACCGAGACGGCGCCACCCGCCCCTTCTCCTCCCGAAGCAGTCGAGCCCCAGCCTGCGGCTCCCGTCGCCCCCAGGACACCCGCACCGGACCTGACCGCTAACCCGGCCGCGTCGCGCTCCCCGGCCGACGGCTCCTCGACCCCGGCGGCGCCCGCCGTGCGCCTGCGCGCCCGCGAGCTGGGAATCGACATCAGCCAGGTGGCCGGCACCGGCACCGGCGCCCGCATCACCATGGAAGACGTCACCGAACACGCGCGCATGTTGATCAGCTCACAGGGATGGCCTGCCCCTGAGGCCGCGCGCGCTAACGCGGCGGAGGCCGTGGACCTTCCCGACTTCAGCCAGTGGGGATCGATCCGGCGAGAGCCGATGAGCGGCGTGCGCCGCAAGACCGCCGAGCACCTGTCGAAAGCCTGGGCCCAGATTCCCCACGTCACCCAGTTCGATCAGGCGGATATCACTCGCATGGAAGCTCTCAGGAAGCGCTGGACGCCAAAGGCCGAGGCGGCGGGCGGCAAGCTGACCGTGACCGCCATCATCCTGAAGGTGGTGGCCGCCTCCCTCAAGGTTTTTCCGCGCTTCAACGCCAGCCTGGATCTGGCGCACCGCGAGATCATTCTCAAGGACTTCATTCATATTGGAGTCGCCGTGGATGCCGGCCACGGCCTGCTGACACCGGTGATCCGAAACGCCGATCAGAAAAACATCCTGCAGCTTGCCGCCGAGCTCACCGATCTCTCGCAGCGGGCACGATCGAAGAAGCTCACCAACGACGAGATGCGCGGCTCTAGCTTCACGGTGAGCAATCTGGGGGGCCTTGGCACGACTTATTTCTCGCCCATCATCAACTATCCCGAGGTCGCCCTGCTGGGCGTGGGCCGCGCTACCCAGCAGGCGATCTACCAGGACGGATCTTTTGAACCGCGCCTCATCCTGCCTCTTTCCATCTCGTACGATCACCGACTCATTGACGGCGCTGACGCTGCGCGCTTTCTGCGCTGGATCGCCGAAGCCCTGGAAGAGCCGCTGAAGATCGCTCTGGAAGGCTGATGGGCTCGACCCAGGGCTCGACCGATCTCGCCGTCGTGGGTGCCGGCCCCGGCGGCTACGCCGCCGCGTTTCTGGCCGCCGACCTCGGCCTCAACGTGACGCTCATCGATCCGGAGCCGAACCCGGGAGGCGTCTGCCTTTACCGGGGCTGCATTCCCTCCAAGGCCCTGCTCCACATGGCCAGGCTCATCGGCGAGGCCCGGGAAGCGGAGCGTTGGGGCGTGAAGTTCGCCAAACCCAGGATCGATCTTGACCGTCTGCGAAGCTGGAAGGACGGGGTGGTCCACAAGCTCACGGGGGGCCTCGGCCAGCTAGCCCGCAAGCGCCGGGTGCGCTACACGCAGGGCCGGGCGAAGCTGCTCGGATCGGGGAGCCTCGAGATCCAGACCTGCGGAGGCGCTTCGAGCCGCGCCAGCTTCGGCAGCATCGTGCTCGCCACCGGGTCGAGCTCCGTGCGGCTTCCGGGGCTGACCGGGGAATCACCGCGAATTCTCGACTCGACCACGGCCCTCCAGCTGACGGACATCCCCGGCAAGCTTCTGGTCGTCGGAGGCGGTTATATCGGCCTGGAGCTCGGCTCCGTGTACGCCGCGCTCGGCAGCAAGGTGACGGTGGTGGAGATGACCTCCGGGCTCCTGCCCGGCGTCGATCGGGATCTGGTGCGACCCCTGGCGCGAAAACTGGAAAGTGCCTTCGAGGAAATCCTGCTCGATACCAGGGTCGCACGGTTCGAGGAACGCCAGGACGGTGTCCGGGTTACACTAGAGGGTACGGGAGTGAGCAAGCCGAAGAGGACCTTCGATCGGGTTCTCGTATCCGTGGGTCGCCGGTCCAACAGCGCCGATCTCGGCCTGGAGAACACGCGCGCGGAGGCCGGCAAAGCCGGCTTCGTGCAGGTCGACACGCAACTGCGTACTGGAGAGCCGGGACTTTCCGCCATCGGTGATCTTGTCGGCCAACCGATGCTTGCGCACAAAGCCTCCCACGAAGGCCGCGTGGCCGTCGAGGCAATTGCCGGAAGGCAGGCGGCGTTCGCGCCGGCCGCTATCCCGGCCGTTGTGTTCACCGACCCGGAGATCGCCTGGTGTGGACTCACGGAGGAGGAAGCGAAGCGGCAGGGGCGTAAGGTGAAGGTTGCGCGCTTCCCGTGGGCCGCTTCAGGTCGCGCCCTCAGCATGGACCGCACGGAGGGCGTGACAAAGCTGCTCGTGGATCCTGAGACAGAACGCATCCTGGGCGTCGGCATCGCCGGCAGCGGCGCGGGAGAGATGATCGCGGAGGGAGTGCTGGCCGTGGAGATGGCGGCGCTGGCGACCGACCTCAAACTGTCGATCCACCCGCATCCGACGCTCTCGGAGACGATCATGGAGTCGGCGGAGGTGTTCTTCGGCCAGAGCACCCACGTCCACCGGCCCCGAAACACATAGGCTTCACTTCGAGAAAGCCGCTGACCACAGTGCACATCGCAGCAGAATGCTGATCTGGACGAGACCACGAAAGGTACGGAGGTGATTTGATGAACAAGAATCCACTGGTCCGGCTCTCCGAGCACGGGCAGAGCGTGTGGCTCGACAACCTGGCCCGCCCGATGCTCCAGCAGGGCATCCTCAAGAAGCTGATCGATGAGGACGGAGTGACCGGCGTGACCTCGAACCCGGCCATCTTCAAGAACGCCATGACATCGGGTGACGCCTACGACGCCCAGATCCGCTCGCTGGCGGATCAGGGAACGGCCGCCACCGGCATCTACGAGGCCCTGGCGATCGAGGACATCCGGGGCGCCGCCGACATCTTGCGGCCGGTCTACGACCGTACCGACGGTGCCGATGGGTTCGTGAGCCTGGAAGTCTCTCCCCACCTTGCACGCGACACCCAGGGCACGATCGATGAGGCGGAGCGGCTGTGGAAGGCGGTCGACAAGCCCAACGTCCTCATCAAGATTCCCGGCACCGACGAAGGAACTCCCGCCATAGAGGAGTGCCTGGTGCGTGGCATCAACATCAACATCACCCTTCTGTTCGCCATCGAAGCTCACCGCCAGGTCATCGAGGCGTACTTCCGAGCCATGGAGCGACGCCGGGATCGGGGTGAATCCCTGAAGAACGTCGCCTCCGTGGCAAGCTTCTTCCTGAGTCGCATCGACGTCAAAGTGGACAAGATGCTGGACGAGATGATCCGCGGCGGTGGTGACAAAGGCGCCCGGGCCGGGAAGATCCGGGGCCGCACGGCGATCGCCAACGCCAAGTTGGCGTACCATCTCTGGAAGGAAATACACGCCGGTGATCGATGGAAAAAGCTGCAGGCTGCCGGCGCTCGTTATCAAAGACCCCTGTGGGCGAGCACCTCCACCAAGGACCCTTCCGAGCCTGACGTCAAGTATGTCGAGGCGCTGATCGGACCGCACACCGTCAACACGATGCCTGACGAGACGGTGGATGCGTTCAGGGATCACGGCCGCGTCGAGGACACGATCGGGCGCGATGTCGATGGCGAGCGGCAGATTATCGATCACCTGGCTGCGCTCGGCATCAAAATGGATCAGGTGACTGCCGATCTGGTCGAAGAAGGGATCGACAAGTTTGTCAAGCCGTTCAACCATCTCATGGAGACGCTGGAGGGGAAAAGGAGGGCTCTGACCGGAAGCGGAGCCTAGAATCCCTCCGACTTCATGCCGACTACACTCTCACCTTCAGACGCTCTGATCGTTGTGGACGTGCAGAATGACTTCTGTGCGGGAGGGGCGCTCGCCGTCCCGGAAGCGAATCCGATCCTCCCGGAGCTGAACCGGTGGATCGAGTCGGCCGAGCGCGGCGGGGCCGTCATCGTCGCCTCCCGCGACTGGCATCCACCGGATCACATGAGCTTCAGGGAGCGCGGAGGCCCCTGGCCGCCGCACTGTATCCAGGACACCGAAGGGGCTGCCTTTCATTCTGGCCTGCGGCTGCCCCCCGGGGCGGTCGTTCTCAGCAAGGGTACGGATCCCGAAAGAGAAACCTACTCGGCCTTCGACGGGACCGGGCTGACGGAACGCCTGCACGCCGCGGGAGTGCGAAGGGTGTGGGTGGGAGGCCTGGCTCTCGACTACTGCGTGAAGGCGACCGTCCTCGACGCGCGCCGCGAGGAATTCGAAACACATCTGATCGAGCCAGCCACACGCCCCGTAGAAGCCAAGGCCGGTGACGGGGATCGGGCCCTCGAAGCGATGAGAATAGCCGGCGCCATCATCGAGCACCCGTGATCATGAGCAAGCAGTCCCGCATCGATCTGGCCCACCCGAGCCTGTTCGTGGATCTCTACGAGCTGACGATGGCGCGGGCCTACGTCGCGGAGGGAATGAACGAGAGCGCCGTGTTCGAGCTTTTCTTCCGCGAGCTGCCTCCGACACGGAACTACGTCCTGGCCTGCGGGCATACCGACGTGCTCGATTTTCTGGAGAACCTGCGTTTCGAGGACAGCGCGCTCGAGTACCTGCGCAGCCGCAAGGACTTTCCCGAAGAATTCCTCGATTACCTGTCCAGGTTCCGGTTCAGCGGCGACGTGTATGCCGTTCCCGAAGGAACTGTGGTGTTTCCGCATGAGCCGGTGATCCAGATCCATGCACCTCTCACCGAAGCGCAGATCATCGAGACCTACGTCCTGAACCAGATCCACTTCCAGTCCGTCGTGGCCAGCAAGGCCGCGCGCATAGTGACGGCGGCGCAGGGGCGGCCGATCATCGACTTTGCCTCCCGCCGGGCCCACGGTACGGATGCGGCCCTCAAGGTGGCCCGGGCGAGCTACCTGGCGGGATTCACTGGAACCTCGAACGTCCTCGCCGGAAAGACGTATGGGATTCCGCTTTACGGGACGATGGCGCACAGCTATGTCCAGGCCCACGATGACGAGAAGGAGGCCCTGCGCCGCTTCGCCTCCCTTTACCCGAACACCACTCTTTTGATCGACACCTACGACACGCTGGACGGTTTGCGCAAGGTGATCGAAGTGGTTCGCGATCTCGGTCCGGGACACCGGCCGTCCGCCGTGCGCCTCGATTCAGGCGATCTGGCGGAACTGGCCCGCCAGTCGCGCGCCATGCTCGATCAGGCCGGTCTGAACGAGGTGAAGATCTTCGCCTCGAGCGATCTCGACGAGGTTGCCATCGCCCGTCTTCTCGACGGGGGCGCACCCGTGGATGGGTTCGGCGTGGGGACAAACCTGGCCGTCTCCCGAGACGCGCCGTATCTCGATTTTGTATACAAGCTTGTGGAGTACGCGGGGCAACCTCGCTTCAAGCTCTCCTCGCGCAAGATCCTGCTTCCCGGCCGCAAGCAGGTGTTCCGTCGGGAGAGAGATGGCCTCATCGAGGGCGACACCCTCGCCCACCACAGCGAGGCACTCGAGGGCAAAGCCCTCCTGGCTCGGGTCATGCGCGATGGCAGGCGGACTGGCACGGCTGCCCCGTCACTCGAGAAGATTCGGGAATGGGTCCGCGCACAGCTTGAGGCTCTGCCTTCCGAGATCCGCGCTCTCGAAAAGCATGCCGCCGGCTATCCGGTCAAGATCAGCAGAGCCCTCGAGGCCGAGCATGATCGCCTGCGCGCCTCGATAGAAATGGCCGGCCGCTAGAGCCCGCTCCGTCAACTTCTCCGACCCCGCTGCGAACCGCCCTGCGGTTGCAAATCGTCCCCCGATGCGCCTAAACTGAGAAAATCGCTTCATGGAGAGTACGATGCCCGGAGATACACGAATCCATCGGCTGCTCGCTGAGCACGGAACAATCATCATGCCGGGTGTCTACGACGCCCTGAGCGCGCGCATTGCCGCCCGGGCCGGGTTCGAGGTGCTCTTCATCTCGGGTTACAGCCTCTCCGCGTCGCAGCTTGGGCTTCCCGATTTCGGCTATCTCACCCAGACAGAGCTGATCCAATCGGTGCAGCGGATCTGCAGGGCAACCGAGCGGCCGATCATCGTGGATGCCGATACTGGGTACGGCAACCCGCTCAACGTCCTGCGCACCGTGGAGGAGCTGATCCGCGCCGGAGCGGCCGGCATGTTCCTGGAAGACCAGCGGTGGCCGAAGCGGTGCGGCCACATGCGTGGCAAGCGGGTCATACCGATGGAAGATCACGTGCAGAAGATCCGCGCTGCCGTGGATGCCCGGGAGGGCTCCGATTTCTTCATCGTAGCGCGCACCGACGCACGCCAGGTCGCCGGCCTCGATGAGGCGATACGCCGCAGCCACGCCTACAAGGAAGCAGGCGCCGATGCCCTTTTCATCGAGGCGCCGACATCCGTGGAAGAGCTCCGCACCATGGCCAAGGAGCTCGAGCCGCCGCTCGTTGCCAACATGCTGGAGGGCGGGGTGACGCCACTTCTGAACCGGGAGGAGCTGGGTGAGATTGGCCTGCAGCTCATTGTCTGCCCTCTGACGGCGCTCTACGCCTCCGCCAGAGCCACCGCGGACATTCTGGAGCATCTGCGCAGTGCGGGCACGACCCGCGAGCAGATCGGAAGCTTGCTGGAGTTTGAGAAATTCAACAGCATCATTGATCTCGATGCCCACTATTCCCTGGAAAACCGTTATAGTGCGGCCAAGGAGCCGGAACATGGTTGAGACTGCTTCTGCGATGCTTGCGCTGGGGACCAAGGTCCCGGATTTTCGCCTCTCCGACACCACGGGGAAAATCGTGTCGATTGACGACTACAAGGAAGCGCCTGCCCTGCTGGTCGCCTTCATCTGCAACCACTGCCCGTTCGTGAAACATGTGCGGCAGGGTCTGTCGGCACTCGGCCGTGACTACCAGGCTCGTGGGGTGGCGGTCGTGGCCATCAACTCCAACGACGTCGCCAGGTACCCG
>JAPUKU010000088.1 GCA_027295505.1 Acidobacteriota bacterium
CGTCCAGCTTCAACAGCAGGCGTAATACCCCGTGGGTCGATGGGTGCTGTGGCCCCATGTTGACCCACATCTCCTCCATCCACTCGGTGGTGACAGGGCACATTGGCAAACTTCCTCCCTTTCCCTTGGAGCTAGGACGAGTTGTGGCCGTCCTAGGCTTGAGAGGCCCCCGGGCATAGGCCCTCCCGCACCTTGTGCAGCAGGGCCAGGCAGTCCCGCCGATACCCGGGGTCGATGGCGACCGGCCGCTCGGCCCATCTGTGACAGTAGCGACATCGGTCACAGTCCCGCCCGGCACAGGCGCAGGTTGGGGAGAAAGAAGCTGTGGATCACGTCCTTCGATTTGAGGGTCACGCGCACGACTTTGCCCACCGGGACGTATAACTCGTTGTCCACTTGCAGATCATCCGCCGTGCCGAACCGCCCGTCCGGCCCCGGGTAGAGGATCTCCGAGTTGAACTGCTTGCCGGTTACTTGGACCCGGACATCGCCAGGGGGCATGTGGACCTTGACACGTTCCCAGATCGGTGTGCTGTGAAATTCGATCCAAAGGTCCATCACCAGTACGATCAGCGTCGGGACAAGGATCCAGGCGCTCTGGGCCAGGGTGTTGCCATGGACATAGGTCGCCCGGCGCCCTTCCCGGCGACGATACACGAGGAGGAAGAGAACAATGGCCCCGATGGTGAGAAAATACCAGGCCCCGGTGATGTAATAGATCACATAGAGGATGGAGTCGATGTCTCCCCCGTATGTGGAGGCATTCTCGGGGAGCCAGCTGAACATTGAGGGGCACCTCCCTTCTTCATGTTCAGGCGTGTCAGCCGCCCCCCGGGACCGGGTCCAAGAATCTTGCCCCCTTGAGCAGCTCTAGGGTCCGCCGCTGGGCCTCTCTCCAGGTGGCACATCCTGGTCCGCGGCGGTGTGCTGGAGCGGGCTAGATAGAGCACGGCGGGGATGCGGCATGCGGTCCCTCGGGTAGCACATCCCGCTACTTCGGCGAATCCGAGAATTGAGACAAACAAGGCCCAAATTGTCGCTATATATCCCAGGGCATGTCTCAAACTGCAATGATCGCGGTCAGCAAGAAACATGATCTGCGTCATGTGTGTCTGGAGGAGCCTGATGCGCCCTTGACTGGGCGAGAGCTGGACCACCGGATCTGACGCCGGTGCCGGATGTGTTGAGGCTCGGGGGGTGGGGAGATGAAGCAAGCTTCACGCTACTGCGGTCCGCGTGATGGTCGGGTAGCCGCTAGATCCATCCGATCGCGTGGACGGCGGTCGCCGTCAGGAAGGTCACCAGGAAACCGATGCCGAGGGGCATCAGCGCCCCGACCAGTGTCCATTTTCGGCTGCGGGTCTCCTTCCAGATCGTCCAGATGGTCGTGCCGCACGGGTTGTGCAAGAGTGAGAACAGCATCAGGTTGACCGCCGTGAGCAGGGTCCACCCGTGCTGGTCCACCAGGAGTGCGCGGAGTTGCTCGAATCCCTCGAGTTCGATCATCATGCCGGTGCCCAGGTACATCATGAGGATCGTCGGTACGACGATCTCGTTGGCCGGGATGGCGATGACGAAGGCCAACAGGATCACCCCGTCCAGCCCGATCGCCACGCCCTGAGGGTTCAGCAAGTCGGCGGTGTGTTGAGCCAGGCTTGTGCCGCCCACGGAGATGTTGGCAAGGATCCAGATCACCGCCCCGGCCGGGGCGGCGACTATGATGGCCCGCCACAGGACGAAGAGCGTGCGATCGATGAGTGAGGTGTACAGGATGCGCATCACGCTGGGTCGGCGGTAAGGCGGGAGCTCCAGGGTAAAGGCCGAGGCCTCGCCCTTGAGGATGGTCCGGGACAGTCCCCAGGAAACCAGCAGGGTGAAGAGAACGCCGAGGAGCACGACGGCCACCACAGCCCCGGCAGCAGCTAGTGATGCGAACGCCGGCGGGAACGCGGCGGCGACAAAGATCGTGGCGAGCATGATCAAGGTGGGGAAGCGCCCATTGCAAGGCACAAAATTGTTGGTCAGGATGGCAATGAGCCGCTCCCGGGGCGAGTCAATCGTTCGGGTAGCGATGACACCGGCGGCGTTGCAGCCAAAGCCCATGGCCATCGTCAGCGCTTGCTTGCCGTGGGCACCGGACTTCTGGAACAACCAGTCGAGGTTGAAGGCCACACGGGGCAGGTACCCGAGGTCCTCGAGGATGGTGAACAGGGGGAAGAAGATGGCCATTGGGGGCAACATCACGCTGAAAACCCAGGCCAGGCTGCGGTACACCCCGTGCCAGAGAAAACCGGTGACCCACCACGGGACCCCCCAGGCGTTGAACAGCTCGACCGCCCGAGCTTCGAACCAGAACAGGCCGGTGGCCAGTAACTCGGATGGGTAATTGGCACCGGCGATGGTTACCCAGAAAATGGCCGCCAGCACCAGAAGCATCAATGGCATGCCGAAGATCGGCGAGGTGACCAGGCGATCGATCCGCTGATCGAGATCCCAGTGGCGGTCGGTCCGATGATGGACGGCCCGGCGCGCAATGTGCTCGGCCTCATGGTACAGTGACTCGACGATCTTATCGCGGAACCGCCCGCCCAGTTGCCGCTGCAGCTCGTCGGCCCGTGCCAGAACATCCTGAGGGGTCAAGGTTTGCACCCGATCGCTCATTGCGCTCCCTCGAGGGCGATCTTACGGCTCGCCCGGCGGGAAGGGGCAGCTTGCGCATCCACCAGTTGGGCGAGTTCGCCGGAAAGCAGCGCCTGGCGCACCCGGTGGTCTCCCTCCAGTAAGCGGTAGGCCACCCAGCGGGCGTTGGGCAGGCTCGGCGCCAGGCCGTTGGCGAGGTGCAAGAGTTCTTCGACCGCATGCCGCACCTCCGGAGGCGGAGGCGGGCGCCGTGGAGATGTTCGGACCTCCCCCTCAATAACGTCGGCGAGGGCGCGGATCAGATCGCCCAGGCCCTCTCCGGTGCGGGCAACGGTTGGGACGGCGGGCACGCCCAGGTCCCGGGAGAGGCTGCGCACATCGACTTCCAGCCCCTTGCGTCGGGCCTCGTCCATGAGGTTCACGCACACCACTGCTTTGTCGGTGATCTCGAGAACCTGGAGCACGAGGTTCAAGTTGCGTTCGAGGGCGGTCGCGTCGACCACCACGATGGTGCAGTCCGGCTGGCCGAACAGGAGGAAGTTCCGGGCGATCTCCTCGTCCTGCGAGGCCGAAAGCAGAGAATAGGTCCCGGGCAGATCGACGAGCTTGTAGCGGATGCCGCCCCACTCGAAGCCGCCTTCGGCCCGGGTGACCGTCTTGCCGGGCCAGTTGCCCGTATGTTGCTTGAGGCCGGTCAGCGCGTTGAATACGGTGGATTTTCCGGTGTTCGGGTTCCCCGCGAGCGCCACCACCCGGTCATACTTCGCCAGGTCGATGCCCATCTGGGCTAGCCGGGTGTGGGCAGGACACGTTTCACACGCGCTCATGGCGGGCTGAACTCGTTTCATTGCCGAGATACTCCAGGTTTCTGAGTTTTCCCTCCGGACCTCGACCCGCTTCGCACGCAGACGTGGACGGCCTGCTCCCTCCGCAGGGCGATCAAGGTCCCGCGCACGCGGATGGCGCGCGGCTCCCCGAAGGCAGGGCTCAGCTCTACCCGCACCCGCGCCCCCGGGGTCAGCCCTAGGTCGAGGAGCCGGCGGCGACTGAATCCACGGCAGTCGGGATCGAGTGCCACGACCTCTGCTTCCTCGCCGTCTGCCAAGTCTGCCAGTCGGATGCGCTCCTCCGGCTGGCTGGGGCCTTCTGGAGCCTTGGCGACGTGGATATTCGCGGCCACGACGGGTGTCAGGCGGTGCTCAGCTTGCCCGTCGTAGATGGTCAAATATTCCGGCATCCTCTCGAGGATGCGCACACTCATCCCAGGATGCAACCGTTCGGCCACGATTTCTTTGAAAATGACCTCGGGCTCGTCCTCCACGTGAACAATCTGGGCTGGCTGGTCGAGAGGCCAATCGGTCAAAGGGAGAGCCTCGAGTGGTGCAACGGCGCCAGCGGCGGTCGGGATGGGATCGCCGTGGGGGTCACGCAGCGGATGGCCCAGGTGGGCGTCCAAGGCGTCGAGTTCCTCGGGGGTCAAGCGATGCTCGGCTCGCTCGGCCGCGTGATGGAGCTCACCGATCGGCAAACCCGCTTCATCTGCCAGATACCGCTCCCACAACCGGTGGGCCCGAACGACCCGAAGCGCCCACTGTTTCCCTTCAGAACTCAGGTGCAGCGCTGCACCATGCGAGCGCAGCAGGCCGGCGGCCTCCATCCGGGCAATCAGCCGAGGCAGGCGTTTCTGCGACAACCCCAGACTACCGGCCAGCGACTCGACGGTGGCGTCGCGGCTGCTGTGCTCGCAGGTGAGCAGATGTTTGAGTGCGTCCTCGAATAACGCACGCTCACGTAAGGCTCGCCAACGGCGCCAGCGTGCCAGAGGCCTGAGGCGTGCCCATAAGCGCAAAGCCAGCAGCCCCCCGAGGGCCAAAACGAACCAGAGCCAGATCCATCCGTTTTCCATCTCCACCTCACTATAAGTATAAGGCCCCGCTCGTTCTTGCGCATGCCACGTCAGCAGTCAGGCGGACTTCCTGGGGGTCATAGAAGAGGCTTACAGCTAGTCTAACATAAAAATTAGTTTAGCCTAAACACTTTTTTAGACCCCCTACTCTATGCAGATTGGATCCTCGATCGTCCCCGGACTTTTCACGGAGACATCCGCTTGGCTTTCGCGGATGTTTGCTATATTCTGTGGGTGAGATCTGGGTCTCACGAGCATTCCAGGAGGCTGTTCGGGAACTCGGTGAAAAGGCTGGTTGTGTGAGAAAGCCCATATGAAAGACGAGGCGAACACAAAGGCGCACCTCGAACGTGAATTGAGGGAAATGCGCCAGCGAATTGCTGACTTGGAAGCGTCAGAAAACGAACGCAAACGCGCGGAGAGGCGCGTACAAACCCAATTCGCGGTGACTCACGTTTTCGCGGAGTCTGCCACACTCCGAGATGCCACCTCCCCGTTGCTTCAGGCCATCT
>JAPUKU010000089.1 GCA_027295505.1 Acidobacteriota bacterium
TGCCCCAGGGTGTTCGGATCGGCTTCGCGGCGGGGCTGCTTGGGGGGTTCACGACAGCGGCTGCGTTTAATAATGATACGGTCAAGCTCGTCCGAAAACGCTTCTGGCCTGCAGCGGTCGGGAGGGTTCTGTTTGATACGATGTCCTGCCTCCTTGCCGGGATGGCCGGCCTTACCGGAGCTCACTGGCTTCTCGGTTCGTGATCTCTCTCCATTGACCCAGAGAATGCCTGCCTGAAAATGGCAAATTTATACGCAGATCCGTTTCATGAGGGAACGCACCCCTGGTCTTCCATATTTTGCGATCGGTGAAATAAGAGCTCTCATCAGGGGGATGTTTCGTAAGTAAACACCAAAGAGCTGGTCTCCGTCCGCCAGTGGTGGGTGGAGGAAGAATTATGGCCTGGAAAGAGGGCCGGGTGGGTGGCTTCGCTCAGTTTCGCTTGAGCGCCATGACCGTCGTGTCGTCTTTGCGCTCCATTCCCTGAAAAGCGTCCGTCTCGTCCGCGAGCATCTGGCACAGACGATCGACCGGCTCCGAGGCATGCCGCTCGAGGAAGGCGACGAGCCGTTCATCGCCATAAAACTCGTCATCCGTCGTGACAGCTTCGGGGATACCGTCGGTGAAAAGAATCAGCTTTTCCCCCGGCGCGAGAGATTCGAGTCGGTCTTGGTAACGGGCTTCCTTCATGATGCCCACAACCGTGCCCGTGACTTCACCGAAGGGGGATACGATTCCGTCGCTGCTGATCCTGTAAGGAAGCGGATGGCCGGCGTTGGCATAGCGCAGCTTACCGGTCTTGATCTCGTAGGAGCTGAGAAAGAGCGTCACGTACAACGAGCCCAGGTTGTCTTTACACAGGGTCTGGTTGGCGATTGACAGGATCTCGGCCGGTGTGCGGCCGCCGCCACAGGCGTTGCGGAAAATGGTCCGGCTCACCGCCATGAAGAGAGCGGCCGGCACACCCTTGCCGGCGACGTCGGCCATGATGATGATGAGCGAACCCTCAGGGGTGAAGAAAAAATCGAAAAAGTCTCCCGCGACCTGGCGGGCGGACAGGTTGATTGCGTGCAGGTCGAACTCCTTGTGCTCCGGAAAAGGCGGAAACGTCTGTGGCAGCAACGAGGTCTGAATCTTCCTCGCCACACGCAGCTCGCTCTCGACCGCTTCGCGCGCCGCCGTCTCGTGCTTCAGGGCTTCGGTGTGCTCCTTGAGGTCGGTTACCATCTTATTGAAGGCCAGCGTCAGATCGCCCACCTCATCCTGCGGAACCTTCCCCGGGACCTGCACCTCCAGGTCGCCCTTCGAGACCTGCCCCACCGCCGTGGCCAGTCGCAGGAGCGGGCGGGTGATCCGGCCGGACACGAAGAGGAGGGCGGCAAGGATCAGCACGAGCCCGCCCGCCATGAAGGTTACCGCGATCTTCATCTGACTGTTACTGAAGGCGAGGATCTCGGTTTCGGGGACGCCGATCGAGAAGGACCAGCCCGCGGAACGGATCGGTGCATAGAAAACCCAGAAGAGGGGCAATTCCTCCGGCTTCAGCAGCGAAGCGATACGGACCATTCCCTTTTCTCCCCGGATCATCCGGCGGCCGACATCGGCCACATCTGGACGATTACGCTGCTGCGCAAGATCGATCAGGTTCTCCTGCAGAACGAGTTCCTTCACGGGGTGCGAGAGGATGGTCCCATCGCGGCCCAGGATCATGAAATCGCCGCCCTCGATATCGATCTCTCCGATGTGCCGGCGAAGCTCCAGGATCGAGACATCCACAGCGACCACGCCGACTCGCCGGCCCTGTGCCATCAGGGCAACGGGGTACGAGCTGACCCAGGTCTGGCCCGATGCTTCATCCTGATGAGGGTCAGACCAGGATCCGGTTTCTGGATCCAGAGCCCGGTCATACAATTGAAGGCTTTGACCTCCGGATCCGTGCGCGCTCGCGTCCAGGTCGCCGCTGATAATCCCTCCTGCCGAACGGTAGGCGTAGTGAACATGCACTTGATCAGCGGGTGGCTCCGATCGAAAGACGAAGCGGACTCCATGAACCATCTCATCCAGATCGATGATCGATTGCAGAATCGAGTGCAGTTCTTGCTCGGCTGTATCGGGCCGGAGGTTGGTCGTTGCTGCTGCGGTTCGAGCGATCTCCTCCACGGCGTGCACTCTGGCTTCCACGCGCGCCGCGTACTGTGACGCCAGCCGGCTCATGTTCTCTTCCAGGCGATGGAAGGAGCGCTTGCGGAGATGTATCAAGCTGGCACTGAGGATCGAAGCGTAGATCAGAAGCAGCGGCAGTCCGATGGCCAGGACCAGCTTCCAGCGAATGGTCAGCTTCATGATGCTTGGATCAATGCCAGGTGATCGAGAAAACAGCCGTACTTCCGGACTCTAACCGCGCATCGAGATGAACAGATCGCGCTCGTGGCGATTGTGGACGCCGGTTTGTGATGCAAATGTCGGAAGAAGCGCGCATCATATTTACTAATGGCTCGCGATCTTGACAACCCCTCAAGAGATAAACCTTGCGTGATGGTGGCGCGCTCGGGTTAGAATAGCCGACCACCTTAGAGCGCAGCGTGTTTGTACGGCTCAGACAGATGCGCTGCTCGAATTCAGAGGCTTCGATGACGGCGCCACCGCAGCCCATGCGATCAACCTCACGCCACCAGGACTTTCCAACGCGGCAGCGACCTTCGGCACCGGCTTTTTCCGGGGTGCGCGAAGCGGCGCAGGCCGAGCGCCTCGATTGGCATCGGAATCTGGCCGCCCGATTCAAGAAGGTGCGGAAGACAAGTGAGGATCTTTGCGCGCCGCTCTCTCCGGAGGACTGCGCCGTACAGTCGATGCCTGACGCCAGCCCCGCAAAGTGGCATCTGGCGCACACGACCTGGTTCTTCGAGACCTTCGTGCTCGAGAAGACGCAAACCGGTTTTCGCCCGTATCACGCCGATTTTCCTTTCCTCTATAACTCTTATTACAAGCAGGTTGGGGCGCATCACCCGCGGCTGTGTCGGGGGATGATCACCAGACCCGCTCTCGATGAAGTGCGGAGCTACCGCCGCCACGTCGATGACCGCATCCTGGAGCTGGTCACCGGTGGACAGCTGAACGACGAGCATGTACGGATCGTCGAGCTCGGCCTGCATCACGAACAGCAGCATCAGGAGCTGATCCTGATGGACATCAAGCACCTTTTTTCGTGCAATCCGTTGTGGCCCTCGTACTCGAGAGTTCGGGTGGCTGCGGTGGAAGCTGCCGTGGAGCTGCGCTGGATTGGCCACGAGGAGGGGATCCACTCCATCGGGTTCGACGGTGGAGGATTCTGCTTCGACCACGAATGTCCCCGCCACCGGGTGTTCCTCGAGTCGTTTGAAATCGGCTCGCGGCTCGTCACCAACGGTGAGTATCAGGCCTTTATCGAAGACGGAGGATATGACCGACCCGAGCTGTGGCTTTCGGATGGCTGGGATGCTGTCCAGCAGCAAGGCTGGTCGAATCCGCTGTACTGGAGGCAGCAGGACGGCGGCTGGTACGAGTTCACGCTGGGCGGGCCACGCAAGATTCGACCGGTGGATCCGGTATGCCACGTCAGCTACTATGAGGCGGATGCATACGCCCGCTGGACCGGCTGCCGCCTGCCGACCGAGGCCGAGTGGGAATTTGCCGCGCACGACGCCTCGCTGGAGGGGAACTTCCTGGAAACAGGCCTGTTGCATCCGGCGCCCGCGTCCGGGGTGTCTGCATCCGGAGGTCTGCTGCAAGGCTTCGGCGATGTCTGGGAGTGGACCTCGAGCCCCTTTACGCCCTACCCGAGCTACCGGCCTCCGGCCGGAGCTCTCGGCGAGTACAACGGGAAGTTCATGAGCAACCAGATGGTGCTGCGAGGCGGGTGTTGCGCCACCTCCGCCTCGCACATCCGGGCGACATATCGCAATTTCTTCTATCCGGTGTGCCGCTGGCAGTTCGGCGGCATCCGCCTGGCACGGGACGGCCGATGAAAATCCAATCCAGGATCATTGATATTCAAGACTACGTTCCGGAGGTAGAGCACTTCCGGGAAGAGGTTCTGCAGGGCCTCGGCCGCCATGAGAAGGTCATTCCCTGCAAGTACTTCTATGATCTGCGGGGCTCAGAGCTGTTCGAGCAAATCTGTGATCTCGATGAATATTACCTGACCCGCACCGAATGCTCGATCATGAAGGAGCATGTTCATGAGATGGCGGAAGCAATCGGATCAGGCTGCCTGCTGATCGAGTGCGGCAGCGGGACCGCGCGAAAGACACGCATGCTCCTCGACTGTCTCGATTCACCGGTAGCCTACGTGCCGATCGACATCTCGAGAAAGGTCCTGGAAGCATCCGCCACCGAGCTACTCTCTACCTATCCGGGCCTGGAGGTGCTCCCCATCTGCACCGACTATACGACGCATTTCGAGATCCCGAGCAGCAAGCGGCCGCCCTCGCGATGCGTGGTCTATTTCCCCGGCTCAACGATCGGGAACCTATCGTTAGCGGAAGCGCGCGATTTTCTCAAGCGTATTCGTAAAATTGTCGGCAGGAGCGGCGGGATGTTGATCGGCGTTGACCTTAAGAAGGATGCCACCGTCCTCGAGGCCGCGTACGATGACCGTGAGGGTGTGACCGCCGCTTTTAATAAGAACATGCTCATGCGCATCAACCATGAGCTGGGGGGCGATTTCCAGCTGGACCGCTTCCAGCATCAGGCTTTCTACAACGAGAAACTGGGTCGCGTCGAGATGCATCTGGTCAGCATGGCGCAGCAAACGGTACGTATCGACGGAGAGCAGATACCTTTTGGCCAGGGCGAGAGCATCCGAACCGAGTGTTCCTACAAGTACGATCTGGAAGGCTTCGCCAGGCTGGCCTCAGAGGCAGACTTCGAAGTCCGGAAAGTCTGGACTGACCCCCGAAAGCTTTTCAGCGTGCAATACCTTACCGCACGATGAGAAGCGCGGCACGGTTCTCGTGCCCATGACGCCCCACGCCTGCCGCTCGTGGCCGGCGCATCTCCAGCTCAAGCTCTCCTCCTTCATTGTCTCGGATATGATCACACCGGTCGACGACTCGGCCCTTACGTGAGGAGGTGAGCTCGTGCCCGATTATGACGTGATCGTGCTGGGAGGCGGATCCGCGGGGACCTCCGCCGCCCGGGCCGCGGCTGAGGCCGGGGCGAAGACAGCCATGGTGAACGACGGAGAGCTCGGAGGGCTCTGCATCCTGAGGGGATGCATGCCCACCAAGGCGATGCTGGCCTCGGCCCACGCCCTGCATGAGGCTGAGCACCTCGACCCGTTCGGCGTCCACCTCGAAGGGCGCGTGGTGCCGCAGTTCGATCGCATCATGGAGCGCAAGAATTCCCAGGTGCAGCGCTTCAAGAGGGCGAAGGTTGCCAACATCGAGGCCGCCGATTACGAACTCATCAAAGGCCGCGCCCGTTTCACTGCCGGTGGAACAATGCAGGTGGACGGACGCACGCTCACGACGGGGCGCAGCGTGATCGCTACCGGCTCAATTCCGAGCATGCTGCCAATTCCGGGGCTCGACCAGGCCACCGTGCTCACCAGCGACAAGGTGATGGGGCTGCGAAGCGCGCCGAAATCAATCGTCGTCCAGGGAGCTGGAGCCGTCGGCCTTGAGCTGGCGCAGTTCTTCGCGCGCATCGGCACGCAGGTCCTGATGGTGAACCGTTCACCGCTCCTGTCCCACTCCGATCTCGAATGCGGGCAGGAACTCAGGCGCGCGCTCGAGGATGAACCCCGTTTCGATCTGGCCATTCCCGGAAAGATCGAGGAGATTCTCGGAGACGGCTCAGGCTCGATCTTCAAGATTCGATGCGGAGAAAATCTGCGCAAGCACCACGCCGAGGCTCTCCTCATGGCGGTGGGGCGCGAGGCGGCACTCGGGGATCTGGGGCTCGAGCACGTGGGACTCCAGCCTGAGAACGGCCGACTCTCACACGATGCCTCGATGCGAACCAGCAAGCCGGACATCTTTGTGGCCGGCGATGCCACCGGCTGCCACCAGATTCTCCACCTCGCCAACCAGGAGGGACGGATCGCCGGATACAACGCGGCTGTTGGAGGGCCCGAGAAAAAGATGGATTACCGCATGAAGATGAGCGTCATTTTCACCGACCCACCCTTTGCCCAGGTTGGAGCGACCGAGGCCGAGGCCAAGGAGTCCGGCCGTGCGTACGCGGTTGGACAGGCACGGTTTCCGGAGACCGGCCGTGCCATCACCATGGAGGCGAAGCACGGCGTGTGGAAGGTGCTGGTCGATCGGGAAAGTGGAGAGATCATCGGCTCGGCAATTCTGGGGCCAAGGGCAGACGACCTGATTCACCTGATCTCGCTGATGATGCACTACCATGGCCAGGCCCAGGACATCCCGGGTCTGCCCTGGTATCACCCGACCCTTTCGGAGGTGATGCTCAACATTGCCGGCGACCTGGCCAGGTCGCTGCCTCAGTCAATAGCAGCCTGCGAGCCGCCGGCCTGATCAGGATGCCGGGCGGTTGCGGCGTGGACAGGCCTCAGGCATCCCGGCAGGAACAGAAATCCGCCGGCGGGCCGTGAAGCGCGTCGGACTTACAGAGACCCGGTGCTGGAGCGCTCGGCTCCGGGGCGCGGCACCGGTTCCGGTGAGGCGCCCAGCCGCCCTTCCTTGGGCGCAGCGTCGCGGGCAATAGCGGCGTGGGTGCTCTGAGCTCCCGATAGCGCGATCACACCATCTTGCAGGCGGTCCGCCTGGCGGCGGGCTTCATCGAAGTTGTTCTGCGCGTGGCCCATCTGCTTGCCAAGGCGGGCAAACGTCTCCATGAACTGGACGAATCCCTGCTGCAGACCGCGAACGCTCCGGAACACCTCCTGAGCGTCCTTCTCGATTCTAAGTCCCTTCAGCCCATACACGATTGCCATTAGGTAGGCGTAGAACGAGTTGGGGGAGACTGGAATGACCTTGCGTTCAAGCGCGTAGGTGCTGAGATCGGGGCCTCCGGTACCGTCCTCGCGTAGGATCACTTCGTAAAAGATGTTCTCGGCCGGGATGTACATGAGGGCGAAATCGTAGGTGCCCTCCTCCGGCAGGATGTACTTGTCCGCGATCTCGGTGATGCGGTTGCGTACGGAGGTATTGAACTCGCGGCGCGCCACGCGGCGCTCACCCTCCGCTTCCGCCTTGATCATGCGGCTGAACGCTTCCAGGGGGAACTTGGCATCAACTGGCACCAGCCCATCACCGAGCCGGATCACCGCATCCACCTTGACACCGCTGCGGAACGAATGCTGAAGTGAGTAGGCCGACTCGGGCAGGACCTGCCTGAGGAGTTCCGCTAGCAGGCTCTCGCCCATGAGCCCGCGCAGCTTCGGGGCTTTCAGGATGTTCTGCAGGTCGGTGAGGCTGCGGCCCATCTCCTGCATGTGCTCGGCGGTGCGTGCCAGATCGCCGAGCTGGTGCTGCACCCTCGCCACCGCCTGAGTCGCACCCTCAAGGCGCTCACCGATCGATTTCTGCCCCTGCTGGAGCTGCTCGTGAAGCGTATGCGTGAGGGTTCCCACCTGGTTCTGCAACTCATTCTTGAGGTCGAGAAACTGCTGCTGGAGCAAGCCGAGAGACGAGGAAGAGGTTTGGGCTTCAGCTCTTGAGGTTCGCCGTCCGGCCAGCCAGGCGGCAAGCGCGGAGACTCCCGCCAGTGCACCGGCGGCGAGGGCCACGAGAGTCCATGAGACAAGGGTCATGGAAGAGATTGTAGCACTGGAGTGCCCCGCGGCTGGAGCGCCGCCCGGTTTGGCTACGAGTGCTCGTACCGGAGATGCCGGTCGAAGATCTCGAGGATAGACGAATCAGACGGGAATTTTTTCAGGTTGGCAAGCACGTATCCGAGCGTGCGCGGAACAGACTGGAGATAGATCGTGTGCTGCTTCACCGTTGCCTGGTAGGCGAAGGTGCCCAGGGCCTTGACGTTGCGCTGCAGCGAGACGCGGTCAAACTCGGTCCGCAGCCCTTCGGACGGCAGGCCACGCTGCACCCGGAAGTGATCGAGCAGCGGGTCGATGAAGCTCTCCGGCAACTCCACGTACGAGTCGCGCAGCAACGATGCAAGGTCATAGGTGCGGGGCCCCCAGCGCGCATCCTGGAAGTCGAACATATACAGTCGCCCGCGGTGTACGATTAGATTGCGGGAGTGGTAGTCGCGGTGGCAAAAAACGCGGTCGCCGCCGGAGGTCTCGCGTGCCAGGTCCTTCAGCCAGCTCTGGAGGGCCGCCGCCTCCGAGGCGGAAAGTGGTGAGTCGAGTAGGCGCTCAACGTAATTCTGCATGAAGAAGCGCAGTTCCCAGTCAAACTTCTCGAAGTCGAGCGTGGACTGGTGGGCGATGCAGGCGGGTGTCAGACACCGCGTGCCCTCACCCTGCAACAGGCAGATGAGGTCGATGGCCTCACGGTAGATCGTCTCCACCTCGCTAGCCGGCCGCTGCCGCACGTAGTCCTGCAGCAGCGTGTCCCCCAAATCCTCGAGAATCAGGACACCCTGCTCCGGATAGGCAGCCAGGACTTCCGGAACCGGTGAGCCGATTCCGTTCAGATGGTGCGCCACGTTCAGGAACGGAAGCTCATCCTCGCGGAAAGCATCCTCGTGAACCATGAGGATGGCGCTGCCGGACGGAGTCGTGACCCGGTAGTACAGGCGGTTGGAGGCATCCCCCTGCAGGCGCGCGAGTTGGGCATCGGCGCCGTAGCGCTCGCGGACCAGTCCCTGCAGATCCACGTCACTCATGCGCATCGTCCTGGGACGCTGTGTGCTTGATTGGCTGGGCACCGGTACTCCTTCCATGGATGTTGCAGGGCATTACGCCGCCGCTTCGCCTGCCGGCGGGCGGCAGTCAGGCCGGCGGAGGGAGACTATACGCCGCCAGCCTGCCGTTTTCACGTACCAGGACCTGGGAGGACAGGTCGGTGGACGGTGGAACCTCCACCCCATCCTCGGTCACGACCCCCCGCAACCTGGAGCCGCGGCCGATGCGCGAACCTGCCATGAGCACCGCATCCTCCACATGGGCCCCCTCCTGCATCTCACACCGGGGTCCGATGACGCAGCGGTGAAGGCGGGCGCCCACTCCGAGGATCGAATCTGGACCAATCCAGACCGGCGCTTCAAGCTGCGCGCTCTTGAGTCCCTTAACCCCTGGAGCGGCGAAGATGCCCGGCTCCACGGAGCGTTCGGCGGCGTCCGCTAAGCCCCCGCCGCTCAGCAGGTGCAGCGATGCCGCTAGATACAGGGCCGGGGTGCCGATCTCGTACCAGTCGGATTCGTCAGACAGAATGAATAGGCGCCGGCCCGCGGCCAGCGCCGCCGGATACACATCGTGGTTAATGTCAAATACACCGTCGCTCGGAAAGAACTCGAACAAATCCGGCTCGATGAGGTGAACACCCGTGAACACGTATTGCTTCAGGCCGCGGGGGGGAACCAGGGGAGAGCTCGGCCGACCCGCGATGCGCCAGAGGCGCCCATCTTCATCGGCTTCAAGAGGTCGGTATGGATCGCCGGGCTTGAGGGGCCGCGCCACCAGCGTTGCCAGGGCTTTGCTCCGGCGATGGGCCCGGACCAGGGATGCCAGGTCGCAGGATGAGAGAGAATCGCCGTTCAACAGAAAAAACGGAGCGCCTTCCAAAAACTGCCGGGCTCGGGCCACCCCTCCTCCCGTCCCGAGCACCCGGGGTGATTCTTCCGAGTAGATCAGCTTCACCCTGTCCGGTACGCTGTCCTTGAGGGCCTCGCGCACGGTCTCCGGCCGGTGGTGCAGGTTGACCACCAGTTCATCGACGCCGGCGCCGATCAGGCGCCGCGCAATCTCCGAGACCAGGGGGCGGTTGAGGAGCGGCAGGGCCGGTTTTGCCCGCCGCAGGGTGAGAGGGCGCATGCGCTCGCCCAGCCCCGCGGCGAGAATCATGGCCCGGCGGGGGCTCACCGTGGGGTTTGTCATGAACGCGAAGCAGCTGCCTTGCGCACGCTATCGGGAAACAATAGGTCCTGGTCCGGCAGGCCGCGCTCCCTCAAGTGCTGGATGTGGAGCGAACGGTAGTTCAGAAGAACATGCTCACCGGGCTTGTACCCCAGCTTGCGGGCCATGGTGTCGATGGCACGCTTGGGTCCTTCCAGCTCGATAAAGCAGCCGAACGGAAGCTCGTCGAGCATCACCTGCAGTCCGCCGGCCCGGTACACGGTGCGGAACTTCTGGTAGCGGTAGTTCGGAGTCAGCCCCAGGCGCCGGAAGATCCGATCGAGGCCAGTAGGGTCATCCACGTGGATTTCGATCTCAGTTCGAACCTTCACGCCCGGCAGGAACTTCGGCGGCGGGCCTTTGTAGGTCAGGAGGGCTCCTTTGACACTCTGGCACAGGCGAAGGCGCAGCAGGTCACCGCGCCGTTCCAGCGATCGGGCCCCATCGTCGTACAGGGTGTTCTCCTCGAAATGGCGCTTGTTCTGAATCTTTGCCCGCACCTTTTTGAGACGGCGCAAGGCTTCAGCCACCGATGGAGAGCGAAGCTTGATTTCGATTTCGACTCTTTCTACCATGGATACCAGGTTCCGGGTGGGAGATCCTTAGCGTGTGTGCCGTGTGACGCTGCGCGACCGCGTGCTCTGGCCGCGGGAGACCACGATACGGTTGCGACCGAGCCGCTTCGCCTCGTAGAGGGCAGCATCAGCTGCTTCCAGAAGGGTCGTCTCGTTTCGCACGCTGCGATTACGGGGGAACGTTGCTAGCCCGAGGCTGACCGTGATGCGCTCGGTGCGGTTGTCGACGACGAACTTGTGCTTCTCAACGGCGGATCGAATGCGCTCAGCCACCGTAGTGGCCTGCGCCCCATCCGTGTGAGGGCAGAGGATGGCAAACTCCTCGCCGCCGTAGCGAGCCACGAAATCGGTCTCACGGGCTCCCTCTCGCAGGACCTGGCCGAGCTCACGGAGGATCCGATCCCCCTTCAGATGTCCGAAGCGGTCATTGAGCCGCTTGAAGTGATCCAGGTCGAGCATCAGGCAGGTTAGATGGCTGTCATACCGTTTGGCGCGCTTGAACTCCTCGGTGACCCGCTCGCAGAAGTGCCGGTAGTTGAACAGGCCCGTCTTCTCGTCCGTGATGAGCGTTTGCTTGAGCCGTTCATTGACTTCCTTGAGTCTCGCGTTGGTGCGCTCCAGGGCATGGTATAGATCACGCTTCTCGAGCATGGTCGAAATGCGCGCATCCACTTCCTCGAAGTTGAAAGGCTTGGTGATGTAATCGTCGGCGCCGGCGCGAAGACCCCGGATCTTGTCGGCACTGGAGCGGCGGGCGGTCAGCATGATGATAGGCACACGCCGCGACGCCTTGTCCCCCCGCAGGCGCCGGGCCACCTCGATGCCGTCCAGGTCGGGCATTAAAACGTCGAGCAGGATCAGATCGGGAGGGCGTTCGTGAACTTTGCGCAGGGCCTGCTCGCCAGAGCTTGCGGCCTCGACCCGGTACCCTTTGCGGCCCAGCCAGTCGGAGAGCGCCGCGACGTTATCCTTCGCATCGTCCACCACCAGGATCCGGTAATCGTTGCCCATGGTCCCCGTCCCGATATTGCGAGCGCCGTGCTCGCCTAGCCGGTCGCCAGCTGCGGTGGGTCAGGCCCGCCCCCTGGGTTGATGGGGCCTGCTATTCGGCCGGCCGCTGCCCTGCGGCCGGTGAATCAGGGGAAGTCGGCCGGAGGGCCTCCGATTGAGGGGGATTATAGCCCAGCCTCTTAAAACTTGGAAAAAATCAACTCAACTTGTGGCCAGAAGGGTCCAGTTTGAGCCTGGTGATTCCATTTTTTCCGATACCCACACAGGGCTCACTCTGACCCCCAGCCACATCTCTTGCTCTAGTCCGCCTGCTGTTTACGCAGGAATGCGGGTATGTCGAGGTCGTCGGCCCGGCCAGCATACTGAGGCTGGCTGGAGGCATCCCCCCGCCGGGAGAAGAACGAGAACGGTCGGGAAGAGCGTGCACGGCCGGCAGCCCGCTCGCCCCCGCCCTGCTGAGCGGGTTCGGCGAGAGCGCCGTCCATTTCTCCAGCCGTCTCGGCTGGGTGGTTCGCCGGCTCTATTGCTGGCGGTCTGGGAGCGTGTGACTTGGTGCCGTCCGCATTCTCCCGGGCCCCGGTCGGGATGAGGCCCGGTGCCCGGGACGAATGGGGTCTCACAGCGACTCCTCGCATCCCTCCCTCGATTACCCCCTCGAGCTCGCTGTGGAAGCCGGTAGCGATGACGGTTACCTTGATGCAATCGTCGAACGCCTTGTCGATCACCGTGCCGAAAATGATGTTCGCTTCAGGATGCGCCGCATCATGAACCACCGTCGAAGCCTCAGAGACCTCATGCAGCGTCATGCTGGGACCGCCCGTTATATTGATCAACACCCCCTGAGCACCATTGATCGAGGTGTCCTCTAACAGCGGAGATGAGATGGCACGCTGAGCAGCTTCCGTTGCCCGGTTTTCTCCGCGCGCCACGCCGGTTCCCATGAGAGCCATGCCCATACCGGACATGATGGTTCGCACGTCGGCGAAGTCCAGGTTGATCTCTCCCGGTACCGTGATCAGGTCACTGATCCCCTGCACCGCCTGCCGGAGTATGTCATCCGCGATCAGAAAGGCATCGGTGAGTGTCGTGGTCCGCTCCACCGTGTGCAGAAGTTTCTCGTTCGGGATGGCGATGACCGTGTCCACGGCCTCTCGCAGCTCTGTGAGGCCGCGCTCCGCCTGGGCGCGCCGGCGTTTGCCCTCGAACTGGAATGGCTTCGTGACCACGGCCACGACAAGAGCGCCGAGCTCGCTCGCCAGACTAGCAATCACCGGAGTGGCGCCGGTGCCGGTGCCCCCACCCAGACCGGCGGCGATGAACACCATGTCGGCTCCGTCCAGCGCCTCGATGAGCTTCTCGGTGTCCTCCAGCGCTGCCTGGCGGCCGACCTCCGGGTTGGCGCCGGCGCCCAGGCCCTTGGTGAGCTTGTTGCCCATCTGCACCTTGAGCGGCGCCAGACAGCTCTTCAACGCCTGGCAGTCGGTGTTCGCGGTTATGAATTCCACGCCTCGCAGGTTGGCCGCGATCATGCGGTTGACCGCGTTGCCACCGCCGCCGCCAACACCAATCACTCTGATGCGGGCTCCGATCACCGGATCATCACTGAACTGAACCTTCGGACTCGCGCGCTTCGCATCGTCATCTGACATGGTGATCATGGGACCTCCTCAAAACAGCCCGGCGAACCACTCGCGCAGGCGGTATGTCATACGTGCCATGGCCCAGGGCGGGGCATGCAGCATGTGCTCCGCCGATCGCTGATTCATCAAACCATACAAAGCCAAACCTATCCCGGTGCCGTACACCGGGCTGCTCACCATATCCGTCAGGCCTCCGATGTCGCGTGGGGAACCACACCTGACGGGCAGATTCAGTGTCTGCTCAGCCATTTCGACCAGGCCTTCCAGCATCGAGCCTCCACCGGTGAGTACCATCCCCGCGTGCAGCTCGGAGAAATATCCAGAGCGCTCGATTTCCTGCCGCAAGAGGCTCAGGACTTCCTCCGCCCGCGGCTGGATGATCTCGCACAGAGTCCGCCGGGACATGATCCGCGGTCGGCGGCCTCCTACGGTCGACACCTCCAGGGTTTCTTCCTGTTCGACAATTGAGGAGAGTGCGCAACCGAACCTCTTCTTGATTTTCTCGGCCTCAGGAATGGGCGTGCGCAGCCCCACCGCGATGTCGTTCGTGAGGTGATCGCCACCCGTCGGCAGCACCGCCGTATGACAGATGGTGCCACGCTCGAAGATGGCCATGTCGGTAGTTCCGCCCCCTATGTCCACCAGCGCAACCCCCAGCTCGCGTTCATCCTGGGTGAGCACGGCATGGGAGGTAGCCAGAGGCTCGAGCACAGCCTCGATCACCTCAATGCCGGTCCTGTTTACGCAGGTCACCAGGTTCTGAACCGCGCTCACCGAGGCTGTAACGATGTGCACGTTCGCTTCCAGCCTGGATCCAGACATGCTGCGAGGGTTGGAGATGCCGTTCTGGTCATCCACCAGGAATTCTTGCGGCACGGCGTGGAAGACGGAACGGTCGGGAGGCAAAGACACCGCCTGGGCCGCCTCAAGCACCCGACGGATATCCTCATCCGAGATCTCATTGTCGCGGCCGGTGATGGGTATCACGCCACGGCTGTTGAAGCCGCGAATGTGGCCCCCCGCCATGCCGACGTAGGCCCTCTCGATCGAGATGCCGGCCATGAGCTCGGCTTCCTCGACGGCGCGCTTGATTGAATCAACAGTGGCTTCCAGGTTGACCACCACTCCCTTGCGCAGGCCGTGAGAAGGAGTGCAGCCGAGACCCAGCATGTCCATCCCACCGGAATCACTCGCTTCGCCGACAACAACGCAGATTTTTGTGGTTCCGATGTCGATGCCCACACAGGGGCTATCGTTCTTCTTCATTCGCTCCTTTCCCCCCTTCTCCAGGGTTTCAAGGCGATCTGATCTCTCCAGCGCAAATCAACCGCAGACAGAGATCCAAAATGGCGCTCAATCTCGTTCTGGTGTTGAATGTACTTGCTCAGATTGCGACTGGCGTCTTCGCGACTGAGCCAGACCTGCCAGGGGCTGGTGGCTCTATGAAGAACCACAGCTCCGGGCACGGAGAGGTCAACGTACGAAAGATTGCTCAGCAACTCCGGAGCCGTGCGTGTCACCCGGGCGAGCGCAGCTAGTCCGGTCGCAGCGTGACGCGCGAAATCCCTCTTTTCTTGCGAGCGAATCCCCCTCAGTACTGGCATCTTTGCGGTCTGTGCGGTAGGTTCTTCGATGGGCCAGCCTTCCGTGTCAATCAGGACCCGCTTGCCGCGAAACCTGCCCCAGGCTGCGGGCCGGCGTTCCTGCACGGTCACCTGCAGGGTTCCAGGCAGCCAGCGCTTGATGACGACGCGGCGCACCCAGGGATCATTCTCGAGCCGGCGGGCCAGTGCGGAGAGATCAATATCGAAAATGCGGGCTCCGACCAGGCCCCGCATGCGTCCGTGCAGGCGGGAGTGAAGTTCCTCCGAGGCCCGGCTGACGGTCAGATGATGCACCTGAAAATACTCAGAATTTGTCAGCTGTGTGAGTACCTGAACTACTCCGACCGCTACCATCGAAAGGATTATGACCCCGAAAAGAAATTTCCCCAGACGCCGCAACCAGCCCGCTTTTCGGCGGGGGATGGATCGGCGCGACCGCCGGCCGCGCATGAACACGGGTTGCGACGCCGCCATGGCTCAGGACCGCGACCAGACCCGCACTTCCTCTTGCAGGAGGACACCGGTCTGGCGCTGGACTTGCTCTTTCACCTCCTCAATCAGAGCACGCGCATCCGCAGAAGTCGCTCCACCGCGGTTGACGATGAAGTTGGCGTGCACGGGTGAGATTTCGGCATTGCCCCGCCGCCGGCCTTTCAGGCCGCAGCGATCGATGAGGCTGCCCGCGGAGGGTCCCTCGAGCGGGTTTCTGAAAATGCATCCGGCGCTCTCCTCGCTCAGGGGCTGGGTCTGCCGACGGTGGCTCCGGTAAGTCTCGAGGGTACGACCAAGCTCCTCCGGATCGCCTTCCTTCAGGAGGAAAACCGCCTCCAGCACCAGCGCGCCCATGGAACTGAACACCGAGCGCCGGTAGGAGAAGTCTTCCGGCTGCACATCGTGCTCCTGCTTTCGTCCGTCCGGATGGATCAGGATCACGCGCACCGTGTGTTTGCCGACCGATCCCTCAAAGGCGCCGGCGTTCATGGTCACGGCTCCTCCTATGCTTCCCGGAATGCCTTCGGCGAACTCCAGCCCGCAGAGGCCGTGCGAAACGAGCCAGCGCGTAAAACCGGGCAGAGCCGTTCCTGCGGAGACACGCACGCGATCCCCTCCCTCGAGTTGCGGCTCGCGCCGAAGCCGGGCGGTGCACACCACCGGCTCCGGCACCCCACGATCGTCAATCAACAGGTTGCTGCCGGCTCCCAGCCATCGTGGTGAGAGTCCCAGAGAGTGCAGTCCCCTCAGCAGGGGCTGAACCTGGTCGACGCGCTGAGGTGTCAGGAGCGCAGGCGTGGGGCCGCCGATGCTCAGCCGGGTGAGGGGAGCCAGTGAAGCGTTTTCCTGAAGCCCCACACCCACGTCGCGCGCCAGCTCCAGCAGCCGCTCGTGTGTCACCAGTTTTTCCTCCCCGGCGTGCGCGGATCGCGTTGGCCGTGTAGTTCCGAGCCCCTGTGCGGTTGCGGCCCAGGACGGAGCGCTCATACGGTCCCTCTTGCAGACCGCAGCTTCTGCGGTGTCAGGCGATCCAGCAGGAGATCGGCAGCCTTGCTGATGTCACCGGCGCCCAGGGTCAGGATCAGATCGCCGGATCGAGCGCGGCGGATTGCCTCGTCCACCGCTTCTGAGACACTACGCACTGCAATGACCTCGCCGGGATGACGTTCGGCTATTCGGGCCGCCAGAGACGATCCTGTCACCCCGGGCCGGGGCAATTCACCCGCGGCGTAAATGTCGGTGGCGATCACCACGTCCGCGTCACCGAAGCACGAAGCAAACTCCTCGCTCAACCCCTGCACACGGCTGTAGCGGTGCGGCTGGAAGAGCACGATCAGTCGTTTGGCCCATCGCTCACGGATACCGGCCAGGGTGGCGCGAATCTCGGTGGGATGATGTCCGTAGTCGTCCACCACGAGCACTCCAGCAACCTCACCGCGGGATTGCAGCCGGCGGTCGGCGCCCGAAAACTGTGACAGTGCCCTGCACAGCACATCGGGCTTCACGTCCAGCTCCAGTGCGACCAGCGCGGCGGCCAGCGCATTGAGCACGTTGTGACGGCCGGGGGCTCGAAGCCGCACCTCACCCAGGTTTCGGCCGCGGTGATTCAGCTGGAAGATTGTGGCTTCGGCGTCCACTCTCACCTCCAGAGCCCGCAGATCCGCCTCCGCGTCCACCCCGTAGGTGATGTGTCGGCGCTCCAGGCGACTCAGAATAGCGCGCACACCTGGATCGTCGGCGCAGACCACTCCCACTCCGTAGAACGGAACCTTGTTGAGAAAGTCGACGAAAGCTTTCTGTAACTCTCCGTAGCCGGCGTAATGATCGAGGTGTTCATGATCGATGTTGGTGACGACCGCGACTGCCGGAGCCAGGTGCAGGAAAGATCCATCGCTCTCGTCCGCTTCCGCCACCATGAGCTCGCTGTTTCCGAGCCGTGCGCTGCTGTCCAGGATGTTGAGACGTCCGCCGATCACCAGCGTCGGATCGAGATCAGCCGCCGACAGGATTTGCGCCAGCATAGCGGTCGTGGTCGTTTTTCCGTGGGAGCCAGCAACGGCGACGCCGAACTTGAGACGCATCAGTTCAGCGAGCATCTCGGCGCGGGGGAGAACCGGAATTCCCAGACGGCGGGCTTCCTGGATTTCCGGATTGTCGGAACGCACCGCAGAGGAGACCACGACGGCCTGCGCGCCTTTGATGTGACTCGGATCGTGGCTGATCCACACGGTTGCACCCAGAGAACGCAGGCGGCGTACGGACTCACCTTCTTTGAGATCGGATCCAGTGATTTGCACCTGCATGTTGAGCAGCACTTCGGCGATGCCGCTCATGCCGATGCCACCGATTCCGATGAAGTGCAGACGCTGGGGTTTGCGGAACATCGTGTGCTAGGAGTCTGACGGGCTCCTGGACACCCGAGCGGCGAGATCGGCGACGCGCGCAGCGGCATGCGGGGAGCCCAGGGCGCGACTTCGCGATGCCATCCGCGCGCGACGCCGTTCGTCTTGGGCAAGTTCCAGGATGGTCCCGGCCAGGCGCTCAGCCGTCAGATCACGCTGCTCTCTAACGACGGCCGCGCCGCGGTCGGCCAAGTAACGCGCATTATACACCTGGTGATTGCGTGCTGCGTGGGGGAAAGGGACAAAAATCGCAGGTTTTCCGCAAGCGGTGATCTCCGCAACGGTGGTGGCGCCAGCGCGGCAGACGACAAGATCCGCCCAGCCATACTGTTCCCACACATGCTCCAGGAACGGTTCCACGCGCCACTCGAACCTATCGCCGGCATGTTGCTCGTAGACACGCCGGGTTTCTTTCTCATCCATTTCACCGCTCTGGTGGATGATCGATAGGTCGGGGCATAGGGGTTTGAGATGCACGACGGCTTCCGACATCAGACGGTTGAGTGCGCGCGCACCGCGACTGCCGCCAAGCACCAGTAGATGAAAGCGATCATCATCCGGCCGCTGTGCACCCTTGAGCACTGCGCGGCGTAAGGGGTTACCCGTTACCACCACCCTCCCGCTCAGACTTCGGCGGCTTTCCTCGAACGTGACCGCTACTACCTCCACCCAGGGCGCCAGGATGCGGTTGGTGACGCCCGGAAGCAGGTTTTGTTCCTGCAGTACGATCGGCACGCCGGAGAGGATGGCGGCCAGCGCAAGCGGTCCGGAGGCGTAACCTCCGACGCCGATCACCACATCAGGCTTCAGACGTGTAAGGAGAGAGAGCGCCTGGACCAGTCCGACGGGAGCCCGCAGGCACAGGCTTGCCAGGCGCGAGGCGATCCCCTTTCCTATTACTCCCCCCGAGCAGATGCCGACCACGGCGTAGCCGGAGCGAGGCACCAGCCGCATTTCCATGCTGTTCGGTGTGCCGACGAAGATCACCTCGGGGCGCGGGGAGCGTGAGGTCAACTCCTCAGCGATTGCCAGGCCGGGATAAATGTGGCCTCCTGTTCCACCGCCGGCGATGAGCACGCGCTTCATGAAGAGTGCTGTGACAGGTTGAGCAATATCCCGATGCTGGCGAGCGAACACACCAGCGAGGATCCTCCGTACGAAACAAAGGGTAGAGGCAGGCCCTTGGTCGGAAGCAGGGCCAGGACCACCCCCATGTTTATGAGCGCGGACAGCCCCAGGCCCAGCGTCAATCCGGTCCCGAGCACGGCGCCGAAACGATCCGGCGCCCGGGCCGAAGCGCGCAGGCCACGCCAGAGGATCACCACGAAACCGAACAACACGGCAACGCATCCAAGAAATCCGGTCTCTTCCGCAATGACGGCATAGATAAAATCAGTGTGCGGTTCTGGAAGGAAGAACAGCTTTTGCTGTCCCTCTCCGAGACTGCGGCCACTCAGCCCGCCTCGCGCAATGGCCAGCAGTGCCTGGTTGACCTGATAGCCAGCACCCTGAGGATCGAGATCCGGGTTAAGGAACGTGGTGACACGCTGCATGCGATAATCGGCTGAAAATATGAAGACGGTCAACGATAGCGCAGCCACCAGACACACCACGGCGATCTGACGCAGTGGAATGCCTCCCATGTAGAGCACGAGGAGGGAGGTGAGCACGAGGATGGCGCAGGTGCCGAGATCCGGCTCGAGCATGATCAGCAGGGAAGCCTGGCCGATCAGAACCAGGCATGGCAGGAGCGTACTCTTCCAGTTGCGGATTACCACACGCGGCCGATCAAGCCAGCCGGCGAGAGCGATCACCACCACGATCTTGGCCATTTCGGACGGCTGCAGATTGAAGAAGCCAAGATCGAGCCAGCGCTGTACGCCCTGGATCGGTGGTCGGAGCAGAACGAGGAGGAGAAGGCCGGTGCTCCCCACGACGAGCGCGCCGCTGAACCAGCGGCTGCGATAGGCGCGGTAGGGGAAAAACATGGTGAGAAACATGATCACCAGGCCGATACTGGCGGCGAGGGACTGGCGAAGCAAGAAGTGGTAAGGATTCTGATAGTCCTGGCGTGATATGGCCGAGGAAGAGCTGTAGACCATCAGCAGGCCGAACAGGGTCAGTGCCAGAGGCACGATGAACAGCCATCGATCAAACGCCAGACGCCGTGCCACCGGTCTCCTTCTCTATGAGAGCGCGCACGCGCGCGCGAAAATCATCTCCGCGTTCCTCGTAGGAACGGTACTGATCAAACGACGCACAGGCCGGCGATAGCAGTACCACGTCACCGCTGCGGGCCAGAGCACAGGCTTCCCGAAGCGCCGACGACAGGTCGATCACTTTCCGCACGGGAACCACATTTCCGAGAACTTCGGTGATTCGCTCGGCGGCTTCCCCCATGGCGATGACACCCCGCACGCGGTCGCTGCCGGCGGTCGTCTTGAGCGGCTGAAAGTCGGAGCCCTTCTCCCGTCCTCCAAGGATCCACACAACCGGTTGATGGAAGGCCTCAACAGCCCGCAGCGCCGCGTCGACATTTGTGGCCTTGGAGTCGTTGACAAATTCAATCCCTCCCAGGGCGCCGACCGGTTCCATGCGGTGTGGCAGCGGGCGGAACGAGCGCAGGCCGCTCGCCAGATCAGACGCCTGAGCACCGCACAGTGACGCCGTGGTCAGGGAGGCCAGCGCGTTTGAGATGTTATGGGATCCACGTAGCGCATACTGCGTGAGTGGAAGCAAAGGCCGGGGTGCCGCTTCACCGGAACGCTCGACGAAGCTTCCGCGCTCGACAGCGAAGCGCGGCCGTGGATCCAGCGCCAGACCGAACCAGGAGATTCGCGAGAGGATGTGATCGGCGGCCGCGGCCACCAGAGTGTCATCGAGGTTCAGCACCGCATGATCCTCAGATGTCTGGTTGGAAAAGATGCGTTCCTTGGCGTTGCGGTAATGGCTGAAGTCGGGATGGCGGTCGAGGTGGTCCTGGGTGAGGTTGAGGTAAACGGCGATATGCGGGCGAAGCTGATCGATGGTCTCGAGCTGGAAGGAGGACATCTCGAAAACGTACCAGCGGGAGGAGGAGTCCTCGTTGATCAGAGAGCTCAGGGGCACTCCGATGTTGCCGCAGGCCACCGCATCGATGCTTGCCTCGCGCAACAGGTGGGTCGTGAGAGATGTCGTCGTTGTCTTTCCGTTGGAGCCGGTAATGCCGGCGATCGATCCCTTGAGAAACCTCCAGGCGAGCTCGGCTTCAGCCCAGACAGGAACTCCGGCTTCACGCGCCTGCCGGATCTCGGCGAGATCGGACGGCACGCCGGGGCTCACCACGATCAGATCGGCCTTGCGGAAGGAGGTGGCCTGATGACCCCCCGCCTCGAGGCGGCCCCCCTTCTCGATGAGTTGCCGGATTTTCGGATCGAGGTCTGCGGCCGGGCGGCTGTCGGTGAGCGTCACCTGATAGCCGTGCCCGAGCAGCAGGGCGGTCGCCGCCAGGCCGCTGCGTGCCGCGCCGACCACGAGAATGCGGTTGCCAGGCAGGCTGGGAGCCGAAGTCATCGGAGCTTCAGGGTCGAGAGTCCCAGCAGGGCGAAGATGATGGCCAATATCCAGAACCGAATGATCACCTCCGGCTCTTTCCAGCCAAGCTGCTCAAAATGATGGTGCAGGGGGGCCATGCGGAAAATGCGCTTCCCGTTCCGCAGGCGGAACGACATGACCTGCAAGATCACTGAGAGAGCCTCCACCACGAACAGCCCGCCAACCAGAACCAGCAGGATTTCCTGCTTGATCAGAACGGCCAGTGTGCCGAGTGCGGCGCCGAGAGACATGGATCCGACGTCTCCCATGAACACCTTGGCGGGATTGCAGTTGAACCACAGAAATCCGAGGCTGGCTCCGAGCAACGATCCGCAGAAGACAGTGAGCTCACCACTACCCTTGATATTGATGATGCCCAGGTACTCAGCGACCAGGGCGTGACCGACTGCATACGTGAGCAGCGCGTAGGCCCCCGTGGCGATCAGAACCGAGCCGATGGCCAGCCCGTCCAGGCCGTCCGTCAGGTTGACGGCGTTGGCGGATCCCACGATCACCAGCATGGAGAAGGGGACATACCACCAGCCAAGATCGGGGCGGAAAGTCTTGAAGAACGGCACACTGAGCTCAGTGTTATACAGCCCCTGCGTGCTCATGGCCATGAGCCCCAGCCCCACCAGCAGTGCGAGGATGCCCTGCACGACGAACTTCTGACGCGTCGTGAGACCCAGGTTTCGACGATGTACGATCTTGAAATAGTCATCGAGAAAACCCAGCGCGCCGAAAGCGAGCGTCGAACCGGTCAGGATCCATACGAACGGGTTCTTGAGGTCGGTCCACAACAAGGTCGGGACCAGCACGGCGATCAGGATCAACAGGCCGCCCATAGTGGGTGTGCCCTGCTTGGCGTAGTGGCTCTGGGGCCCCTCCTCCCGGATGTGCTGGCCAATCTGCATTTCGCGCAGCTTGCGGATGAGGCGGCCGCCAAGCACGAATGAAATGAGCAGTGCCGTGATCATGGCCATAGCCGTGCGGAACGTGATGTACCGGAAAACGTTGAATGCGGAAATCCATTCTTGAAGAGGCAAGAGAAGGTGATAGAGCATGGAGTGTTTATCCTCGCACCCGGGTTCGCATCAGGGCCTCGATGACTTTCTCGAGACGTAGGCCGCGGGAACCCTTGACCAGAATCGTATCTCTGGGCTTGATTTCGTTTGTGATTGCAACTGCCGCTTCCCCGGAATCCGCGAAGTGGTGAGCGCTCTTGTGGCCGACGGCTCGCGCCGCCTCGACGGCCGTCCGCATGTGCTTGCCGACACCGAAGAAAACATCGATCCCGGAACGAGCTATGCGCTCGCCGGCCGAGCGATGTGCTTCGGACTCGAGCGCTCCCAGTTCGAGCATATCGCCCGCCACGACCAGTCGGCGTCCGTGTGGAGCCAGTTGGCCCAGCGCCCGCAGAGCTTCCTCGAGCGCGACAGGATTGGAATTGTAGCAATCGTCGAGCAAACGCACATCACCCGGAAGTTCCAGCAGGCGGCCACGGTGATCGAGTGGCTCGACCTCAGAGAGGGCGCCGCACAGTTGGACGAGGGTCCCTCCCAGAGCGATCCCGGTGGCCAGTGCCGCCAGCGCGTCGCTGAGAAAATGGGCTCCAAGAAACTTGAGCTCGAGTTCGGCCGATTTGCCCATGTACGCCACCTTCACCCGTAGCCCCTGAGGGTGGAACTCAACCCCCTCCCCCCGGACGTCAGCCTCGCGTTCGAGTCCAAAACTGACGATGCTTCCGCCCCGGCGAGCGAAGCGACCCGCGATGGCCATGACCCGGGCGTCGTCGGCGTTCATCACCGCGACCGTGCCGGGACGCATACCGAGGAACAGCTCCTCCTTGGTCGCCGCAATCTTCTCGAGCGTGCCGAAGAATTCAATGTGCGCCGGACCGACGTTGATGAGTGTGCCAATGTCGGGATCACAGATCTCCGCCAGCCGAGCCAGCTCCCCGGGTCGGCTCATAGCCGCCTCGAGCACGGCATAACGGTGCTCCCCCTGCAGGTGCAGCAGTGCCAGGGGGAGGCCGTAAAGGTTGTTGAGGTTGCCAGGCGATCCGAGCGTGGGACCCAGAGTGGAAACCACCTGCTGCGTCATGGCCCGTGTCGTGGTCTTTCCAGCACTGCCGGTGATGGCCACCACCTTGGGATTGATTCGGCGGCGCACATAGGTTGAGAGATCCTGCAGCGCGCGCGTCGTGTCCTTCACGTGTACCAGGGGGCCGGCCGCCGGTGTAGCCGGAACGGCGTGGACCACGGCAGCGGCGGCGCCGCTCTCGAACGCTTTGGGAACGAAGCGGTGGGCGTCGTGGTTGGGCCCGACGAGGGCAAAGAAAAGTGCTCCCGGCTCAATCGTGCGCGTGTCGATCGAGTATTCACTGACTTCAGTGGTGCCGACGCTGGCCGCACCCTCGAGTCTGCCCTCCAGAGCTTTGGAGATCTCCGCCAGCGTCAGCTTCATCATTCACCTTCCGCCAAGCGGCCGCCCGAGAGAGCCCTGAGGCAGATGCGGGCCTGCTCCCGATCGTCGAACGGCAGACGGCGATCCGCCACCAGCTGCTCACGCTCGTGCCCCTTGCCGGCGATCAGCACGGCGTCGCCCTGCCGGGCCTCGGACACCGCGGCGGAGATGGCGGCGGCGCGATCCGGAATCACCTGGTAGGGGCGCTCTGGTGACGCCTGCTTCACGCCGAGCTCGATGTCGCGAAGGATTGCCAGGGGATCCTCCCGACGGGGGTTGTCCGAGGTGAGATACAGTCGATCGGCCCCTGCGGCGGCCGCGGCTCCCATGGGAGCACGCTTGCTGCGATCTCGATCCCCCCCACACCCGAACACGCACAGCAGGCGGTCGCGTGTGAGCTCGCGCAACGAGCTGAGCGCGTTTCGCAGGGCATCTTCATTGTGTGCGAAGTCGACAATCACCAGAAATGACTGGCCTTCATCGATGGGTTCCATCCGTCCCGGTATTGGCTCCACCCTTGCGGCGCCCGAAGCGATCGCCGCGTCCGGTATTCTCAGGCTCCAGGCGGCGGTCGCAGCAGCAGCCAGGTTGCGAAGGTTGTGGCGTCCCGTCAGCGGCATGCGGGTGTGGATCGATCCCCGTGGTGTGCGCAGCACGGCCGTCGTACTTCCGAGCGAGACCTGGGCCGACTCCACCTGCACTTCCGGGACGGCCCACCAGTGCTCACGCGTGGTGCTCGGGAGGCGGCCGACCGCATAGGTGACCACGCGTGCTTCGGTCAGGCGCGCCAGGCGCTCTCCGTGGGGGTCATCGGCCGGAAGAACCGCCACGGCATGCTCATCGAGGGAGCGGAACAGACGTGCCTTCGACTCGAAGTACGCTTCGAGCGTCTTGTGATAGTCGAGGTGATCCTGGGTGAAGTTCGTGAACACGGCGCACCTGAAGCTCAGGCCTTCAACGCGGCTCTGGTGCAACGCTTGCGAGGAAGCTTCAAGGACCGCGTGCGTGCACTTCTCCTTCACCATTCGTGCCAGCTGTGCGCACAGAGTAGGCGCGTCCGGTGTCGTCAGAGTCGAGATCTCATTTTGATCGCCGATGCGGGTGCGGATCGTCCCGATACCGCCTGGCTTCCCTCCCGAAGCTTCAATCATTGATTCAATGAGCCAGGCTGTCGTTGTCTTACCCTTGGTGCCAGTCACGCCGACGAGAGCCAGCTCGAGATCGGGATCCCCATGGAAACGGCGCGCCAGGCGGGCCAGCGCGGGGCGCTCATCCGCCACCCGCACCCAGGTGACGCCGCAGGCCCGAGCCTGACGCGGCGTGGAGGAGACGATGGCGCACGCACCCGCGTCCAGGGCCTGGGGGAGGTACCGGTGGCCATCTTCCCGCCAGCCGCGGACGGCCACGAAGAGCTTTCCCGGCGTCACGCGCCTCGAATCGCACTCCACGCCGGTCACCTCGATCTCCGCCCCGCCGTCGATCTCGGCATCTGGCGTCGCCTCCAGAAGATTCGAGAGCGAGGGGCGGCGCACGGGAGGGGCGTCCTCTGTTCAGCGCGAGCGATCGGCGAAGCGTGCCCGTTCGCTTGCAGTTGATGCTTCTGCAACGATTGGCGGGGCACTGGCCGCGCGTCTTGCCAGAAGGCTGGGCTGCACTCGCAGATACTGCAAGGCGGGCTGGGCAATGCGTGAAAACACTGGAGCGGCGATCGCGCCTCCGTGGTAGTTGCCTCGCGGTGAATCAATGACCACCAGGATTGTCAGGGCTGGTGATTCGAGCGGAACCCAGCCCACGAAGGAAGCCACGAAATCGTCGGGGCTGTAACGGCCGGTCGAATCAATTTTCTGAGCCGTGCCGGTCTTGCCAGCGACCGTGTAACCGGGGACGCTGGCGAGGCGGCCCGTTCCGCGCAGGACGACGCCGCTCAGGATACGTTGCAGGGTTTCGGCTGTTGCGGGCGAGATGACCCGCCGGCCAGGTGAGCCCTTGGCCACGCGCAGCACGCGTCCATCGCGACCGATGACGCGCTGCACGATGTAGGGGTGATGGTAAACGCCACCGTTGGCCAGAGTGGCTGTGGCGGCCGCAAGCTGCAGGGGCGTCACGCTCACTTCCTGCCCCATCGAGATCATCGCCTGCGACAGAGCGGACCAGGCGGCGGGTGATCGCAAGATACCGCTGTTCTCACCCGGCAGGCCGACCCCCGTGCGGGCGCCAAACCCGAAGGCTGCCAGTGACTCGAAAAGCCTCGGGGCGTCCAGGCGGGAGGAGATCTTGATGATTCCGACGTTGCTCGACAGCTCGAGAACCTGCGAGAAGGTCAGCTCACCGAATGGTTTGTGGTCCCGGACCTTACGGCGGCCCACTCGCACAGCGCCGTTCTGACAGTCAATGAGATCCGTGGGCCGCGCCACTCTCTCTTCCAGAGCGGTGGCGGCGACAAACATCTTGAATGTGGAGCCGGGTTCGAAGGCGTCCGCGACGGCCCGGTTTCTCCAGGAACTCTGCGAGTAACGCTGGAAGCGGTTCGGGTCGTAGGTGGGTACGTTGGCCATGGCCAGAACTGCCCCGTTCGCCGGGTTGAGGATGACCACGGAGCCGGACTTCGCGTGGCTCTTCTTCACGGCGGCCACAAGCTCACGCTCGGCCAGATGCTGCAGGACGCGGTCGATCGTCAGCACGAGTGCGGCGCCGCCCGTGGGGCGTTTCTCGGTGCGGGTGCGAATCCCCTCGCCGTATCCGTTTTGATAAGTCCGCACCAGACCCGGCTCCCCGCGGATCACATTGTCGTGGCTGTACTCGATCCCGGCCAGGCCGGCATTGTCGATTCCCACGTAGCCCAGCACGTGGGACGCTAGCTCACCATTCGGATAGGCGCGCTGGCTCTCCTCGATGAATTTCACACCCGGCAGCTGCAGTTTCTCGATCTCGGTCTTCTCCGACTCCGAGATCTTGCGCTTAATCCAGACGAAGTAACCGTCCTTTTTCAACCGTTTTCGAAGCTTGGCCTCGTTCACCTGCAGGAGCCGTGCGAGCTGCCTCGCCGTTCTGTTGGCCGATTTGACCTGTGACGGATTTGCGTAGATGGAATAAACATCCCTGCTCAGGGCCAGTTCTTTGCCGTTCCGGTCATAGATGTCCCCGCGTATTGGATCGAGCTCGAGAACCCGTTCGTGCTGGCGCTGGACAATCTGTTGCATTTCGTCCGCACGAAGGATCTGCAGATCAACGAGCCGCCACAGCACCGCCGCGTGCAGGGCGATCAATCCCAGGACCACCACTCCGAGGCGATACCGGGATAGAGGACATCTTTTCATTATTGAAACCCTCCCTGTGGAGTGGATGTCAGTCGTGGCTTCATTGCAGCGCGGCTATGGGTTGGATCCCTGCGGCAACCAGACGCCCTGTGTGATCAAATGCGTACAGCTGTGGAGCGGTGGCGGTTTGCAATCCCAGCTTCCCGCGGGCGATGCGCTCGACGCGCGGGAGGGCCCTGAGCTCCGAGCGCTTCACGCGAAGCTGCTTCTGCGTCTCGAGGAGTTCGTTACGGTCGGCACGCAAATTCTCAATCTGGTGATGCAATCCCGTGAGCTCCACGCGTTGCCACAGAGAAAACAGGAAAAGGGAAGCGGCGGCGGAGCACAGGAGGAAAAGGAATCCCAGGTGCCGCATGCTGCGGGGATCGCGCTCGCGTACCACCCGCGCCCTGCGCACGCGGCGCCTCATGCTGCACGCTCCAGGACTCGCAGTCGCGCGCTCCGGGCGCGTGGGTTCTGCTCCACCTCACGGTCTCCGGCCTTGATCACCTTGCGAGTGATGCGCACGTGGCCGCCGTCGTTCTCGAGATTGCGGAAGCAGGTCTTGACAAGACGATCTTCCAACGAGTGAAACGAAATGATCGCGAGGCGCCCACCGGGAGCCAGTGTCGTGGGCGCGTCCTCCAGGAAGCGTTCCAGGCTCTCGAGCTCCCGGTTGACAGCGATGCGCAGCGCCTGGAACATGCGGGTTGCCGGATGGCCGGCGTGCCGCCGCCGGGGCACGACGCGTTCCGCCAGGCGGGCGAGGGCAGAGGTGGTGCGCAGGGGATCCGCCCGGCGTTGCTGCACGATGCGGCGGGCCAGTCGGCGCGATGCCCTCTCCTCACCGTAGCGCCAGATCAGATCGGCGATCTCGGATTCGGAGAGCTGCCCGAGGAGATCTGCCGCGGAGGATCCGTGGCTCCGGTCATAGCGCATGTCGAGCGGACCCTCCATGGAGAAAGCAAAACCGCGCTCCGGATCGGCAAGCTGCAGCGAGGACATTCCCAGATCCACCACGATGCCGTCCACCGGCACGAGCTTCTCTTCCACCAGAAGCGACTTCACCTCCGCGAAGTCGGCGCAACGCAGTCTCAGGGCGCTGCCGTGGCCGGAGAGATTGCGGCTCACCCTCTCCACGGCCTCCGGGTCTCGATCGATCCCCAGCAATATTCCGTCCGGTTGGATTTGCTCCAGGAGCATTCGAGCGTGTCCGCCGCCGCCGAGTGTGCCATCCACGAAGCGCGCCCCGGGCCGGGGGCGCAGGAGCTCCAGCAGCTCGAGGGGCAGGACGGGGACATGGGTAGCATCCAAACTGTCCTCACAGGTCCAGGGAGGAGAGGACCTTCTGATCCACCTCCGTGAACGGATCACTCTTGAGCTTGGACTCGAATCGGGAGTGGCTCCATACGTCGAGGTAACTCTGCTGGCCGAGGACCACGACCTCGCCGTTGATTTCGGCCCGTTCCCGAAGCATCGGCTGCACGAGCACTCGCCCCTGCCGATCCATACGAGCCATCTGGCCGAAATAGTTGACCGAATCCAAGAATCGACCGATCGCCGGTTCCATGCTCGGTAGCCTCGCCAGCTTCTTCTCGATCTCAATCCAGACCGGCAGGGGGTAGAGGCGCACGAATTCTCCCCTCAGGCTGGTGACAAAAAGGTCGGGGCCGTATCGTTCTTCGAGGATAGGGCGGAACGTCCTGGGTATCTTGAGGCGGCCCTTCTCGTCGATCCTGGCAAGTGAGCTTCCGCGCAGCATCTACAGGGGGTTAGTGGGTGGCTGGGGAAAGCCAGGAGGGACCTTCAGGAAAGTAGAGGCCGGGATTAGAGCACCCCGTTCCACTCCTATCCACTTTACTCCACTCGCGAGAGTCTACGAATCCAGCCCTGTGTGTGTCAAGGGAAATCTAAGCGGGATAAGGGTTTCGGGCCGATCAAGTTCGGGTGGAGGTCGTCGGCCCGGACACTACAGGTAGCTATCTGGATCTCGAGTCACCCCCAAAAGTTGGGGACAGCAGTGTTTTATATCTAGAAGTCACATTTTTGTCGTCTCATTCGACGGAACCGTGGCGTGCAGGCCGCACTCCTTCTGCCCGGCGCCCAGCTCCCACCACCAGCGCCCGGCGCGAGGATCCTCACCCGGCTTCACCGGCCGGGTGCAGGGCTCGCAGCCGATGCTGGGAAAACCGCGATCGTGGAGCAAGTTGTAAGGCACGTCGTGCACACGGATGTAATCCCACACCTGATCCGAGGACCAATCCGCAATCGGATTAACCTTGATGATGCCGCCGAACCCCTCGTCGACTCCGACCTTGTGCACATCAGCGCGGGTTGCAGCCTGGTCCCGGCGCAGGCCGGTGATCCAGGCCTGGAGCGTCGAGAGGATGCGCTTCAGCGGTTTGACCTTGCGAACTCCGCAGCACATCTTGCGCTTGTCGACGCTGTCATAGAACAGATTCAATCCGTGCTCACGAACCATTTCCTCGACCGCGTCTGCTTGCGGCGTCATGCGCTCAACCTTGAGGTTGTACTTCTGTTCCGCGCGGTGCAGCAAGTCGTATGTCTCGGTGTGCAGGCGCTGTGTGTCCAGAGAGAACACACGGGCCTCGGGGTTCAGCTTGCGAATCATGTCGAGAACCACCATGTCCTCGGCCCCGAACGAGCTGGCGAGCGCGATGTTGGGGTGGAAGCGTTCGAAGGCCCACTTCAGAACCTCTTCGGCTCCGGCCTTGTTGAGTTCCGTGTACGATCCATTGTCGACTGTTGTTTCGTTCTTCATCTCCTGTCCCTTGCCCTCTCTGTTGTCTCGCAAGAACGGTTCATGATCGCGCCGGGGCCGTCTCCGCAACGGAGGACAGCGACTTCTGCAGGCCCCAGCGCACGCGCAGGTGGCGTTCGAGCGGTGCGAACACGCCCATTTCCACGGCAATACCGATAATCAATATGACCAGCACCACGGCCAGCACCTGGCTCATGTCGTTGAGCTCGCGGCCCACGCTCAACAGGTGTCCCAGGCCGAGGTTGACGAACAGCAACTCCGCGGCCATGAGGCTGCGCCACGCAAACGACCAGCCCTGCTTCAGGCCCGAAAGTATGGAGGGCAGCGCCGCAGGAAGGACCACCTCCCAGAGCAGGACGTACCCGTGGGCTCCCATATTGAGCCCCGCGCGCAGGTAAAGCGGCGGCACATTCTTCACGCCGGCAACGGTGCTGTTGACCACGGAGAAAAAAGTCCCCATGCCGACGATGAACAGGATCGAAAACTCGCTCAATCCGAACCACAAAATGGCCAGGGGAAACCAGCAGATGCTCGGAAGGGTTTGCATCCCAAGCATCAGAGAGCCGATCGTGTCATCCAGCCGGGGGTGCCGGGCGATGGTGATTCCGAAGGCGATGCCGGCCAGAGCCGTCAGACCGAAACCCAGCAGAGTGCGGCGCAGGCTGACGCCGATAGCCAGCGGCAGTTCCCCGCTGGCCAGTCCGTCAGCCAGTGTGCGGCCGACTTGGAGCGGCGACGGAAGCAGGTAATCAGGCCACAGATGCAGGCGGACCAGAAACTCCCAGAAGGCGAGCGCTCCCAGAAAGAGCAGCCCTTGCCGCAGCGGTCTACTCATTCTTCAGTTCCTCCTTCATCGCGGTCGCGACCTCTCCGCGCAATTCTTCCATGATCGATCGAGCGATCTCGATTAGCCCTGGATCCTCGATATGCCTGGGCCGGGGAAGATCGACCTTAAACTCCTTCTTGATCCGTCCTGGGTGGGCCGTCATGACGATCACGCGGTGGCCGAGCGTCGCCGCTTCGCGCACGTTATGGGTCACGAACAAAATCGTCTTGCGCGTCTTGTCCCAGATCTCCTGCAGCTCGAGGTGGAGGTAGTCGCGCATCTGTGCATCGAGCGCCGTGAACGGTTCGTCCATGAGCAGGATGTCGGGGTTGAGCGCCAGCGATCGTGCCAGGGCGACACGCTGTTTCATGCCTCCGGAGAGCTCATGCACGAGCGAGTCCATGAACTTATCCAGGTGGACCATTTGCATGAAGCGCTCTGCCACCTCCCGTCGATCCTTCTTGAGAACGCCGCGCACCTTGAGACCAAATTCCACGTTTCCCCGGGCGGTGAGCCAGGGGAACAGGCCCAGATCCTGGAAAACCACGACGCGATCCGGCCCCGGCGAGCGCACAGGATGCCCGTGGACGAGGATCTCTCCCTGGCGAGGGCGCTCAAAGCCGGCGATCAGGTTCAGCAGGCTCGACTTGCCGCAGCCGGAGGGTCCGACGATGCACACGATCTCCCCGTCGAGAATTTCCAGGTTGATGTCACGCACCGCCTCCACCTGTCTTCCGGCGTTGGTGTAGGCGTGGGACAAACCGCGGATCCTCACGCGACAGGGATCAATGCCTGGATAGTTCATGTCGATCGATGCCACTAGGGCGCCCCGTCCGGTGCCACCGTTCCCTCAGCAAGGACGTCGTGGAGGAGGCCCAGCTCCATGATGTGTGTGACTTCCACGCGGCGGCTCCCGAGGAAACCGAGACGCTGCGCGCGCTCGGCTGCTTCTAGGAGGGTGTCCTCGAGCGGATCATAGGTCACCTCCAGTTTCGTGAAAGCCTCTTCGAGAATCTCGACTGGCAACGGTTGGCCGAGCAGTCGCGCCAGCTCCTGATTAATATGGGCCTGCGCCTCATGGGGATGGGCCACGATCCACCGGGTCACATCGACGTGGGCGCGCAGGAACCGTTTCACGACGTCGGGGCGCTCGCCGAGCAGGGCCTGGCTGACCACGAGCACCGCGCTCGCAAAGTGCCCGCCGGGCCACAGGTCGCGTTCATCGATGAGCCGGCGGCCCCCGGCTTCGTGTACCAGCCGTGTCGCCCAGGGCTCGGGAACCCAGGCCCCATGCACATCCCCTCGCCGCATCAGGTTGAGGATCTCGGGATTGGCCATCGGAACCACGCGCACCTGGCCGCCCCTCTCACGGGGTTTCAGTCCGTTCTCCCGAAGAAATGTGCGCAGCGAAATGTCCTGCGTGTTGCCGATAGCCGGTGTGGCAAGGGTGGTGCCGGAAAGATCGCCGGCGTTCATGATGCCGGAATCTTTTCTGACCACGAGCGCTGCGCCGCCGCTCGCCACACCGGCAATCACCCGGAGCGCGCGTCCGCCGGATCGGGCGAAGGCATTGATGGCTGGACCGCTGCCCACGTAGACGAGATCTAGGTCGCCCGCAAACAGGGCCTCGATGGCGTGGGGCCCGGCGTTGAGCGGCCGCGGCACCACGCGCAGAGGTTCGAGAGCCCGCTGGAAGTCGCCGCGGGAGAATCCGACGAGGGCCTGAGCATGTGTCAGGTTGGGAAAGAAACCGACCCGGATCTCGCCCTCCGCGAGCCCTCGTCCACGCACGCAACCCGGTGCGGCCAGGCTCGCAGCCATCAGCAGAGGGATGAAGATATACCGCGCCATTCGAGGATCGTTTTTTCGGTTTGGGAAGCGAGTGCGCTGCGCGCTACCGGGCCCGGAGGATCTGGGGGCCGCTACAACAAGCGCAACACATCTCCCGGAGAATGCCGGTCGGCCGGGTACTGAAGCTCCCACAACTGGCAGCCAGGAGCCGCGCCGCGCAGCAGTCATGGCCGGTATGCGAATACATGTCATCCCGGATGTGTGACTGTGCAATGGTCATGGGGAAAAATTCACTCTGCTTGGAAATTATGAACACTATAGCACAAGGGGAGGACTGGAGGTAGGGTTCTCCGCTCGCAGGCGCCCCAGCCCGAACAGGCCGGCAAGAGTCACCAGGGCGGCGAGTGAGAGCACCAACCCGATCCGCACCGGGAGGGGTCGATAGTTGAACTCCACCTGGTGCCTGCCGGCGGGTACACGCACGCCCCGGAACAGGAAATCGGCCCGCAGCACGGGCACCTCGGAACCATCCACACGAGCTTCCCAGCCGGGGGAAAACTGATCGGCCAGCACCAGGTAACCCGCTTCGTTGGCGAGCGTGCGGATCTTCAGGTACCTGGAGGTCTCCTCGAGAATCTCGACCTGCCCTGCCACGAGATCTGGACTCCTCCCGGGAAGGAACGGTTTCCGGCGGGATGCGTCTGGAGCATCACTCGTCTCTTGCTCAGTCTCCAGGATGACGACAGTGGTCGGATCATGATCCTGGCTCAACAACAGATCGAGTGCGGTCTCTCCTCCGGAAACAAAGCGGGCCTCCTTGACCCAGCGCGCAGTGGGCAGCCACATCCGGTTGCGCCACAGCCAGAGATCGGGTCCCGGTAGCTCGAAATGAGCGGCATTCTGTAGCTCCTCTCCCTGCGCCGGTTCGAAAGCCAGGAGGTAGCGGATTCCCGCCAGCCCGAAGACGCGCGCTCGAACGGCCGGTGGCTCCTTCGCCAGACGATGGGCGAGCGTGGCGGTGCGCTTGGTGTCAGTTTCGTCGCCGGTCCGGTTCAGGGCGTAGCTGAGTCCGTATGGCATGCCGTACGAAGGATGCAGCGTGTCGCGGAACCAGAGAGTTCTCGCCAGGTCCGGTTCCGGCAGACTCGCAAGCTGGGTCAGCGGAGGTGAGTTGTCGCGCCAGATTCGAAAACGCCCCGGTTCCGAGCGCAGCCAATCCGCCGCGGCCGGCGTGCGGTTCAGCAGGGCCGAGGGTGCCGTGGGGTTGAGCCTCCCGTAAGAAAGCAATGGCTCGGCGATTGCCAGAATGACCAGTGCGGTGCCGAGAAAGCGATGGCTCTGGCGCAGGCGCGTGCCGAACAAGAGAACTGCACCCACCAGTCCCAGGGCGAAGGCTGATCGCGCCAGGGCATGAGCGATTCCCAGCCCTGCTTCGAGTGTCAGGCTTCCGCCGGAGCCGAGAGCACCGGACACGCCGGCGGCAAGTGCCAGCGCGCCCGATCCCACGAGGGCGACACGTCCCCAGATGCTGCGCCGCGTTCCCGCCAGCCATGAATCAACGCCGAACGCCGAGAGCAGGCAGATGGCAAACGTTGGAATCAAAAAGAAACGCACCGGGTAGCGCAACAGGGGAATCGACTGAAGTGAGCTGAGCAGTTCCAGACGGAAGAGTACGTGGCGCCCGAACGCCAGCACCGTGAACCCCAGAGCGCTCCAGCCCAGAGCGCGAACCAGCATCGCGCGGTTGAGGCCGGCTGGGGATGCCGGTTCATCCGATCTCTCTTGATTACTCCACAGGGCGGCGCCGGCCGCCAGCAGCGCCACCTTACCGATCCCCAGGGCGAGGATAAACGGTCGGCCGCGATCGAACCACTCCGATCCCCAGAAGGTTTTTGAATCGGAGCTCGCGGGATGTCCGAAGACACCGGGCACGAGAACCTCTGTGAGGTGAGACGGATGCAGCGACCACTGCAGTGCCCACTGCGGCCGGAAGCCCCAGGCGCGCACCGTCTCGGGCAGGAACGCTGCGGCCGGAACCAGAGTGGCCGCATTGAGCAGCGTGCCAAGAGTGCCGATCAACACCAGTGCTGACAGCGTTACCGCCACTCGCCGGCGCCATGTTCCCGCCGCCACGAACGGCAGCAGGGAGGCAAGGGAGGCAAAACTCAGCGCCGCGATGAACGGCTCACCGCCCAGGATCTGCAGACCGAACATCATGGCGGCCAGCGCCAGATCACACACCGCCCTGCGCGGAACGAGCCCGCGGAAGCCCGGCTTCGGATCGATCGACATCACCACGCGGGCCGCGAACAGAAACAGCAAGGGCAGAGGAGCGGCTGCAGCCAGCAGGTTTGCCAGGTTCCCCAGCGACAGAATGAACCCGGAAAGCTCGAACGCCGCTCCCGCCACCATTGCGCTTGCGACGGAGGCTCCCAGGCCGCGCGCGCAGGCATACATGCCGCCGCCGCACAGCAGGAAGAGCAGGAAGAGCGAGGCGGCGAACGCGCTGTGGGGCGGCATCATGAGGTACAGGAACTGGATCGGATGCAGTGCAAGATTCTGGGGGTTCGCCAGGTGTGGCTCGCCGCAGCTGAACAGGGAGGACCACAGTGGCAGACCGTCGCTCATCCACAACCGGGCGCCTAGCTCCAGGTGCGGGATGTGGTGGCTCAGCAGATCGCGGAAGTAAAAGGCCCCGTCGCTGAGAAGGACGGGCGCCGTAAGCGCGAGGCTTAAGAGGAAAAAGAAGGAGATGGGAAGGGCGCGGACAGCGCGGCGCACGCTTTCACTTTTTCACGGCCTTCAGGGCCTGGGATATTTCACGGCGTACGGCGGAGCCGAACAGGGATTCGGCCATCTCGATCTCACGCTCGATCAGCATGTCGAGTCCGGTTGCATAGCTGATAACTCCGAAGGCGAAGATATTGGTCTTGAGTGCATCCAGGTTGAAGCGGCCCTCGGCGTCCGGTGCCTCCCCGCTGAACAATCCGGGAAGATCTTTCTCCATGGTAGCCAGACAGCGCTGCACAATCTCCGGCGCTTTGTCGCCCGCTTTCGGCGCCAGTGTGGCGTAGAAGTGCCGGTGGCGTTCGTTGAACGAAGCGAGGCAACCCTCAATCTGGCATTCGTCCAGGGCCGCCGGCCTATCCTGTGGAGCGGCTCCGGCCTGCGGTGGAGCGGCCGGATCACCCTCCTCCTCCACGACCTCCAGCACGGGCTCGTTGTCTCCGGCGGCGCCCGATTCGGCGGGGGCGTCGCGTTCAGGCTGCAGCACGGGTATCGCCATCGTCATGCTGGCCGCGCCGGGCGGAGCCTGTGGCTGCGGGGATGCGGTCTGCGCTGGCGCCGCTGCCGGTGCACTTGCCTCCGGCTTGGCTGCCGGCGTTGCAGCCGCCTGAGGCGGGGCGGCGACAGGTACCTCGACCTGCGGAATCGCCCCGGCCGTGGGCGCCATCGAAGCCGGCTCGATCAGGCCGATGACCCGGAACGCCCACAGCGCCCTGCACACTTCGAAGTCAGCGAGCAGTCCGCGGCGGCAGAGATCCCGTACGCTCATCGGCAGCTCGAGTGTCTGAAGTAGAGCCGAGTGCTCCGTGCGCAGGGTCATCAGGTGCAACAAATTCTCACGTCCACCAACAGCCTGATAGGTTGCATCGAGGCCGCCCACACCCCGGAGAACGCGGGACCAGCGCTGGATACGCTGGATGCCTCCCATGATCACCTCCGGAGTGCTGAGCTTCAGTGTGATCACCTCACGGGAGGGGAGCTCTCCCTGCTCGAAGTTGTAGGTGCCGTCGGACCACAGGAAGACATCAAAGACAATCTCCTTGACCTGCTCGATGACCGCCTTGATGAGCTCCTCGGGCCGCAGGTGTCCCATTTCCACGAGCAGGGCACCGAGCCGCTTGCCCTGGGTCAGATTGACCGAGGCCTCTTCGAAGTGCTGGATGCGAAGCAGGCCCTTTCGCAGGAGCAGCTCGCCTAGACGGTCGTCCGCCCTGTTCGAGGTCGCGAAGATGATCCGTCCGTTCTGGACAAAGATGGTCTTGCTGGCGTCCTGTCGGTTGAGATGCAGGAGGCCGGTCTGGCGGGCGCCGCAAATGGAGGCCAGAAGTGCTGGCAGGTCAGTATCTTGGAGCTTTCCGCTGGTTGCTGGCTGGTTCACGCCGTTCTCCGGGCAGTCCCTGACCCCCTCAACTTAGGATCTGAATAGCCGGAAAGCAATTCAGGTGAGCAGGTTAAGAGAGGGCGTCGAGGATCTCTTCGGTGCGGGCGACGGCTGTTCCGAGCTTACCGACCACTACCATTCCCGCCGCGTTCGCCAGGGCTGCGGACTCCACAGGCGAGGCGCCCGCGGCGAGAGCCGCGGTCAGCACGGCCACTACCGTGTCTCCAGCACCCGAGACATCAAACACTTCGCGGGCTGTGGTGCGAATCCGGGTAACCGGTCCGTCCGGCTCAAAGACGGCGATGCCCGCCTCTCCAAGCGTCAGAACCACCAGCGGGTGACCGAGCTTCTCCTGGATCCCTCGACCGGCAGCTTCGATCTCAGCATCGCTCTCGACCTGCCGGCCCATAGCGCGAGCGGCCTCCCCACGGTTCGGGGTGATGACGCTCACCGGTTGGTAGCCTGAGAAGTTGCGCATCTTCGGATCCACGGCCACGATGAGACCGCGCTTGCGCGCTTCCGGCAGAAGATCCTCGAGCAGCCCCGGGGAGATTGCACCCTTGTCGTAGTCCGAAAGGATGAGAGCCTGTGCACCGTCCCACAGGGAGCGCACGCGTTTGCCGAGCGTGCGCTGATCTTCTCCCGACAACCAGGTGTGAATCTCCCGATCGAAGCGCAGCATCTGCTGGCGGCCGGCGACGATCCGGCTCTTGACGGTGGTCGGCCGGGTGCTGGATTCGAGGATCCCCCGAATGGGGAGGCCCTGTTCCTTGAAGAGTGAACAAATACGACGTCCAGCCTCATCCTGTCCGACGACGCCGAGCGGCAGTGCCCGGGCTCCGAGCGCGGCCAGGTTGCGGACCACGTTCCCCGCGCCTCCGAGTGTGGCGTTCTCTTTGCTCACCCGTACCACCGGCACGGGAGCCTCGGGAGACACGCGCTCGACCACACCCGAGATGGTGACGTCGAGCATCAGATCTCCGAGGACCAGGATCGGCTGGTTGCGGAACGATTCGATGAGGGCTTGCGCCCGTTTGCGGGAGAGCGTGGGTGACGTCAAGATTCGGAGGAGGTGCGGGGCGGGTCGAAGGTTGCCTCCTCGATGAGCATGATCGGGATGTCGTCCTCAATCCGGTAGACGCGAGTGCACTTGTCGCATTTGAGGCTGTCACCACCTGCGGTGAGATGGACCTCCGTCTTGCAGACCGGGCAGGCCAGGATCTCAAGAAGTTTCGGGTCAAGCGCCATGTCTCATACCCTGATGAGTTTAACTCCACATCACGCTAGCACGCTCGCTGCGGGAGTGTCAATGCGGTCCGTCGGACTGCAGCAGGAATTTCAGTTTTGGACCGGCGATCACGAATCCCTGGTGCCGGTAGAACTGGCGGGTGCGCAGCCAGCGCTCCTCCTCCGGTGTCGTGACCTCGATGCGCGTCCAGCCTCTGCTGCGGCCCAGCTCCTTCACAGCCTCGATCAATCTCGCGCCGATTCCGGAGCTGCGGTGCTCGGGTGAGACCAGCAGCTCATTGATGAGTCCATAGTGGCCGTTGGTGTAAATCGCGAAATTCTCCACCAAGGTCAGGACGCCGACAATGCCGTTGTTCTCGCTCCTGGCGGCGAAGACGTGAACGCGGTCGGCATTCATCTTCCAGGCGTCGAGGATGCGATCCCGATCCAGAGTTCCGAGTTCCTTCCCCTCTGCACCCAGTTCGTCGAGCAGTTTGCCGACCCATTCGAGGGCGATATCCGCCTGATCGATTCCCAACCTTTCGATGGTTACCTTCATTCGTGCACCTGCTTCCCGGTCCGAGACGAGGATTCCGGCAACGTTCGTCTCATCAAATGAAACTCTTGACGGAATTCCAGCTCTCCTCAAAGCTGTTTCGAAACCCGCGTCCGACGAATATGGGCAGGTTGTTCTCGTAAGGGATGCAGTATCGGCAGCGGATCGTTGCCGCCTGCGCGATCTCGGCAACCAGCCCGGTGTGTTCCTGCAGATCTCCACCCATGATGATGAAGACGGGGTGTTCCACGTCGCGGCGCTCCCAGCCCCAGATCCAGTAGTTGTTGTGGGGCAAGATGACAGGCGGAAGATCGCACTTTAGCTCGCGGAGGTGTTTGTGTAAAGGTGGATCAGTAGCTTGGCGCTCGCAAGACCGAACAGCGTCGTTGCTTCCAGCCGTGATTTCACGATCTTGGTCAAAGCATGTTTCATGCTTCTGGCCAGCCTTTCCCATCAAACGGCTCGATCTTGATCTTCGAGAGATCGAATCCTTCCAGACAGCGCACGTTGATCTCCCACACCTCCGGATCCGACCGCGGATGGATAAACGTGTGGCAACCGCAGTGCTTACAGAAGTAATGCTTGGCGACATATGGGCGGTAGAGAGTGAGCGCCTCTTTCCCCGAGATTAACCGGAACCGTTCCGGCAGCACCTCGACGTACAGCATTCCTTTCCTGAAACACAGTGAACAGTTGCAGTCATCCACGACCGAGATGTTCGCATCGACCTCGAATCTGATGCGGCCGCAGTGGCAGGAGCCTTTATAGGTTGTCATCGTATATGCGCTACACGAGCTTCACGCCGGGTCGTCCCGGCAGGGTTCCGCCATGTGACCCATTGTGCCCCAGATCGGCCCGGTGATCATCTCTCACCCACGGAGGGCTCCGGGAGTAAAATGTGGCTTCATGCCGGAGCACTCGGAGGGGATGATCCTCGCTCAGGGGGCGCGGGTTCTGGTGATCCGCCTGGGAGCGGTAGGGGACGTGGTACGTGCGCTCGCGGCGGTGGGGATCCTTCGTCGGAAGAGGCCGGACGTGTGGATCGGCTGGCTTGTCGAGAAGCCCTCGCGGCTGCTCCTCGAAGACAACCCGTCGGTGGACGAGGTGTTCGTGTTTGACCGGCGGGGATGGCGCAAGGCTGAGGGCATGTTGGAGCGCTGGCGCTGGCTTATGGGTGCCAACGCGCTGCGGAGGAGGCTGCGGATCTGCGGCTTCGACGCGGTGCTCGATCTGCAGGGAACGCTCAAGAGTGCGACCTGGGCCCTGGCTTCGGGCGCCCGCCGGCGGGTTGGCTTCGGTCGCGGCTGGGCGCGCGAAGCCTCCTGGCTTTTCGCTCATGATGGGGTGCGACCGGGGGCAGCGGCGCGCTCGAGGCTCCAGCAGTTCGTGGCGCTCGTGCGAGCTATCGGAATTGAGGAAAATCCCGCCCCCTCCAGCCTGCAGGTGACGCTTCCGCGTCTGGAGGATCGGCGCGAGGGAATCTCACAGTGGGTCAGCGAGCGCGGCTTTGATCGCAAGCCGTGGGTCATGATCTATCCTGGGTCGAGCCGCTCCCAGGAGTTCAAGCGCTGGCCGGCCCCCCGCTTTGCCGAGGTGGGAAGGCGCCTGGCCGCGCGCGGAGTCGGGGTAGTGATCGGCTGGGGTCCGGGGGAGGAAGAGCTGGCACGCGAAGTCGAGGCAAGCTGCGCGGGAGGTGCCGTGCTGGCGCCGGCTGGAGACCTTCTGGATCTGGCGGCGCTCCTGGCCGCGACGCGGGCTTTCATCGGTAACGACAGTGGCCCTCTGCACCTGGCCTGGGCGGTGGGCACGCCAGTGGTGGGGATCTACGGGCCGACCGACCCGGAGCTCAACGCCCCGCCAGGATCTTCGCATCGTGCACTGTATGCTGGCCCACCGCGGCGCCCGGGCGAGAGGCGTCCGCGCCGTCCGGTCTACCTGGATCAGATCCGGGCGGAGGACGTTGAAGCCGCTGTCGTCGAGGTGCTGGGCCTCTCCGGAGCGGTGGGGGCTCGGGCATGAGCCAGAACTTCGCAGGGATGCAGGGGCAGCCGATCGATCCGGCCGCCATCCGGCGGATCCTTGTGCGGGCGCCGAACTGGCTCGGTGACTGGGTGATGGCGACTCCGGCCCTGCGTGCCATCCGTGAGCGGTTCCGTGATGCAGAGATCGTGGTGCTGGCCCGGGGCGTGGTGGCGAGTGCGTGCGCCGGCCAGCCGGTTGTGGACCGGGTCGTGCGCTACGAGCCGCGTGGTGCGCACCGTTCTCTGGGTGCGCGCTGGGCACTGGCGCAGGCGCTGCGGCGGGAACGGTTCGATCTAGCGGTACTGTTTCCCCGCTCGTTCGAATCGGCCCTGTGGGCCTTGGCTTCCGGTGTCCGCTGCCGGTTGGGCCACCGGGGTGATGCCCGAGCCTGGCTTCTGACGCACCGGCTTCCAGCAGTCAACACGCGCGATCCCCGGCACCATGTGGATCTCTTCTTCGATCTGGCGCGTGCGCTCGGGGTAAAGGAAGATCCCGGTCCAATCGAGTATGTGATCAGCGACGACGATCGCATCGCGGCCCGCGAGGCCCTGCACGAGGCCGGAGATGACGGAGGCGGCCCTTACGTTGCGATCCATCCGGGAGTGTCAAAGGCGCCGAGAGGGTGGCACCCAGAGCGCTGGGAAGCGCTCGCGTCCCGCATTACCAAGAAATGGGGAGTGCGCCTGCTTGTGCTGGGCGGTCCGGCCGAGGAGACCACGGCCGCAAAGATAGCCGGTGCCGCAGGCTCCCTGGGACTCAGCCTGGCGGGCAAGGTGTCCCTGCGCACGGCCGTGGCGCTCATCGGCTCGAGCCGGCTCCTCGTCGTGAACGACAGCGGCGCCATGCATATGGCCGCCGCTCTCGGCGTTCCCGTGGTGGCGATCTTTGGACCCGGCTCACCGGTCTTGACCGGACCGTGGGTCCCTGCCCAACGCTTCGAGGTCATCACCCGTCAATTTCCCTGCTCGCCCTGCAAACAGCATTTCTTCCACGAATGCGATCCCGCTCCCAGCGGCAAACCCTACTGCATCGAGACAATCACCCTCGATGAAGTGTGGGGCGCGTGCGAGCGCCTGCGCGCACGCACTTCACAAACTCAGTCCTGGAGTTGATGGTTTCCAGGCCGCCGGCCCGGTTTCAGGCGGCGCGGCGGGAGGAGGATTGCGTTCGCCAGAGAATCTGGTGCCAGCGGGTGTGGCGTGAGAATGTAGCGCGCCGCTTGAGAAGATAGGCGGCAAGCTCTTCATTCCCGGCGCAGTAGGCGCGCAGCCAGCGGGCCTGCATGAGCGGCGGCGGCGGCTGGTGCTGTGGGTGCAGCTTCACCGCCGATCGATACATACGGTGCAGAGCGTGCAGGCGCCGCGCCAGTGACAAGGGTGCACCGACGCGCACCGAATCGAAATCCAGAACGTAGACGGTCACCTGCCCGCCACTCTGAGTCGCGAGCAGGTTGGCGAGGTTCAGGTCCCGGTGATCGACGCCGGCATCGTGAAGGGCACGCACGACGCGCGCGCTCGCCTCGATCACCAGCCTGCGCCGGGACCGCATGCCGCGCGGCACGCGAGCGGGCAGGCTGGCCCCGAGGTTGAGGGCAAGGCCGAGCGGCTCGGCACCGGAAACTTCCACGGACGCTTCGTAGATGTGATACCCGAAAAGGAAGGCTCGTTCAGCGGCTGCCAGGACAGAAAGCGGCACCGGCACGCCGGCGCGTCGGGCCGTGTCGCCTGCCGCGATGGCGTTGAGGGCCCGGCGCTTGGAGAAGTAACGTTTTCCGAGCAGTCGGCCCAGGAGGCCGCCGTGGTGGTACCCTTTGATCACCAGCCCCGAACCATCCGGCAACGCCGGCCGCTTGACGGCCAGCGTGCTGCGCCCGAAGGCAACCTCCCGAGCCCAGTAGTGGGTTTCCAGCCACTCTCCGATACGCTGAACCTGTATGCCGAGCAGCGCCTCCGCGTGGGACGGTCGCAGGTACAGATACATTCGGCCACGCCGGACGTGAACGAACTCTTCTGCGATGCTCTTCATGTTCAGCCGTTCAATCTGCGAAGCAGGTCATCCATGTTTACAACCGTGAATTATACCGCGGTTGCGGCTCCAGCACGCGGGGTTTAGTTACACAACCTGCCAGTAGGCCTTTTCCATGGCGTTCACCATGGCGTCCATCGAGAAACGCTTGGCGCTCGAGCGGCCCCGCTCCGCAAGCGACGTCCGCCGATCCGGATCACGAGCCAGCTCGATGATGCCGCGGGCCAGGCTCTCTGCATCTCCAAGCCGCACGATGCAGCCGTTGGCTCCGTCCTCGATGATCTCGCGAATCCCATCCACGTCAGAGCTGATCACCGGAATGCCGGCGGCCATCGCCTCCTTGACCACCGCGGGCGAGCCCTCCCCCGACAGGGATGGCAGCGCGAACAGATCGAACTCGGATAGCCAGGGCGGCACATCGGTCTGGAACCCCGCGAAATGAATCATTTCGTTCTGGCCGAGGGCATGAGCCAGGGTTTCTAGGGCGGGACGTTCCTCGCCGTCTCCCACCAGGAGCAAGCGCGCCTGCGGCAGTTCGCGCCGTACCCGGGCGAATGCCTTCAGCAGGACCTCGTGACCCTTGTGCCGCGCCATGTGTGCCACGGTCCCGATCACGAAATGATTTTCTTTCCAGCCCAGCTTCGCGTGTAGCGCGCCGTTGCGCTTCAGGTTTCTGAACCGGTCGAGCTCGATGCCGCTGTGTACAACCGTGATGCGTTCCTGCGGAATTCCCTCGCGCACGAGCATGTCGGACACCTGCTGTGAAACGGCGACGACCTGCGTTACCCGCCAGGTGTACTTGGCGAGCGAGAGCGGGTTGCCTCCGAGCGGAAAAGACAGGCGCTTGGTGGCAATGGCCGGCGGGGAATTTCCGCACAGTCCAGCCAGGGTTCCTAGAGACACAGCATGGGAGGTGTGATAGTGCACGACATCAGGAGAGCAATCGCGCAGGAGGCGGCGCAACCTCCGGACGGCGTTCAGATCGAGATCACCGTGCATGGACAGGGAATAGCAGGGAATGGACGCGTCCCGGGCGCGCTTCTCGAGGCGGCCGCCTTTCTGGCACGCAAGGATGGCGGCGTGGCCCCGTGCACGCAGGCCCCGGATCAGATGCAGTGTCTGGTTCTCGCCGCCGCGCCAGGCGCGCTCGGTGTTAAGGTGCAGCACGGTGAGACGCCGGGGCGGCGGCCCTTCCGGAGGTTCGACGCTCGAGGGAAAATCGCTGGCATTCGGATCGTGTACCGTCCGGTACAAGCGCAACGTTTGATTCACCATCAGCGCCGCGCTGAATCGTTCCGTGACGGTCCTCAATCCCGCTGCCGTCATGCGGCGCGCGTCCTCAGGGTTGTCGAGGAGCCGGCGAATCCCGTCTGCCAGTGCCTGTGGATCCTGGGGCCGCACCAGGACACCGTTTTCGCCGTCGCTGATGATTTCGGGGATGCCGCCCGCCGCCGCCGCGCACACCGGCTTGCCGAGCGCCAGAGCGTCGAGCACGACACTACCCAGGCCCTCCTGAATGGAGGGCATGGCGAACAGATCGAAAAGCTCGATGGCCGGGGTGACCTCCTGGCGCAGGCCCGCAAAGCGCACGCGGTCCTGCACACCCAGAGCACCGGCCTGTGCCTCCAGGTCCCTCCTGAGCGGGCCGTTTCCGATCAGGATCAAGCCGGCCCGCGGATAACGGGGAAGCAACTTCGCGAAAGCTTCGAGCAGAAAGCGATGTCCTTTGTGGCTCTCGAGATGACCAACGTGGCCGATGCGTGGCGACCATTCTTCAACACCCAGCTCTTTCTCCAGGTCGCGGGCGGCGGCGGGATCGGTGACGGGCGGCTCGATGCCGTCATGGATCACGGCTACGCGGGTGGGAGGGACCCCGTGGCGGGTGAGCCTGGAGCGCACGGCATAAGAGGTAGCGATGAACGCATCCACGCTGCGACCGTACTTGAAGCTCTGCAAGGGGTGCCGGCGCATCGGAAACACCACGCGCCGGGAGACCACGATCCGGGGCCGTAGCTGCACGTTCTCGAGCAGCAGGGAGGCTATCTGGCCCACCGTGTGAGCGTGTGGAGTATGAAGATGGAGCATGTTGAAACCGTGATGTGCCACCGCCGAGATGACGCGGCCGACCGCGAGCGGATCCAGCTCGCTGTGCATCGGCAGGGGAAGGAGCGGAACGCCGGCCTGTTCAGCCCGTTGCGCGAGCGGAGTGCCAGGGCGGCAGGCGAGCACCGACTCGTATCCCAGCGTCGCCAGGCCGCGGGCAAGGGTTACCGCCTGGCGCTCTCCACCCCGCCATGAGCGGGCATTACTAAGATGAAGAACCTTCAGAGGAATCATGGGATGTCTTATCGTCCGAGGGTGGACGTTTCTCTCCCCGTAGCTTGGGATTGAAGAGCCAGGCCACGCCGATGCCCACCAGGTACAGGACGATCATGGGCAGGCCGATCATCATCTGGCTGACGAAGTCGGGCGGCGTGATGACGGCAGCGATGATGAAGATCACGAGAACCGCGTAGGAGAATTTCTCCCACAGGAAACGTGGGGTGATGATTCCCAGCCGCGTGAAGAAGAAGATGAGAACCGGTAACTCGAAGACCATGCCCATGGCGAGCAGGACCTGCATCTCGAGGCGGAAATATTCCCGGACAGTGAGGATCGGCTCGAACGGTTGTCCCACCGAGAGAAAGAAGCGGCAGGCCGTCGGAAAGGCAATGTAGTAGCCGAACGCCCCTCCCGTGACGAACAGCGCCGTGGAGAAGAAAATGAACGGCAGCGCCATCCGGCGTTCATGGCCGTAGAGGCCGGGGGATATGAATAGCCAGAGCTGCCAGAGAACGTAGGGGCTGGCCAGGAAGATCCCGGCCAGCAACGCCACCTTCATATAAAGGATGAACGGGTCCGGCAGGGACGTGAAGGCGAGCGTACTACCCTCCGGTAGCGCGTCCATGACCGGCCGCGCCAGGAAGTCATATAGGGTGGCCGAGAACGCCCAGCAGATTCCAAAGGTGACTGCGAGCGAGGCGAAGACATGGAGCAGGCGGCGTCGCAGTTCCTCGAGATGCTCGAGGAAAGTCATCGAGCCTCCGCGCGTAGCCGCCAGGCCCATCAGGACTTTTTGGGTGTATCGTCAGAAGAGGGAAGCGACAGTGTAGGCGGCTCGCTGGCCCTCGGAGAGGGAGATGTGCGCGGGATGTTCACGGACTTCAGGTCATCTCTGAGATCGGCCTCCTTGAGGTCGACCTCCTTCTCAATCGAGTCCTTGAGATCCTGGGTGGCACGGCGGAACTCCGCCAGGCTCCTGCCGATAGCACGGCCAAGCTCCGGGAGCTTGCGCGGCCCGAACACCAGCAGGCCCAGAATGAAGATAACCAGCAACTCCAGGCCGCCTATGGTCCCAAACATCAATGCGCTCCAGTGCTCGCAGAATACTCCAGGGTGTGGGCCAAGTCAAGGCAGGGCAAGGATTAAGTCCTTATAACACCAAGCTTTACAATCTCCGATCCGCGGGGTATATTAGGTGTTGAGATTCCGAACCGGATTGCACCGCTCATGAGTACGCGACCTCGATTCCTGGTCTTTTGCGCCGCCGTGCTGATCATCGGCACGCTGGTGGGCGGCTACTTCGGGGATCCGGCCCTGGCCACCCCCAGCCGCTCAGCCGAGAAGCTGCGCGCATTCTCCAGCATGCTCGGCCTCATCCAGGAGCGCTACATGGATGAGACGGACAGCGATGAAGTGGTCTACGGGGCCATCCGCGGCATGCTGCGGACCCTGGATCCTCACAGCAACTTCCTCGACCCCAACGCATTTCGCGAGATGCGTGAAGAGCAGCGCGGCTCGTTCTCCGGGCTGGGCATCGTCATCTCAGTGCGTGGCGAGGAGGGATTGCTCACCGTGATCTCGCCGATCGAGGGGACTCCAGCCCACCGTGCTGGCATGCGCGCGGGTGACATCATCTCCATGATCGACGGCGAGGAGACAGCCGGCATGACGATCGGTCAAGCGCTCAAGAAGCTCCGCGGTAAGAAGGGCACTACCGTCGACCTGATCATTACCCGCGAGGCGGCCGAGGAGCCGCTCGACTTCACTATCACGCGTGACGACATCCCCACGACGAGCATTCCTTATGCCTACATGCTACGGCCCGGGGTCGGCTACATCAAGATCAAGAACTTTACCCAGACGACGAGTGACGAACTGGATCAGAAGCTGCGCGCACTCTCCAAGCAGGGTATGGAACGGCTGATTCTCGACCTGCGCGCCAACCCGGGAGGGCTGCTGGAACAGGCGGTCAAGGTGTCCAGCCGCTTCCTCGGTGGGGGGAAGCTGATTGTTTACACGCGCGGCCGTGTGTCCAACTCGGATCAGGAGTATTACGGGTCCGACGACAAGACTGGCCTGCGCTATCCACTCATCGTCATGGTGAACAAGGGCAGCGCCAGTGCCTCCGAGATCGTCGCGGGAGCGATCCAGGATCACGACCGTGGGCTCGTCGTGGGCGAGAACACCTGGGGCAAGGGCCTGGTACAGACCGTCTATCCGATGAGCCACGAATCGGCACTGGCGCTCACCACGGCCAAGTACTACACGCCGAGCGGAAGGCTGATACAGCGCGACTACCGATCGCTGGAAGATTACTTCACGTACGCCCAGATGCAGGACGACGAGAGTCGTGAGGTGCACTACACCGACGCGGGGCGAGAGGTTTTGAGCGGCGGCGGGATTACTCCCGACGTCGAGGTCGAGAATCCAGAGACGCCCGAGTTCATCCAGCAGCTCGTGCGCCGGTCCGTGTTCTTTGACTTCGCGGTGAACTTACTGGCCCATGTCGAGCTGGACCGCTCTTTCGAGATTGACGAGGCAATCCTCACCCGGTTCAAGAAGTTCATCGAGGAAAAGAAGATCGAGTTCGAGGAGGAGGACCTCAAGAACAACTTCCCGTACCTGGAAACAGCCATCCGCGCCGAGGTCCTCGGCAACCTGTACGGTCTCGAAGAGCGCAGCCGAGCCCTGGCCGAGAACGACCTCCAGCTTCTACAGGCCCTGGATCTCTTCCCGCGCGCCCAGGCCATGTTGGCCGCACTCACCCGCACGGGCGATTTGGCCGAGCAGTCGGAGACCCCCGACAGGCAGTCCTCGAGCCGGAACGAGCGGGGCGCCACACCCCCCCTCAACCAGTAAGCCCCCCCTGAGCCGGATCCACCGGCTCGCCCTACCTGAAGCCCTGGATAGGGCATAATAGAACCTACGTTCACATTGGCACGACCGGAAGCCCGACACCGGAGGGGGATCGAAGCGGTGGCTGGCAATCGAACACTTCTCGAGGCACTACCCGCCTCGCGGCTCATTTGTAGAAGACCGCGAGCGATAATCCGGGGTTATCCGATTGAACCACAAGAGCTTTCCCCCCGAAACACGACTCGCCCCCAGCCGAAATAGACCGCCGAGCTTTGCGGCCTTTACCGGGAGACATGCTTTCACACCTAGAGTCTTATCCCCAGTGTCTCGAACGATTACAAGGCACTCTCTCCTTCGAGTCACTTCTACATATGCCGCCAC
>JAPUKU010000009.1 GCA_027295505.1 Acidobacteriota bacterium
GCCAGTGGTCGAACCAGCGCACCGCCTCGTGCCGCCACTCGATCGCCGGCTTCGGGTACGAGTGGTGCGGATACGCGTGCGCCCAGGGTCCGACGATCGCCTTGACCGGAGCCTCGAGGTGCTCGAGCATGCGCGGCACGCTATCGCGGTATCCGTCGTACCAGCCGCCGATCACGAAGGTGGGGACCTTGATAGAGTCGTAGCGCGCATTCAGCGATGCCCGGTCCCAGAACGGCCCGTCGCGTTGCTGCCGTTTGTAGATCAGGAACCAGGGCGGCGTGTCGAAGCGTTCCCGGAAGTACTTCTCATCGATTGTGAATTCTGGCGCTCCAGGCAGGGCGTTCGCGATGTCGACTCCGAGTTCGTACGCGTCGACGTGCATCTGGCCGTCGATGTAGTGAACATCGTCTTCGAACAGATCGTCGGTGGCCATGACCGCGACGATCGCCTTAAGAGCGGGCGGATTTCGCATCGCCAAGTGGATCGAATTGAAGCCGCCCCAGGAGATTCCAAACATCCCGATCTTGCCGTTGGAGAACGGCTGTTTCGAGAGCCAGTCGATCACCGCCTCGGCATCCGTCTGCTCCTGGTCGGAATATTCGTACTCGACGAGCCTCCCCTCGCTGCTGCCGGTCCCCCGGATGTCGACCCGCGCGACCACGTAGCCGCGATGAACGAAGTAGGAATAGAGTGAGTAGCTACTTCCCCGGCTCTCGGCTTTGCGGTACGGGATGTAATCCAGCAGAACCGGGAATCGCTCACCCTTCTTCTCGTTTTTTGGCAGTAATAGATCCGCCGCCAGCCGCACACCGTCCGGCATCGGGATCCACGCCTCCTGACTGGCCACATCGTAAACCGGAGGAGAGGGTTCCTCGGCTGCCCGGAGAGATCCCTCTCCCGTCCCGGCAAGAAAGAAGAGGGCCCACGCTACGATGATTGACTTGAGATAGTTGTGCATCGAGTCCTCCGTTTCTCGGGAACCGCCATGGACTTGGACTGTACCTCGTTTTCTACAATAGCATACGGTTCATGATCTCTGATTCGATCTGGGTGGCCCGCCTCCCATAAAACGATCCGGCGCAATAGGTAGGATTTCGGGCCTTGAGGTGCTCTCCATCTCTGATCCAAACACAGCGTTAGGATTTCCGCTTTTACGCATGGCCCGGGTTGGCTGTTCTGGCGGAGAAATTCCTCCAGGGTATGTGGATCGCCCTTTTCCGACGTTCCTCGGCCTCTCTGGTTAACAGGTCGCCAGCGACGGACTCGGATCGTACCCATGTCCGCAGACCTCGCAGATCGTTTAGGGAAAACCGCGCCGGACGCGCGTTGCAGGCTGCAACGGGAGGGGTGCCGGGTAACGCACCTCGTGGCTGGAAGAGTGTGGCTCCCCACCCCGATCGGAGTTTCGAGTCCCTCTGCGACTCAAAGCCCAGCTACCCAAAATCCCGGCCACAGTTCTCCTGCCGCCGGGGTTGCACCTCACGCGGCTGTACGGCGCCTACGCCAACCGCACGCGTGGAGCGCGGGCGCCCGCGGGAGGCGGGCTGTGTCTGCGGGGGGGCAGGCGCCTACGCACATACTCTGGCAGCGCCGAGTCGAAGCTGGCACGGTGGGGCGTGTCGCCGGATGAGAGGGTCCGCAAGACGCCGGCCAACCCCAGGGGCGGCGATCGGCGATCCCGCGCACCGCTCCGGCGGTGGGATGCGTGATAGAATTTCCTATACTTTACTGTTTCGCTACGGGGTGATGCCGGCCTGGTGGGCGGCCAGTCCGACAAGGCTCTTGGTCACCTGCTCGTAGTAGGGCCAGTTGAAGGTGGACACCATGTCGGTGATCTCGTGCCAGTTCGGGTTGCCCTTACTCCCTATTTCCTCGATGAGCAGGACCGCGTCATACCCCCACCTCCAGAAGCTCCCGTGGTCGCTCAGTCTGTTGCTCATGGCGTGTGGCTCGGGCTGTAGACCGGTGATCGAGTAGGTCGCGATCGCATCCTGCCACATGGTGACGATCGCCGCGTCACCGCCGCCCTTGTCCCTTTTTGGCCTGCGGGTGTGCATCTCCACGATCCTCAGTGTCTCGCTCGACACGTTGTACGCCAGCGCGTCGGCGCTGATCATGGCGACGATGTTCTCGCCGGCCTGCTTGGCCTGGAAGGCGTAGTAGCCCGAGCCAAACTTTCTGGTTGTCCAAGGAGCGTTCTCCTCGGAGCCGAACAAGACGAAGCGGATGGTTCGTTCGAAGGTCTTGTCGGCGAACGACCTGGCCAGGTAGAGCACGGCGGAGACACCCGACGCGTTATCATCCGCGCCGGGAGCTATATCGCTCCCCCACGGACGGGTGTCGAGGTGCGCGCCAATGACGACGATCTCGCTGGCTTTCGTCGTGCCGTTGATCTGACCAATGACGTTGCTACCAGGATCAATGGCCCCCCCGCCTGGGTAGTTCTGATAGGCGACTGAGCCCAGCCCATACGAATCGAGCCGTTCGAACACGTACTGCTCGGCCATGTCGATCGGCTCGCCCGAAAACGAGGAGCGCGTCTGGATGGTATACGGCGAGCCGCCGATGATCGCCTGCGTCTCGCCGCTGAGGTCGTTCACCACGGGCTCGAGCTCAGCCTGCGTCACGTTGTCGATCATCCTGGCGACGTCGGCGTTGTAGGTGATCTCGGCGATCGCAGAAGTGCCAGGAACGTAAATGAATGCTGCAACGAAAAGGGCGACCATGAGCGCCGTCCGCCTCATGCCCGTATCTCCATGTGTCCGTCTCATGTCCGTATCTCCATGTGTCCGTCTCAAGCCCCCGTCTGGCGGGGTGCCTCGTGGCTGGAGGGAAGTGGCTCCCCACTTCGATCGGAGTTTCGAGTCTCAGAGACTCGAAACAGGGTGGGAGTGGTTGCCCAAGGCTATCACAGGTTCGAACCCGCTTGAAGCCACACGGGAAGCAAGTCGGGCATCAGATACGAAGCATTCGGACCTCAGTTATGCCGTAGCCGGGAAATTCGTCTCTCGGATTAGTAGCGGGGGCCCGATCTGATCGGGTACAGAGGAATCTGTTGGCCCTCAGGATCTCCCTGAGAGGACAGGGCTTGGTGGTTCCGAGGGCTGCTTAGCGTCCTGCTTTCCATGAACGACAGGACTTGCTCAAGCCACAGTAGCCTTAAAAGTCCACCCTCAATGTGAATCTTGACACGCATGGTAACTGAAGGATAACCTCAAACAAACATAACCCATTCATTTCTTCGAGATCGAGCCCACACCTTTGCAGACGCAGGGGGGGGTGGAACGTCATTCAGTAACTGCGGAGAAGAGCAATGGCGAATCTAGCGTTCCAAACAGAGGTGATCGCAGTTCCCGACATGCCCGATGTCAGAGCCTTTTATGTCAAGGGTCGGGTCACCTATCACGACGCACCGGAACTGCGCAAGTCGCTCTTGGGCGAAGTCTCCGTGACGTCGGCGTCTGGACTTGTGGTCGAGCTGGGCGGGGTTGAAGAGATGGACACCTCTGGCGCAGCTGTGCTGGTGGAAGCCTTGATGTTGGGCCGGAAGCGGGGATTGCGACTGCTGCTCTGTAGCCCGAGTGAATCCGTTCTCCGGATGTTTCGTCTGGCCGGTCTCGAGGAGGTCCTGGGCCACTGCTGCTCTGACCCCGAGGAGACCATGCGACGTCTCCAGGAGTAGAGCCATTCGATGCTGAGCACCGCCCTCCGATCGGCGGGCAGAGCCACGCAGAATCTGCTCGTTGACACCGCAAGTGTCTGGAGGCTGGCGGTGACCGCGGCGTCGCGCGTCTTTCAGGGAGCCTTCCGGGGTGAGGCCGTGCGTTTCCGGGCGACCATCATCCAGAGTGTCCGGGCTGGCAACGGCTCCTTACCGCTGGTAGGGCTGATCTCCTTCCTGGTTGGCATCATCATGGCGCTTCAGTCGGCCTATCAGCTCGGCAAGCTGGGCGCCCTCGACCTAGTAGCGAACCTAGTGGCCATCTCGATCACACGCGAACTGGCTCCGCTCTTGACTGCCATTATCGTTGCCGGCCGCTTCGGTTCAGCGATTGCAGCAGAGTTGGCCACCATGAAGGTCTCCCAAGAGATCGATGCCTTAACAGTGATGGGGATCGATCCAATCTCCTTCCTGGTTGTCCCACGACTCGCTGCTCTCATGGTTACGCTCCCCTGCCTGACCATCTTCTCGGACGTTCTGGGGATTGTCGGGGGGCTCGCGGTCGCGACAGGAGTTCTGGGCATTGGCATGAATGGCTACATCGCGAATACTTTCGATGCTCTCGTCCTCAAGGACATCCTCACAGGGCTGGTCAAATCGGTGGCCTTTGCAGGGATCATCGGCCTCATCGGATGCCACCAGGGGCTGCAAACAAGGGGCGGAGCGGAGGAGGTCGGCCGGGCCACCACGGCCGCGGTCGTTCGTTCTATCGTTCTGATTATCTGCGCCGATCTCTTCGTCACGGCGTTCTTCTACGTGCGGGGGTAGGAAAGTGAACGCTGATGAGCCGGCCATCGAGGTCAGGGCGCTGCGCAAGAGCTACGGCGGTCGCACTGTGCTGAACGGAGTCGACCTGGAAGTACAGCAAGGAGAGACGATGGTGATCCTGGGCGCCAGTGGGAGCGGCAAGAGTACCCTTCTTCGCTGCCTGATCGGCCTGGAGCGACCGGATGAGGGGACGGTGATCATCGAAGGCACCGACATATTTGCCCTTGATTCGCACGCGTTGTCTTCCCTGCGCAGACGGATGGGGATGGCCTTCCAGGGCGGGGCCCTTTTCGGATCGATGACGGTAGCGGGAAATATCGAGCTGCCCCTGGCTGAGCATACGCGATTACCATCATCGACCCGGCGTATCGTTGCCAGGATCAAGCTCGGCATGGTCGGCCTTGAAGACGCCATGGATCAGCTCCCTTCTGAGCTCAGCGGTGGCATGAGAAAGCGAGCGGCCTTTGCCCGGGCCACAGCTCTCGACCCGGAGTTTCTCTTCTTTGACGAGCCTTCAGCCGGGCTGGACCCCATAACGGCTGCTGGTCTTGATCGGCTACTTGTACAACTCAAGGAATCGTTCAACGTCACTCTAGTGGTCGTCACTCACGAGATGGTCAGCGCTTTCGCCATCGCCGACCGGCTGGCCCTGATGCACAATGGCCGCTTCATCGTCATCGACTCACCATCGGCCGTGCGGGAAAGCCAGGACCCTATCGTGCGCAGGTTCCTTGATCGAAGACCGCCCGAATCTCTGGATGGCGCTGCAAGATTCCGGAAATTCTTTACGGATTGAGCTGCATGAACATTAATGAAAGGGAGACAAACGATGGATGACGAGAACAGACTGACCGAGGTAAGGCTTGGTCTCTTCGTTGTCACGGCGTTGGTCCTCTTTATTGTCGGATCTCTGTGGATCGCGGGAACACCATTCTTCGGGACTCCGCGCATTTCCTACAGGATCGTGATGAAGGAGTCCGGTGGAGTGAAAGCTGGAGATCGTGTGCGATTTGCCGGCGTGGAGGTAGGGAGGATTCAGCGTGTGACGCTCGATCCGGACCAGGAGTGGCCGGTTGTCTTCCACGTTTCCCTACAGTCGGACATCCCTGTAAGAATCGACAGCTCCGCGAAGATTGCCACTACGGGGCTTCTTGGCTCCAAATACCTGCAAGTAGAACCGGGGTCCCCGACAGAGGATCTCTTGCCGCCCGGAGGTGAGATCCAGGGCCGCTCGATTCTTGGCATGACAGAGACTCTTGCCCGACTGGACGAGATCTCCGAGAAGGCTGTTGTGCTCCTTAGCCAGACGACCGACATCCTGGATCGAGTGTCTACCGAAATGGGTCCAATCCTGTCCAGTGTTGAGATGCTTCTGTCCGAAGAGAATGTCGAGAACGTAGGACATATGCTCTACACGCTCCACGAGACCGTCCAGGATGCTGCCCCCCGCGTATCGTTGCTGATTGCGCGGCTAGAATCGATCTCTGGACAAATTGAAGGCGGACTCGAGGGAATGCCGGAGGTGTCGGCCAAGGTCTCCACCCTGCTCGATGACCTGCATGGTGCATTTGGTCCGGAGGGCTCCCGTCTGGCCGAGGTGCTGGAGGCCGCCGAGAGCAGCCTCAGTTCCGCCGATCAAACACTCTCAATCCTCGGTGAAAACCGCAAGGAAGTCGAGGCAGCACTACGGGACATGAGGGATACGATAGCGAACCTCAAGGCCTTCTCCCAGCTGGTAAAGGAGCGGCCATTCAGCCTCGTCCGTATCAAAGGAGAACCGGAGCGGCTCCCTGGCCAGGGCGTAACGGATGGCGCTCCATGAAGCTCCCTGTCCTTCTTCTCATTCTCGTCTTAACCTGGGTTTTGTTCATACCAGCCTGTGCGCGGTTGCCCACAACACATTATTATGTCCTGGAACCCCGCGGGGAAGCTGCCGAAGAATCTCCATCCTCTGCTCACCAAGACGGCCTCGTGATCGGCGTCGAGGCTTTCCTGGTGGATCCACCTTACGATCAGGACCGCATCGTCTATCGCGTGGGCGAGGATTCTCCAGAGATCGGCTTCTATGCCTATCACCGCTGGGCCGCGCCGCTTTCCAGGATGCTGCCGAAGGTCGTAGCCGCCGGACTCCATGGTACTACGGGTGTCAGCTCGATCGGTCCGATCGTGCCTGGGCGCGATTATGCTGCTTTCCTGGAGGGGCGCGTTCTGGAGTTGGAGCAGATTGATGTCCCGGAGGGCCAGCGAGTCCGCGTACGCCTCGAGCTGACAGTGCGCCTAGAGGACGGGACGGAGCTCTTTTCGGAAACCCTCACCGGAGAAACAATTACCCGGACCAGAAAGGTCAGCGAAGTGGTGGAGGAGATGAGCACAGCTCTCGAGCAGGCGCTCAACGAAGCGCGCGAGGGGCTCGAACGCGCTCTGCAGCAATAGGACAGCAAGCGATACGCTCTCTGGCTCCCCGATAAGCCACTGTCCCTCTCGAAAATTCCGTCCGGCCCAGTGTGGGTTGCATCCTCGTGTTTGACAGCCAGAGCTTCCACGAGGCCAAGTAAGAAAATTCCCTGACTGTCTCAGGCGATCGGGAGTGCATCATCTGTAAGATCCGAAGACTCCGGGCTGGGACTGGATGTCTTCCCACCCCGATCGGAGTTTCGAGTCTCTCTCCGACTCGAAACAGGGTGGGAGTGGTGGCCCAAGGTGATCGACGTTTCGAACTGCTGCAAGCTCCACTCCTTGCCGGTTGGACAGGAGCGGGGCTTGGGTCACCACCCGTCGAAGAAGAAGTGGAAGCCCGATATGAGACGTTACAGAAGAATCTGGTTGCCGCAAGCGTCCCCCTGAGAGGGCAGAACCTGACGGTCTCTAGGTCCGCTTAGCCCTCTGCTCTTGGCGAACCGGCTTTAACCACGAACCGCCTGCAGTCGCGCTGCATTATTCAAGTTTCTTCGCAACCCCGTGGCGTTTACTTCACACATTGAGACCATTCTCCCGTCAACCGACACCTTGAAAGCGCAGGCCTGCAGACGCTCCCGTCCCAACGGGGTGTCGAGCTCGTCAGCACTCATGAACTTGTGAACGACGATCACCATCGGACGCACGCGGACCTTCCGAAACCTCAGCACATGAGCCATCGCTACCGACAGCCAGTGGTGAAGGCCCCAAACGCGGTAAAGACCATAGAACACCAACTCGAAGAGGAAGCTGGCGTTGCGTAACAGCATCGAGACGATACCCACTAGGTTGCGGAAGGATCTCGACTCTGAAAGGCGGAACCCGCCGAACTTTTCCAGAATCATTCGCATCATTCGCAAATCCCAGCGGTTGTTCTCCCTCACGCACTCAATGATCTCATGATGGCTGTCGAGGGAGACCACGAGCACCGGGCTCACGATGCTGCACTCCGGATGGCCAAAGTGTAAGGCGTGGCGATTCAGAGATCGCCCGACGCCAACGCACACCTTCGCCCAGACGGCGTTCATCGTCAGGCCTTCAATTCGCCTATTCAGCGTCCGCCCCACCTCGGCGGTCGGTTGGAAACTGATCATGCGGAAGGCGTCGACATTATCCAAGACCCAGTGCATTATGACGGGAACCTGCCCGAAGTTTTCATTCGTCACGGTAACCGTATGCGCGGCATGAAGCCTTTTCCCAGAGTGGGCAC
>JAPUKU010000090.1 GCA_027295505.1 Acidobacteriota bacterium
TGCTGCCCTTCAAGAAGGGTGGATTCGTGATGGCCCTCGAGACGGGAACACCGGTCGTGCCCATTGCTGTCCAGGGTGGCCGCGAGGTGCTGCCCAAGAACCGGCTTTCGCTACGACCGGGACGCATGCGGGTCCGTACCATGCCTCCGATCCACACGAAGGGGCGTGGCGTTGAGGCCAGAGATGCCCTCATAACAGAGGTTCGAGCGGCGATCGAGCAGGGTCTTCGCCAGACTGCCCCAGCGTCTTCCTCGTCCGCCGGATCCCGGGTGAACTCCGTGACGGTGCAGGGCGTGTGATAATATCCGACCAGAACAGAGACATTCCCGACATTACAAATCCTCCACTGCATCGAGCCTGAGAAGGCCGAGGGGCGAATTCGTAGCGAAAGCAACTATTCCCGGCCCCATGAACCCACCGACCCGGCGCAAGCTTTTCATTCCCGGCCCTGTTGAGGTCCGCCCCGAAGTCCGGGAGCGGATGTCGCAGCCGCTCATCGGGCACCGCGGTACCGAAATGACGGATCTGCTCAATCGCATCCGCCCGCGCCTCCGCACGCTGATGAGCACCCGAAACGAGGTTCTGGTGGGAACCTGCTCCGGCTCGGGGCTACTCGAAGCGGCCGTACGCAACCTGGTGAAACAGCGGTGCCTGGCCCTCACCTGCGGAGCCTTCAGCGAACGCTGGGCGCAAATTGCCCGTGACTGCGGGCGAGAGGTGCAGGTCGTGCCTGCCGAGTGGGGAGAGCCCAACCTGCCGGACGTCTTGCGGACGCATTTGGGAGGCGGTGACTACGAAGCAGTGCTCGTGGTGCACAACGAAAGCTCGACCGGTCTCACCAATCCCCTTTCGGATATTGCCACGGTACTGCGGGACTTTCCCGATGTCCTCTTCCTCGTGGACGCCGTGACGTCTCTGGGCGGGCTGCCTCTGGAGGTCGACACCCTGGGGATTGATGTGGCGATCGCCAGCGCCCAGAAGGCACTCGCCCTGCCTCCGGGCATCGCGTTGGCCAGCGTCTCGGAGCGCGCCTTCGAACGCGCTGGAGCGGTCACCGGGCGCGGCTTCTACCTCGATTTCCTGCGCATGCGCAGTTCCGCTGAAAAGGGACAGACGCCATCCACGCCCTCAATCCCTCACCTCTTTGCGCTCGACCTCCAGCTCGACGACATTCTGAGCGAAGGTCTCGAACAGCGCTGGAAACGCCATGCTGCTCTGGGGGCCCGGTGCCGGACCTGGGCACAGGAGCGCTTCGCCCTCTTCCCCCACAAGGGCTACGAATCCAACACTCTGACCTGCGTCCGCAACAGCCGCGGGGTGGAGGTTCACCGGATGCGCCGGGCCCTCGCCTCGAGAGGGTTCGTCATTTCGGATGGCTACGGCAAGCTCAGGCAGCAGACCTTTCGCATCGGGCACATGGGAGACCTCACGGAGAACGAGCTGCAAGAACTGCTGGACGTGATCGATGAAGTGCTGGAGAAATTATGAAATCAGAGATACACAAGGTGGTGATTGCCGACCAGGTTTCGCCAGCCTGTTCAAAGACACTCAAAAGCAATGACGGTATCGAGGTGGTATCCATGGCCGGTGCTCCACCCGAGAAGCTCCGACAGGAGCTCAAGACGGCCACAGCCCTCGTTGTTCGCAGTGCCCTCCAGGTCAACGACGAGCTGCTCGGGGAGGCGCCCGAGCTCCGTGTTATAGGACGCGCCGGAGAAGGAGTGGATAACATCGACCTCGAAGCTGCGACTCGCCGAGGTATCGTCGTCATGAACACACCGGGTGGGAACACATTCTCGGCCGCTGAACATGCCCTGTCGCTGCTGTTGTCGCTCGCCCGCCATATCCCCCAGGCGAACGCCAGTCTCAAGGGAGGAGCCTGGGAGCGCAAGCGTTTCGTGGGAGTGCAACTCTACGAAAAGGTGCTCGGGATTGTGGGGATGGGGAAAGTCGGGCGTGAAGTTGCGCAGCGGGCGCGTGCATTCGGCATGGTGGTTATCGCCCACGACCCCTTCCTCTCCGAGGAGATGACCCAGAAGCTCAACGTTGACTTCGTGCCTTTAGAGGAGCTGCTCCAGAAATCCGATTTCATCACGCTGCACGTGCCTCTTACCGACGAAACCCGGGGACTGATTGGAGCGGGCGAGTTGCGCCGCTGCAAAAAGGGAGTGCGCCTCATCAATACCGCCAGGGGCGGTCTTGTCGATGAAAAGGCCCTTGCCCAGTCGGTGCGTGACGGCCATGTGGCGGGCGCTGCTCTGGATGTCTTCGAGACCGAGCCTCCCACCGACAGAACGATCCTGGACCTCGACAGCATCATAACCACTCCGCACCTGGGTGCCTCGACACTCGAAGCGCAGGAGAAAGTGGGAGTCTGGATTGCCGAACAGATCGTGGACTTCCTACATCACGGAGTAATCCGCAACGCGGTCAATCTGTTACCGCTGGATCCGAAAACCGCTGCCCTCATCGCGCCATACCAGGATCTGGCCGAAAGGCTTGGGAGACTGCATGCTCAGATGCGGGGAGGCCGCCTCAAGGAAATCGCCGTGGAGTACTCCGGGGACGTCTCCGAGTACCCGACAACTCCGATCACCTCGGCCCTGCTCAAGGGATACTTCGAGTCATTCCAGAGCGGCCCGGTGAACACGGTCAACGCAACCTATCTGGCCAAGAGCAGTGGCGTGCGGCTTTCGGAGACGCGCATTGCCGAGCATCAGGACTTTGCCAATCTGATCAGCGCCACATTCACGACCTCGGAAGGTTCCACCGCCATTGCGGGCGCGCTGTTCGGGAAGAAAAACCCCCGCATCGTCATGCTGGATAATTATTATTTCGACGCTCTTCCGGAGGGGGAGATCCTGCTCGTCTCCAACGACGATACGCCTGGAATGATCGGCAGGATCGGCACCATTCTCGGCCATCGCGGTATCAATATCTCGTTCATGTCGATGGGGCGCGACACGCCCGCTGGCACGGCGGTGGCAATCCTCAACCTGGACAATCCGCTCTCTGCCGCCGTCCTGGCAGAGATTAAGGGCACGAAAGGTGTTTTGTGGGCCCGGGGCGTGCGCTTGTAGATTCTTTCCGGGTGGGAAGTGGCGAAACGGGCGGAGAAGACCGTCCTTGCCAACCGTCCGATGATGCCACCGAACGGGTCTCTAGCCTCGCAACAGGAAGACGCAAAGGTGGGAAAGTACTGCAGAAGATCGGCTTTCCCCGCCCGTCTTGCGTTTCGCCAGTCAGCCCCGGGTCTGGACAACCCCGCCGCAAGCCGAGCGGCGAGTCAGGATCCGCGACTGGGGTGTTTTGTAGCATAACTATTCAGTCCTGTCAATAAGAATGTGCTGGCGGAGCTCCGCCACCCGAAGGACCGGCATGCAGCGCTCAGGAGGTCAGTAGATGCGCAGAAACTGGAGGAGAATTTCCTGGTCCCCTTCCAGCTCATCGAGGTCTGAAACCAGGCCAATACCGTAGTCGAGCCGTACCATCCACCCACCCGGCAGCGTAAAGTTGCCCGCCAGCCCCAATCCCGTGAAGTTCAGGAACTCCGCCTTACCCAGATCGCGCTCTCTCACCCGTGCGTATTCGATCGAGGTATCGAGCCTCATCAGCGAGCCCAGCCCGAACATATAGACACCTCTTCCGATAAACCCCTGGTCAAAGCGGATTCCTGAACCGCCAAATCCCCGGAGTCTCGTGGTGCCGAGGGTGCCAAAGGTGTACTTGCTGAAGCGGTCGAGATTCTCTCCCTGCAGCCAGCTGAGCTCGGCACGCAGGGTCTGCAGGAGAGTGGGATTCCACAGGCTGGAGACACTGGCTCCATAGCGGAGGTAATCTTCGTCATCAGGATCGAACTCCTCGAGCAAGCTGCCCTCCCCGAACCCGGAGGTCAGCAAGGAGCCCGGA
>JAPUKU010000091.1 GCA_027295505.1 Acidobacteriota bacterium
CAGCAGTGGGAGGTTCTCAAGGCGGCCGAACGGGGACAGGAGCGTGGATCTCCCGGCGTCCTTTCAGGCGTTCCACGAGAGCTACCGGCTCTTCTGAAAGCGTACCGGCTCACCGACAAGGCCAGCCAGCTCGGGTTCGACTGGCCTGAGGCCCGCCAGGTTGTGCACAAGTTCGAGGAGGAGCTCGAGGAACTGAGACGTGCCCGGGAGAAAGATGACCGGGAGTCTGTAGAAGAGGAGTTTGGTGATCTGCTCTTCACCCTGGCTAATCTGGGCAGGCACCTGGCGCTCGATCCGGAGGTCACGCTGCAGGGGGCCAACCGGAAATTCATCCGCCGGTTTGAACACATGGAGCGTGGGCTTCGGAAGAGCGGCCGCAAGTGGGAGAACCAGAGCGCCGCGGATCTGGACGAGCTCTGGGAGAAGGCGAAACGGGAGGCCTGAGGAGTTTCAGCGTGAAGGCGGAATCAGCGCTTGCGGCGCGTGGCGCGGAACGCTGTGCGCAGGTGCTCGAGATCGCGCTGAATCGCTTCCAGCTCCTGGGTCAGGCGCTCGAGACTGTTCATCGATTCGAGCAGTTTGCGGCGCTCGGCCGCCAGGGTCTGCCGCCGGTTGTGCGAGCGGATCATCTTTTTGGCGAGATCGTAAGGGCGCCGGCTGGTGGTGGCGCGGCCACTCCGCTGGTGGCGCGGGAATTTGATCACATCCATCCTGGAATACCCCTCCTGAGCTAAGAATACGGGGTGTCTTCAGGCGCACCAGCAAAAACTGGCCGCCGCCAGCATTGCTCAGAGGGGGAAGATTCAGGACAGATCCTCGAACTGGCCCAGCTTACGGTATTTCTCGTAGCGCTGCTCCAGTCGCTCGTCGACCGGCATCTGTATGAGCTCCTGGAGCTGGCGGTGGAGGTGGCTATCGAGGATCTTAGCCATGCCTTCGGGATCGCTGTGGGCAGCGCCCGGAACCTCAGGGATGATCTCGTCGGCGATCCCGAGCTCCTTGATATCGGAGGCCGTAATCCGCATGGCGCGGGCGGCGTCAGGGCTGCGGCGGGGATCGCGCCACAGAATGGCCGCGCAGCCTTCCGGGCTGATCACCGAGTAGATGGCGAACTCGAGGATGTTGATCCTGTCCCCTACGCCCAGGGCCAGCGCGCCGCCGCTGCCTCCCTCGCCGCTGACCGTCACGATGATCGGCACTCGCAGGGAGGCCATGTCACGGATGTTCACGGCAATCGCCTCCGCCTGGCCCCGTTCTTCGGCGTGAATGCCGGGATAGGCCCCGGGTGTATCGATAAAGGTGAGGATGGGCCGTTCAAATCGCTCTGCCAGGCGCATGACCCGCAGGGCCTTGCGGTAGCCTTCCGGACGGGGCATGCCGAAGTTCCGGCGAATCTTCTCGCGGGTGTCGCGGCCTTTCTGGTGGCCGACCACGCAGACGGGGATGTCATGGTAAAGGCCGAAGCCGGCGACCACCGCCGGGTCATCGGCAAACTTGCGGTCCCCGTGCAGCTCGGTGAAGTCCTCGATCATCAGGTTGATGTAGTCCAGCGTATAGGGGCGTCGTGGATGCCGCGCGACGAGGGTTTTTTGCCAGGGCGTCAGTTTGGCAAAGGTTTCCTTGCGGAGCTGATCCAGCTTCCGGGTCAGGCGCTCCACCTCCCGGCGATTCTCTTCGCTGGCCGAGAAGCCGCTAAGCTCCTCGATCTTGCGCTCCAGATCCACAATCGGTTTTTCGAATTGGGCTTCGTCACTCATGGTCGGGTTGAAGCTATTCCTTTCACATACGCGCTCAGCTGGATCGGGCCCGCGGGTGATGCTCGTCATAGAGGCGCCGGAGCCGCTCGCGGTTGATATGCGTGTAGATCTGCGTCGTCGAGACGTCAGCGTGTCCCAGCATTTCCTGCACGGCCCTCAGGTCGGCGCCGCGCTCCAGCAGGTGGGTGGCGAAAGAGTGCCGCACCCGGTGGGGGTACAGACGGGTGCGTATACCGGCCTTGAGACCGTAGGCGCGCAGGGTCTTCCAGACGGTCTGCCGGCTGAGGGGCTTGCCCCTCGGGCCCGGAAACAGAAGGGTCGAGCCACCGCCCCCCTCCTGTCGGGCCGGCACCTCGTTCAGAAAGCGGCGTAGCCACCGGATTGCCTGGGATCCCAGCGGCACCACGCGCTCCTTGGACCCCTTGCCGATGCAGCGCAGATAGCCCATCGAGAGGTTCAGGTCGTGCCGGTGGACGTGCAGGATCTCGCTGACACGCATGCCGGTCGAATAGAGCGTCTCCAGGATGGCACGATCCCGCAAGCCGCGGCTGACGCTGGTATCGGGGGCCTCGAGCAGGGCCTCGACCTCCTCGTTGCTCAGGGGAGACGGCAGGCGGCGCAGGGGTCGCGGCGCATCGAGATCATCCGTTGGGCCGGACGTCAGCCGCCCCTCCGCGATCTGAAAACGGTAGTAAGAGCGAAGTGCCGCAAGGTGCCGGCCGCGCGAGCGCGCCGACAGCCCCGAGTCGGCTAGCCGCTCCAGATGGTCGAGGACGTTCTTGCGCCGGGCGCCGGCGAGTCCGGCGCCACGGCGGCCCAGGTGACGGGAGAAGGCGAGCAGATCCCGCCGGTAAGCCTCGACCGTGTGGGTCGAGAGTCCCCGCTCGAGTGCCAGGTGGGCCAGAAACTCCTCGATCGCCGCCTCGGGCGCCGTCTCCGTGAGGTCGGATGGGGGCTTCGCGGGACGCCGCGGCCGGCTCAATCCACCACCCCGGCGATGGGTGACCTTCGCCTTCATCCGGCACGCCGCTCCAGCAGGAAGGTGACGGGGCCGTTGTTGACCAGTTCCACCTGCATGAATTCCTGAAAGCGGCCGGTCTGCACAGCCACTCCCGCGTCCCGCAGGCGCCGCACCAGATCCTCGTACCAGCGCCGCGCATCCTCGGGCGGGGCGGCGTCAATGAACGACGGCCGGCGTCCTTTCTCCAGCCGGGCCGCGAGGGTAAACTGGGAGACCAGAAGAATCTCCCCTCCCACTTCTTTGAGGTCCCGGTTCATGCGGCCGTTCTCGTCGTCGAAAACCCGTAACCGTGGGAGTTTATCCGCAAAGTACTCAACCTGTCCTTCACCGTCGCCGCGTTCGACTCCCAGCAGGACAAGGAGGCCCGCGCCGATAGAGGCCACCTCCCGGCCCTCGATTTCGACACGTGCCCGACTCACGCGCTGAATCACTGCTTTCATCGGGGTTTCAAATCTCTTAAGGATCGGCAGGGCGGCCGGTGCATCGCGCTGTGGGCGTAGAGCCTCGATCAGCCCGGCCGGTTCGAATGCTACCAGAAGACGGACCATCACGGAGGTGAGAGCCGCGCCCAGAAGGATAGCTCGCCCCAGAATAAGCACTTGGGCGGCGGGCATTCTAGCATGGAAGCCCCACCGCCGCAGTGC
>JAPUKU010000092.1 GCA_027295505.1 Acidobacteriota bacterium
TCCCGCCGGGACCGATCGCCAGTCCGGGCAGCGCCGCACTTGAAGCTTCGCTCTACCCGGCGGACGTGGAGTATCTTTACTTTGTGTCCATGAACACGGGCCGGCATTTCTTCTCGCGCCACCTGGTAGATCACCAGGCAGCGGTACAGCGCTACCAGAGGTAAAATCGTGGTAGAGGGGGATCAACCGGGGTAGGGGATATCCGGAAAGACGATGCCGTGGTAGTTGATCTCGCGGCGGCGCTCCTGGTCGCTCAGGCGGTCAGAAATCACGCCCGATTCGGCAATTTCGTTCCGCAGAAAGGCTTCCAGGTGGAACTCGCAGAATCCATGATCTTCGACCGGGTCTTGGCAGCGCAGGACGCCGCCGCAGCTCGTTCGGAACTTGCAGGTAAAACCTGGGATCGCTATGGCCACGGGAGAGCGATTATATCATTCCGATGAACGATGATGGGTTTGTGCCGTTACGTGGCATCCGGCTGGGACCGGTGCGGACGGGCAAAAAGGCAAGTCCGACGGGTATGGGGATCCCTCCACTGGCCCTGATGCAGGCGTGGAGTGAGGTCGTGCACGCGCCCCTGTCGGAGCATGCCCGTCCGACTTCATGGCGTTCTCGCGTGCTGGTCGTCGAGGTAGATGAGCCTCGATGGCGGAACACGCTCGAACGGCTCGAACTTGATCTACGCGCGCAGCTGAACGCCTGGCTGGGATGCGACGCCATCGGTGAAGTCCGCATCGTGGGCAGAGAGCGCACGCGTGACTGATCTGGAGGCGCTTGCCTGGTACGAACATGGATACGCGGTACCGGCGGGTGTCGCCATTGGCCTTCTAGGGACCTTTCTTGCGCTCTGGGTTCTGCGCCGGTGGCCCGGAGCGCTCTGGCGGAGAGTGCGCGGCCAGGCCTATGTCCCCTGGGAGCTATTCTGGACCTCTCTGGGTACGGTGTCGGCCTTGCTGGTTGCCTCGCTGGGTGCAGGGATGGTTGCGGTCGAACGCGGTCTGGAGGATTTCCAGTCGTTTGAAGGTGCCAGCCTCGCGGGCTGGCTGCATCTCGAGCGTAACCGCTCCACCATGCGCGCTTTGTGGCGGGAACCCGCGGGAACCTGGGCGCAAACGTGGACCACGCGCTGCCCACGTCTGGGACTGGAAGGGGAGTTCATCGACTGGAATCGCCTGGCCCAGGCGCTCGGTTTCAGAAACCGGCATCGTGTTGTGGCCGGATTGCCAAGTTGCCCGGAGGAGACGCTGAACCCGCGCGCGGTGCGGGAACGATTCCGTCCTCCCAGTCCGACCTGGGAGCGCCTGCGGCGTTGGAGCCGCTGGATCCCGGTCCTGTCGGCGGAGCGCCGAGGATCGCCGTCTCTGCGGGCCGGGGATCGTACCTGGAGGGTTTTTGTGACTCAAGGAGGGTATGCGTTTGCAGAATAGAACGATACGCGGGTCCTGCCGGCTCATGGCGTCCACTGTTCTGATTGTGTGTGTCGGGTTTTCTTCAATCTTCGCCCAGCACCGCGAGCGGATTCCATACAAGGGGAACCTCGAGGTCGGCCTGCAGCCGGTCGAGCGCTACCACTACCCGGGTCAGCCGATCGAGATGAAGGTCATACTGCGAAATCCCGAACCCAAGTTCATGACCGTCGCCGAAAGCCTTTTCGATCCATCCCTGCTATCGGTTTTGTCGGAGGACGGGGAACCCCTGGAGAGCGTGGACGCCACCATGGAGGTTCGACCAGCGGAGGCTCCACCGGCTGAAATTTTTCCACGGCGCAATGTCCAGCGCATCTACCGCGTGAGCGATCGTTTCCCGGGTATCACCAAGCTAGGCCGCTACACGGTGGTCTGGGATCACCCTGACATCGATGCCCGCTCGGCGAGTATACGGATCATTCAGACCTATGATCCCGAGCGTGAGTACATCGGGGAGTTCCACACCTCGATGGGCGAGTTCAGCGTAGAGTTCTTTGCGTCCGTGGCTCCGAAAAATGTCAAAAATTTCATCGACCTGGCAAACTCGGACTTTTACGATCGCATGCAGTTTCACATGATCATCCCCGGTATCCTCATTCAGGCCGGGGATCCGAAAGGGGACGGGATGGGTTATCCGGGCTACCGGGTGCCGCCCGAGTTCAGTCGTGTCCGTCACCTGAAGGGCACACTCTCGATGTGGCACCACCCCACGACGGTGGATTCGGGCTCCCAGTTCTTCATTGGCCTCTCGAGCCAGTCACAGTTCGACGGCAACTACACCGTCATCGGTCAGGTTATCAAGGGAATCGAAGTGGTCGAGGCGATCGGCAAGATCCCCACCACCGAGGACCGTGGTAGAAGGCCTTTCCGCCCTCTCGAAGCCGTGACCATCGAGGACATCATCATCAGGGAGCGCTGAGGAGAGCCAGGCCCCTGGCGGATTCTAGAACCGGCGGCCGAGGAGCAGCGTGAGCGACGTGTCTGGGGACTGAAGGCGCTGTGAATCGCGTTCGGCAAGGATCGACAACGACAGCCCCCGTGGTGTGACCCAGCCACCCTGACCTGCCCACCCCTCGACTTCTCCCTGTTGCACGCGTCCGCCAATGAACGGCGCGGCCCGGCGCCAATTTCCGGGGAGTATCCATTGTGCTGCGGCGCGTGCGCTCCAGTTCTGATCCTCCCCGAAGTCGCTTGACACCACACCCCCGAGCCAGACCTCGCCCGCGACGCGCTGGGAAGATGGCCAGGCAGGGAGGTCTGCCTCCCACCCGGGTGTTCGGAACCCGACTTCGACGACGTTGAGGCTCAAACGCCGATCATTGGGCTGGTCGAGTAGGTGACCTGAGCGGTGGTAAAACGACAGGCCGGGCAGCACGCTCCCCGTGGAGCGCTCGATTCCGCCCACAATGATGTAATACAGGTCGTTGAGATTGCTATCGACCAGAGTATTGTCTGCCAGGAGACGGGCTCGCCAGGGGTTGCCGAACAGCTGAAACGATGTACTGGTGAGATCGAGCACCTGACGGGCGCGGACTCCATCATCACCACCTCCCACAGCCAGGGCAGCTCGCAGGCTGGGAAGGAGCACGTCACGCCCTCTCGCGGATCTGTCGTCGAACCGCACGCCAACGAGAACGCCCGTGTCTCCGAGCCCGAGAGGGTTTTCGCCGCGGTAGTAGAGCGCATGAAACGACAGGCGCATTCCCCTGGGCCGATGCAGCTGAAGGTAGGGGCCGATCATCAGATCGGATTTGATAGCATCATCTGCCGAGTTCAGCATGAGGCTGTCCACGGCGCCCTTCAGGCCGATCACCCAGCGTGCACCCCGGTGGACACGCCACTTTCCGCTGGCCTTGAGGGCCCCATGGGTGTCGATACCCCAGTCGTTGAGGGTCGCCAGTGCCTCGATTTCCCACGCAAAACGCTTCTCCGGGGCCCGGCGTGCCAGTCTGAACCCCGCCAGGACCACTCCTAAGGATCCTTCGCGGTCTACCTGCTCCGAGCCTCGTACCTGCGTGAGAGGGGCCCAGATCAAAGACCCCTGTTTCTGTTCCAGTGAGGCCTCAGCGACATAGTCCAGATCGTCAACGATCATGGTGCCGCTTCCAGAAGCGCTGAGCACGGCAACAGTGGTCTGGAGGCCGACCTGCCACACCCCTGCCCGGGAAGGAGCGCTTCCGCTGAACCGCGCAACCGCCACGTAGTCGATGCTGCTGGATAGAAATGCCGACACCGTGCCGGTCACGCCCCAGGAGAGGTTGTCTGCGGTCCGCTCGTGATTCGGCGCACCCGCGGCCGGGGGTTCCGGATCGGTCTGGGCACGCTGCGGACTTGCGCCGGCGATCGCGAGGAATGCCAGAGCGAGAAGAATCGATCTGCAGAGTTTGGAGTGATGCCAATCCGCAGGAATCATTTGAGGGGAGTAGGTGTCAGACTGCGGAGAACGCGTGTCAGATCGGGTTGTTCGGGATCGAGTATCAGGCTCCGTTGCAGGTGCGTCGCCGCTTCGAGGGTACGTCCCAGGGCCAGCAGGGCCAGGCCCTGCCCCCTTTCGGTCAGTGCATCCGCTCCTCCCATTTTTGCAGCGAGGCGGTAGTGCTCGAGCGCCACCTGTGGGCGCTCCTGATCGAGAGCTAGGGTGGCGAGATTGTAATTCAAGTCGGGGTTCTCCGGATCGAGCTCCAACCCTTCGCGATAGATGCGCTCGCTATCTTTACGGCGGCCAAGTCGCCGCAGCGCGAGACCCAGGTTGACCCGAAGGGGGGCAGAGGAGGGTTCGAGCTTCACCGCACGCTCGAGATCGAGCAGGGCTTCGGCCGGACGTCCTTCCTGCAAGGCGAGAGCCCCCCGGTTATTGAGTGCTTCGGGAAACCGGGGCCGCAGGTCGAGGGCGCGATCGAATGTCCGGCGGGCGGCACTGTGCTCGCCCTGCATGACCAGAGCTCGGCCGAGCAGATTCCATGCAGTCGGGTCGCGCGGCCTAAGGGCAGCTGCCTGGGCGAGAGCTTCACGTGCCGGAGCCGCCGAGTGCGGTTCGGAGAGCTGTGTCGCGCCCAGCAGGAGCCATGCGAGACCGAGATCCGGCCGGCGAGTAACCAGGCGTTCGAGCTCCTCGGCCGCGGCAGCGTTCCAGCCTGAGGCCAGAAGCGTCGCAGCTAGGCCCAGCTGGGGTTCGGACTCCAGAACCGATTCCTCGGCAAGCAGCAGGTCCAGAACCTGACGATCCCGTCGTCGGCGATCCTCCAGGACTGCGAGTCGATCCAGGGTCCTCCTGCGTGTCAATGAGTCGAGAGAGCTGAGGTCGAGTTCGGCGCGGTGGGCGCGGGCCTTTGACAGAAGGTGCAATATCTCGGGCACCGAGCGGCGCTGTATATTCAGCGGGGCTGTGAACTCCAGGCGCAGGTTGTCATCGGTGATGCGGTGGGAAGCATCCGCAATCTCCGCGAGCCCGCGCGGTCCGGCAACCCAATGCGCGAGGAGGTCTCCAAGCTCGCCAATGCCCAGGGGAGCGAGATCCTTACGAACACCGGGACGCTCCAGGGCGATTGCTACCTGCTGCCAGTCAGGAGTTTGCCCAGAGGCGCTGCCGACCAGGAAATAATCCCCTCCCGCCAGCGCTTCCTCCCACAGTGAAGCGTCAGGGAAAACCTCCAGAAATGTGCCCAGTACCGCCCGGAAATCTTCGGGATCAAACGCATAGGCCTGGACCCATAGTGCCAGCAGACCGGTAGGTGAAAGTCGCCCGCGTGCGCGTTGCAGGAACTCACGCGTGTACAGGTTGCTCATGCCGGCCACCCAGGGATTCGAGGGCTGGGAAATGATCAGATCGTAAGGTGCCCCCGGTAGCGCCAGCCAGCGACGGGCGTCCCCCAGGACCACGTTAACACGCGGATCATGCAGAACGTTCTCCGTGGCGGGAGCAAAGGTAGCGGCCGCTTCAACCACCGCAGGTGATATCTCCACGCAGTCGATCCGCTCCAGGATGTGCCGGGTGGCGGCGCGCAACGTCATGCCGCTGGCTAATCCGATGACCAGGCCCCTGCGGGCGTCAGTTGCGAGCAGTCCGGGAAAGTGGGCCGCCCAGAGTTGAGCGGCCCGATCGGCTCCGGTGGAGGCCTCGGTACGGCCGTTCACCGACAGGGACAGCGTGCCATCCCAGGCCTGCCTCACAGCCACCACGCCCTCGCTCGCCTCCCGGTAAAAGACAATATTGCCCAGAGCATGCGCCTGCTGCGAGAGGGTGCCTCCTCCTAGGGCTGCGCCTGCTGCGAACAGAGGGCCGTGCAGATAGGCTCCACTGGTAAGTAGCTGGCGGTCCCAGGGCGAACGACCTACCAAAAGAGCCGCCAGCACGATCACCACGGCCACCGCGGGCACACGGCGTGGCAGGCGGGCGCCTCGCTGGACGAGCACCAACAGACCGGCTGCAGCGTGCAATCCGGCGGCCACCATGAGGGTGCGGCGCAGGCCGAATCCGTCCACCGCTACACGCCCCGCCGCGATGCCCACCATCGCTCCTGTGAGATTGGCGAGCGTGGTCCAGCCGACCGGAAGGGCGATGGCGCTTCCACGGGAGGCCGCCCTGCAGGCGACCGGAAATGAGGCGCCGAGGAGAAGGGTAAGCGGCAGGAGCAGCAGACCGGCCAACCCGACTTCCAGGGCGAGCAACATTAGCGGACGACTCGACCAGCGGGCGCTCAGAGGCGCTACCCAGAGGGGAAGCTGTCCGAGGAGTGGAATCACCAGAAGCAGCGCCAGTGCTGCGCCGAGTTGCAGCCAGCCGAGCAGATGCACCGGCTGCGCAACCCGGTCCAGCCGGGCCCGTAGCATCAAGCTCCCCGCCGCGAGACCCAGCAGGTAGACCGCGAGGACTGCCGCCAGCGCATACGCTGAGGAGCCAAGCGCAGTCTGAAACACGAGAGTCCAGACAAGCTCTGCCATCAGGGCTGCGGAGCCCGCCACGGCGTATGCCAGAAGGATTTTCGGACGCAGGGAGGACCCGCTGCCGCCAGCCGGATGGGCCGCCGTTTGCGGAGAGGCTTCTCTCCGCCTCCATGAGAGGAAGAGCAGCGCCAGCGCGACCATCATCTGCATGGCCGCCGCGGTCATCAGGGTCATGCCAATGCCAAGAGATGGCAGAAAGAAGAACCCTGATGCCAGGGCCCCGAATCCACCACCCAGCGTGTTCGCGCCATAAAGAATTGCAGTCGTGTTGCCCAGAGATGGGGGCCGGCCTACGCTAGCTTTTACCACCACAGGAAGCAATCCGCCCATACAGATTGCAGGCAGGAGCACGAGCAGGCCGGAGACCACCTTGATCGCGACTCCTTCAGATCCATCGAGGAGAGGCGGGCCGCTAAACCGATCAAACAGCCGGATTGCGGCTGGAAAGAGAGAAGGAGAGGCAGCCACAAGCAGCGCGGTAAGTCCCTCGAGCGCAGCCGCCAGGCGTAGCGGAACCCGGCTGCGATCCGCCCACCTCGAGATGAGCGCGCCACCAAGCCCGAGCCCACCCAGAAAGCCCGCCAGGGTAGCGGCGAGCGTGCCGGGGTCTGCTCCAGCATGCAACCCCAGAACCTTGAACCACACAACCTCGCAGGTGATGGAGGCTGCACCGGAGATGAAGAGGAAGAGGGCGAGGAGAGACCGCGGGGGAGCGGCGGGAACAACCTCTGGAGCGAAGGAGGAGGGGGATTTCACGGCTTGGCCTACCGACAGGCAGGTCGGTGCCTATCCTACCGGAAGGAGCTGAAAGGATCCTCGTGCTGCTCTTTGCCGCTGAGGTTCAGGCGCTGACGCTGACCTGCAACGAGCTTCACCGGAAGCAACCACGATGGGCCGGAGATCGGGGTGTCCGAAATCAGGAGCAGTTGGTAGGCGCCTGGCTGGACTCCCTCGATCAGGAAGAAGCCAGTGGTGTCGGCTGTCGCCGTATTGACCTGGTAGCGTTCGTACAGCTTGAGCAGCTCCTGCGCGCTGCTCTCGTTCAGGGTCTGGATCTGTTGCTGGAGATCCCGTTTTTCGTCGCGCAGGTGAATCTGGCTCATTTTAGCTTCCAGGAGGTTGTCGCTGCTGAACAGCGCGCGGTTGAGCTTCTCGTCAAGGTCCTCGATCCGCAGGCTCATCGCCTTACGGCTTGCCTCGTGACGCTCCCGGACGGCAGCGACGGATCTGTCAAGGGCGTCGTCGATGGATACCAGTCGCGCGATGGAGCCGGCCGCGGGTTTGCCCGCGGCATTGATCACGGATCCTGAGAGCGCAGCTTTGCCTGTGGGAGCCTCAAGACGCTCGACATCGTCCTCAGGAATCCAGCCTTCCACCCGGATCCGAATCCAGCCCGGCACATGTTCCTCCACCTGGACGGGTGCACGGGCGTTGATACAACCCAGAGCTTCCCCATCGGGTGCCGCGAGGATTCGGAGGTCACATTCAGCGGGAGGGGGTTCATTCGCGGGATCGGGGCCAGCAAAGGTGGTGCACAGCAGGCCCGAGGACAGGAACAACGCTGTCCACAAACAGCGAGGCAAGGTCAATCCAGAGCCTCGAATTCGGAGGTGAAGCGCTCGAAGATATCCTGGGCCGCGCTGTAGGTGGCGGGCGTGGCCGTGAATGTCAGGTAGTATCCATAATCGCCTTTTAC
>JAPUKU010000093.1 GCA_027295505.1 Acidobacteriota bacterium
AACCAGTGAGACCCGCTCACACTGACCCTCACTGAGGCCCGAGACATTGTGTTTCCGGGCCCACGCAAGGGTAGGTGGATGCATGTCGACTCCCATGGCGCGGTTCTCCCGGTGGAGCTTTACGAACTCGCAGGACAGGAGGGCGGTCCCGCAGAAGTCCTCCCGGAACCGCCGCAGCGGTTTTCCGGTGCTCCGCCGGTAGTGACTGGAGAAGAACCGAACGTCTCCATCCGGCGACTGGACGCTCTCCTGATAGAGGACGTGCTTGTCCGCGTTACGTGCGGTCAGTACTCGCCTTTTCACGGAGGAATATTATGTCACACAGCCCGGCGTCGGCTCGCCCGTCCCCTCCAGCCGGAAACCACTTTCGGCGAGGGAAGGACCTTGCCCGATCCCGTGTTCTGTTTCGACCGGGTCCCGAAGCTGCGGCGCTTCGCGGGCCGCTGGCCTCCCTGGCCCGAGCCCGAGCGCTTCTGGAACCGGCGGCCGTTCCCAGCCGGACTCCGGGGAGGCGCATCAGCTCCCACGGCGAAGTCCAGTACCGAACGACGCTCGATGGAACAACCTATCAGAGATTCGATCGCACGCACGAGCTTTCGATCTTCCGGGCACACGAGCGAAAGGGCGTCGCCGGTGGCTCCGGCACGAGCCGTGCGGCCGATGCGGTGCACGTAATCCTCGGGCACCTGGGGAAGATCGTAGTTGACCACATGGGTGATCCCGTCCACATCGATGCCGCGACCAGCGATGTCGGTGGCGACCATGACGCGAGCACGCTTCTTCTTGAAGGCGTCGAGCGCCCGCGTGCGCTGGGCCTGGCTGCGGTTCCCATGGAGCACCGCCACCCCGTGGCCGCGCCGCTCCAGGTGCCGTGCAAGCTTGTTCGCACCGTGCTTGGTGCGGGTAAATACCAGCGTCTGGCCCTTCGCTTCGTTCTCGACCAGGTGCGCCAGCAGGTCCCGCTTGCGTGCCGTGGTCACCGGCAGCAGCGCCTGCCTCACTCCCTGGGCGGGCGCTGCGCGGCGTGGAGCCACCTCCACACTGATCGGGTCGCACAGGATCTCCTTCGAGAGACGCCGGATCTCATCGGGCATGGTGGCAGAGAAAAGCAGGGTTTGGCGACGGGCAGGAATGGCCTTAATGATGCGGCGCACGTCACGGATAAATCCCATGTCGAGCATGCGGTCCGCCTCGTCCAGGATCAAAACTTCCAGGTTCTTGAAGTTGACGTTCCCGCGCCCCATGTGATCGAGCAGACGGCCGGGGGTGGCCACGAGAATGTCGACCCCGCGCCGCAACGCACTCTCCTGCGGCCCGTAGCCAACTCCTCCGTAGATGACCGCCGAACGCAGATGCAGATGGCGGCCGTAAACCTTGACGAATTCGGCCACCTGCTGGGCGAGCTCACGTGTGGGCGTGAGAATGAGGGCCCGCAGCCGCCCCCTGGCGCCCGCGCGCAGGCGGTTCAGGAGTGGCAGGGCGAAGGCGGCGGTCTTGCCGGTGCCCGTCTGGGCACAGCCGATCAGGTCGCGCCCCTCGATAATCGCGGGGATGGCTTTCGCCTGGATCGGCGTGGGCGTCTCGTACCCCTCGTCGCGCACGGCGCGAACAATTTGAGGGTCGAGACCTAGCTTGGTGAACAACACGTTATTACTCTCCTTCTGCCGGCACCCGTGGCGCACGGCGGGTTGCGACCGCGGACACACTCCACGGTCCGATTCAACAGTTGAACCTAGGGGAAACGTTTTGGTTCTAGCGGTTTAGGCTGGAACCCGCTCCTGAGCGGGTCGACTTCTGGAAGGCGAAGACTGCCTGCTCCTGGTTCGATTTCCCCATAATCGTAGGAGATATGAGGCAGGATGTCCAGTCTTATTCTCTAAATACCATTGGATCCAGGCTTTAGCGGTTGCTACCGGGCGTCAAACCACGCGCCCTTGATCATCCGAACTCCGTTCAGGTTGGCGAACTCCAGCGGCAGGCCGTCCGCATCGAAGAGGTCCGGCCCGGACTGCAGCTGATAGTGGAGATGGGGGGCGAACGAGTCACCCGAGTTGCCCAACTGGCCGATGGTTTGGCCCTGGCGAACCCGGTCACCCTTCTTGACGCGCACCGAACCGGTGTCCATGTGCATCAGCACGCTGCATTCTGAATGTCCGTGGTTGACGAGCACGTAATTGCCTGTCTCGGCTCGGGATCCGTCCGGCATGGTGAAGGAGGCGGGATCATTGCTCCCGGGAGCGGGCTGATTCGGTACATCGTTGCGGCTGGCGATCACCAGACCGTCCGCGGGTGCGATGATATCGCGGCGCCAGCCCGCGTACGATTCGTTCTTCTCCTCCGCACTGATCTGGGGTGCATACATTTTGGTGAGCCCGATGGCGTCGACGGCAAACTGCCCGCTGCGGTTCGAGTGGCCGCCGTTGTTCACCGCCCCGGCCGTGACGATCCCCTGTCCCCTGAACGGAAACATGAGCCGTGTCTTCGGGGTGTAGCGCGATACCGGCACATCAAGACGCCACTCGTGGTGTCCGCCTCCCGGGCGCCCCCGTTCGAACTCACACACGACCCGGTCCACCTCCAGGGCTACAGGCTCGCGGAAGCCCAGGCGGTAGTAGAACAGCTCCCGGAGCGGCTCCTCTCCGTCTTTACCCGGAGCAGTTTCATCGATATCCTCGCCCGGTTGCATCAGCGCCCTGGTACTGCGGTCGGAGAGGCGGATGGTCTTCATCTTGCGGCCGGAAGCGTAAAGGGAAAACAGCGCTCCCTGCGGCTCGAAAACCGCCCCTTCCCGGCCCAGGATCGACAAATAAAAATACCAGCTCTCGGTTTGCTCATTTCCGGGATCGAGCGCCTTGAAGATCCGGTGCGGGGAGATCACGAGAACCAGATCGTCTCGTGGCGAACCGGCGGCGGCGCGTAGAGCGCCCGACCAACCCGCGAACAGGGTGGCGCCCGCCCCTGCAGCAATACGGCTCAGAAAATTCCGCCGTGAAGCCGACGACGGGCCGTGCCGAATCGAGCACTTCCAGTCAGCAAACCGCTTCATACTCACCCCCCCTCGCCTCTCATGGAATAGTACGGGCGGACACCCGGGAGGGTTTCAGCGGATCAGGATAAGAATGGTGAGCAAATCACCGAGGTGGGCTCTTCAGCCTCAGAGACGGAAGACCATTCCGAACTGGGCGCCGTCCTGCTGGAAGTCGAGGGAGCCGAAATCATCGTCGTTTACGTCCAGATCGATGATCCGGTAGCCGGCGGTGATGCCGATCCAGGGATTCAGGTAGTACTCCACGCGCACCACGCCGTCGAGGGAAGTCGCGTCAACGCCGCCGGCATCATATGAGAAACCGGATACCTCCGCGTAGATCGCCAGCTTCTTGAGTGGCTGCAGGCGCAGGTTGACGCCCACGACCGGCATCGGACCACTGACATCCTTCTGCGAGGAGCCGCTAATCGCGGAGTCGAGCTGGCTCTTCAGGTTCACCAGGTTGGCCCCCACCATCAGGCCCAGACCGAGGCGCTTGAAGTTGAGCACCGAGAACGAGAGGGCTACTTTTCCCATCTCGAGGTCGACGCTCGACCTCACCTGCTCGCTCACCGAGTAGACGACGTCGTCGAACGTCACCGATTCTTCGAGCACCTGGTCTCCGCTGAACGAGCCGGAGAAATAGGAGCCCACGAGCCGGACCGGGCCCAGGAGCTTCAGGTCATAGTGCAGCTCGGGAAACGTCTCGGAGCTGAGACCCAGCACGCTTCCGAAGTCGGTTTCGGTGCCCGCGAGCACGTCACCGTTCACTTCCTGGATACCGCTCAGCTCGGTTGGCCAGGCTGCCAGATGAATACGGAGTCGGTCGGTTGCGGCCTGCGTTGGACCGGCTGCCAGACCCAGGATTATCACTGCAGGTATCAACACGCGCGCAACAGATCTCATGACTTTCACCCCGTCCAACGTCGAATTTTTGACGAAATTTTTGGCCTTCCCCCGCTTTTAACGAGGCGAAGACGTTAGAAGAAAATCTATGCCTGGAAACGGAAAAATCAAGTTGAGACGGTAACTTACGCCCATCCCGGATGGGCGCTCCCGGGATGGTAAGGTGGGAGAAACTCTGCTCGAAGCAGACGCGTTGCTTGCCGCCTGAACCGGCATGCGCCGTGCGAGCGCGGCCTCGACCAGACTCAACGAACGCGGCGAGGAAAAACATGGTTTCAAGGAAAATCGGTTCTTACGAAGTCGGCGAAGCGATCGGCCAGGGAGAATGGGCGAGGTGACCCGCGCCACCGAGGAAGCGGCGTCCGTCTTGCGGGCCTGGCCGATTTATGGTACGAGTGCAGGATAAAGTTTGAATTCACCGGGGCCAGCGGCCAGCGGGTTCCCCCCGAAATGAGTACGGGGCGGCCGGATGCCTGATCGTGTCCCCGACAGCGCCGAGACTCCAGCGGCCGGCAGTTATAGGTGCACAGAATGGAAGACACTCCTCGAGGAGTATCCAGGCGAACTTTCATCAAGAGGGTGATCGCCGGCGGGGCGGTGGCTTACTCGGGAAGCTACCTGTTCCGCGGCACGGGCACCCTCCTGGCCCAGGTCTCGGCCCCGGACTCGGTCGAGCGGTTGATCACCCTCCGCGTGAACGGCCAGCGCCGGCCGGTGGACGTCGCCAGGCAGGAGACGCTGGCCATGACCCTGCGCTACAAGCTGGGCCTGACCGGCACCAAGCTGGGGTGCGACCGCGCCGAGTGCGGCAGCTGCACAGTGTTGATCGACGGGGTTCCCCACTACTCCTGCTCGGTTCTGACCCACACGGTGCGCGGCCGCGAGGTCACCTCAATCGAGGGGCTGGCCGACCCCTCCGGAAAGCTCAATCCGGTACAGCAGGCGGTGGTCGACGGGGCGGGCTTCCAGTGCGCGTTCTGCGCCCCCGGATTCATCGTGACCGCCACCGCCCTTCTCAACATCAACCCGAACCCGACCCGCAGGGAGGCGGCCGAAGCCCTTTCGGGCAACCTGTGCCGCTGCGGCGACTACAACAAGATCCTGGACTGCGTCATGCGCGCATCCGAATACGTGCGAAGGAGCTGACGTGGCTAAAGAAAAGCTGATCGGGAAGAATTACTCGCCGCCGGATCTGGTGGCCAAGGTCACGGGCAGGGCGAGGTACGCGGAGGACTTCCGGGCCGAGGGGATGCTCTTCGCCCAGGTGCTCCTGAGTCCCATGCCACATGCTCGCGTGCGCCGCATCGACGCCAGCGCGGCCCTCGCCATGGACGGCGTGGAGGCCATCCTGACGGTCGATGACCTGCCGGAGGCCCCGCCGCTGGCCGAGAGATGCCTCACCAACGAGCCGCTGTACGAGGGCGAACCGATCCTGGCCGTTGCGGCGGTGGACGAGACCACGGCGGCGGACGCCATCGAAAAGATCGTGATCGATCTTGAGCCGCTGCCGTTTGTCATCGATCCACTCGAGAGCCTGAAGCCGCTCGGGCCCAACGCCCGCGTGGGCGGCAACATCATGCGTGACGGCGAGAAGCTGGAAACGCTCAAATGGACGCTCCAGGATTTCACCCTCGCCGAAGAAGGCCGGCTGCCGATGGGTGAACCCGAGCAGGAATGGCAGGTCGGCGATATTGAGAAAGGTTTCGCCGCAGCAGATCTCATCATTGATGAGACCGTCTTTCACCAGTCACAGACGCATCACCCGCTCGAGTCCCGCAGCTGCATGGCTTACTGGCAGAACGGCAAGCTCTTCATCCATCCCTCGACCCAGAGCACGGGAAGGACGACTCCCACGGTGGCAAAAGCCGTGGGTATCGATCCAGCCGATGTAGTGCTGATCTGCGAGTACACGGGCGGCGGCTTCGGAAGCAAGATTGCCGGAAGCATCAATATGGCCATCCCGGCCCTGTTGTCGAAGAAGACGGGACGTCCGGTGATGCACCGCGTCAGCCGCTCGCTGGAGAACTACATTGGCAGGGCGCGGCCCGGGTTCCAGGCACAGATCAGGATGGGGTTCCGCAAGGACGGCCGTGTCACGGCCCTCGATCTGTACATCATCCAGGACAACGGCCCGTACGAACGGGAGTGGGATATCGTTAGCGCCGGCGAGATGTCATCGTGCGCCTTCACTCCCCTCAACATGCGCTTCCGTGGGGTGTCGGTGCTGACCAACACTCCCACCCGTTCAGCCCAGCGCGCCCCCGGCGGGGTGCAGATGAACGCCATGTTCGATCCGCTGATCGACAGGGTGGCACGTAAGCTGAGTCTCGACCGGGTGGCCATCCGGCGCACCAACGCGGCCGACAGCAGGACGAAGTTCGGGGAGCAGCAGGGCCCCATGACCAGTGCTTTCGTGCGCGAGGCGCTCGACAGGGGCGCAGAGCTGGCGCGCTGGGATGAGATGAAGAAGATCAGCGGCCGGCGCCGCGGATCCAGGGTCACGGGCGTCGGCGTTTCGCTCGCCCCGTTTTACGCCGGCAGCAAGGGATACGACGGCCTGATGGTGATCCGGCCGGACGGAACCCTCAACGTTCACACCGGGGTCGGGAACCTGGGAACCCACTCGTTCGCAGACACAGCGCGCGTGGCCGCCGACCTCCTGGGAGTGCCGTGGGAGAAGGTCAACGTCGTCTGGGGCGACACCTCGAAACACCTCCCTTACACGACGATCCAGGCGGGCAGCATGACC
>JAPUKU010000094.1 GCA_027295505.1 Acidobacteriota bacterium
GCCCGCATGCTCTCTGCCGCACGAAGCTCCTCGATCATCCCTTGCACCTTGGTCGAGTTCCTACCCCAGATGAAGCAGCTCTTACAATCAACGACAGTCCGCAGCATTTCGAGTTGCATCCTTGCCTGCACGCCGCTGCCAACGATCCCGATGTGATGGACGTTGTTTGGAGCCAGATGCTTTGCGGCTACTGCCCCGGCCGCTGCAGTGCGCATATCGGTGAGCCAGCACTCATCCAGGAGAATCAGTTTGAGTTGCCCGGTCTTCTGACTGAAAACCAGAAGTAAGCCATCGCTGACCGACAGGCCCAGCTTCGGGTTGTTGTAGAACCCGGATGCCATCTTCAGGACATAGTATTCGTCACCGGTTACGAAGCCATATTTGATATGAACATCACCTGGAGGTTTGTCGAAATGCAGGAAACCCACGGGTGGAACGACCACCTGACCTTCGGAATAGAGAACAAAACCGGTTTCAATCTCCTGGATCAACTGTGGGGTGTCTATTAGACGTTTTATCTCATCGAGTTTGAGGACTGTAGTCCCTGGCATTCATCGGCCTCCTCTGAGTGGTTCAGTTTGAATGTCAATGCATGCCCGGCCGGGGTTACTCCGCATTCGGCGCCAACTTCACCTCCACCGTACCCTCGGCCTTCTCCTCGCCCCGACGGATCGTGACCTTATACTCACCTGCCGGTACGAACTGCGTCTGTTCGAACCACTCGGTGTCAACGGTCGGGATGAGGTGTTTCTTGTCGGCCTGGAGGTCCCACACGACACGATTGAGGCCGCGGTAGCCGGGTCCCTTGAGCGTACGGATGACGGTGTCGAAGCGGTCGGTGATCGTGATACTGATCAGCTCGCCAGTTGAATCGCGGAGCCAGTAGTTGATGGTGGCACCCATGGCGGGGTTCCTGGCGCGGAAGATCCCCTGGCCGGCACCGTAGGCGCGCTCGGTATAGAGCCGCGGGGTGGCGGGAAGGATGTCGAGTAGCGCTAACGCACGGTTGCGAGTCTCCTGCGTGAGCTGGGCAAACATCGAGGCGTCATCGAGAACATAGACGCTGCGACCATGGGTGCCGACGATCAGGTCACGCTCGCGTGGGTGTTGGACGATGTCGTGCGCTGCGGCGGGGGGGAGGGAGTTACCGTTCATCTTCACCCAGTGGCGGCCACGGTCGAGGGTGACGTAAACGCCGAACTCGGTGCCGGCGTAGAGCACCTGTGAACTCGCCACGTCCTCGGTGATCACTCGCACCGGTTCCTCCGTCGGCAGGTTGCCGATAATGTTCACCCAGCGCCGCCCCATGTTCTCCGTCATCAGCACCACAGGCTTGAAAACGTCGCTGCGGTGGCCGTCGACCGAAACGTAGCAGGTCTTCTCGGCGTGACGCGAGGGGACGATCCGTGATACGTACAGGCCGTCGACCTCCTTGGGTGTGACGTCGGTCCAGCTCTTGCCGTCGTCCTGGGTGACGTGAATGCGACCGTCGTCGGTTCCGGCCCACAGGAGCCCCGGACGCAGCGGCGATTCGGCGAGCGACACGACCGTGCCGTAGGTCTCGGCGTCGGAGCCCACGGTGTCGGTCTTGCCAGGTTCGTTTCGGGACAGGTCACCACTGATGGCAAACCATAGGTTGCCTCGCTCGGTGAGCTTGAACACCCTGTTACCGCCCAGGTAGAGGACGGTCGGATCATGCGAGGAGATGAGAAAGGGAGCGTCCCAGTTGAAGCGGATGCGCTCCTCACCTTCGCGCGGTGAGGGCCTGAGCAGGTTCTTGACGTTGTTGTCCAGGCGGATGCGCGCCAGATAACCACCCTGGGAGGTGGCGTAAACCAGGTTTGGATCGGTCGGATCGAAGGCCACGGTGAAGCCGTCCCCGCCGTGAATCGGCCTCCAGTCCTCGTTCAGGATGCCGTCTTTGCTCTCATCTTCAGTCAGGAACAGGGTCTCGGAGGGGCCAATCCAGGAGCCGTTGTCCTGCAGTCCGCCCCCGATCCGGTATGGATCGAGCATGTCAACCGCGATCCGGTAGAACTGTCCGACCGCAACATTGTTGAGGAAGTCCCATGACTCGGCACGATCGTGCGAGACGTACACCCCGCCATCGTTACCGACCAGGATCTGCCTGGGATCGAGCGGGTTGATGACCATGGTGTGAAAATCGACGTGAACGTTCTCACTGCCTGAGCGACGGAAAGTCTTGCCACCATCGTCGGAGATCGCCAGGCTCCACCCCGGCAGATAGACCCGCTGGTCGTCCTCCGGGTCGACGGCAACGCGCGAGAAGTAGAACGGACGGAAGTTCAACTTGTTGACGCGTGTCCAGGTATCGCCACGGTCCTCGGTGCGGAACAGTCCTCCGCTAAGGGAGTAGTTGTCAAAGGGGGTACGACCGCTGCCGCCGAAATCACTCTCCACCGTCGCGTAAAGGATCCGCGTGTCCTTGGGATAGATCGTCAGGCCGATCCGTCCTGTGCGCGGCGGGAGCCCCTGAGTCAATTTCTCCCAGTTCTTTCCCGCATCGTCGGAGCGGAAGATCCCGCCCGTATCGCTGTTCCCCGTGAAGGACCAGGGGGTCCGGCGGCGGGCGTAAAGAGCGGCGTAGACCGTGTCTGGATTTTTTGGATCGATGACAACATCCGCAGCGCCGGTCTTGTCGTCCACCTTGAGGACATGCTTCCAGGTCTTGCCGCCGTCGGTGGTCTTGTAAACCCCCCGTTCAGGGTTGTAGCCCCACAGGTGGCCCAGCGCCGCCACGTAGCAGACATCAGGGTTGCGGGGGTCGACGGCGAGTTGCGGGATGTCGTGCGTTTCGGTCAGGCCAAGGTGGGTGAAGGTCGCGCCTGCGTCGGTTGAGCGGTAGATGCCTCCGCCCCAGGAGGAGCTGTTGCGACCATTCGCCTCGCCGGTGCCGACCCAGACGATTTTCCCTTTGCCTCGCTCTGCTCGGTCTTTCCTGTCGCCGGCTTCCGCTTCGGCACTTTCGGGAGGCTTCGAATCCTTCGCCGCAGGTAAAGGCCCGGCCTCCTTCACCTCTTCGGTCCACCCGGGCCAATCGGGCGGGGCATCCACAACGGAAAGCGCACCTATCGAAGGGACCGGGACCTTGTCGAACACCGCTTCGAAGGTTACCCCGAGGTTCTCTGTCTTGAAGATCCCGGCGGTGCCGTAGCCAACGTAGAAGCTCGTGCGGCTACCGGGAACGAGCGCGATCGCTGAGACGCGACCGCCCATGTTCGCCGGGCCCACGCTCCGGAAGGCGAGGCCTTTCAGATCGCCAGCCGTGAAGTCCCGGTCGGAGTCTGCGGATCGGGCGGCCGCGGCTGGCGGAGATGTTCCGCAGACAACGAGCGCCATCAGAAAACGCATGGCTATCCGGCAGCCATGCATGGGTATCATGGGTCCTCTGGCCATTTGTCCTCCACTAACAAACCTGGCTACAACGGTAAAATCGCAGATTTTACTCTAACACCCACCTCGGAGCCCATGTTGGCTCGGAGTTTGTCCCATCGATGAACCCCCACCTCCCCCAGCGCCGCCATCCGCTTCCTGGCCTCGAGGAGCTCGAGGATATCCGGTTCGGCATCCTTCCAGTCGGTGAGGAACCGCTCGTACCCCTGCGAGCACGGTCGGTGTCGCCGAGGCCGAGGAGGAGAAGCCATGGCACGACGCTATTCCGCTGCATCGACCCTCAGCTGGATATAGGTGGCGTGTTCGGCGCTGTGATGAATGCGCTGTCGCTGGGATTTATAGGCAGACGCCGGTGCCGACATGATGTTTGGCACGAAAGTCTGCGGATTACGATCGTACAGAGGGAACCAGGTGCTTTGAACCTGGACCATCAGGCGATGCCCTGGCAAGAAAGTGTGATTCGTGTGAGGCAGTGGGATCGTGTATTCGAGCACTTGATCGCGCGTAACCGGCCTCGCTTCGTCGTAGTCCTGCCGATACCGGCCCCTTAAGATATCTCCGCTCACCATGAGCTGGAAACCCGACATCGCAAATCTGGGTGCATCGTCCGGATAGACGTCTATCAGCTTCACGACCCAATCGGCGTCGGTGCCGGTGGTCTCAGCAAAAAGATGTGCCGTCACCGGGCCACGAACCGTTAATGGTTTGTCCAGTGGATCGCTGACCCAGGTCGCGACGTCCGGTCGACCATCCACAAATCGTTGATCCTCCACGAGCCAACGCTGCCACTGGGTAAAAGCCGAAGTATTATCGTAATCCCCGGACCAGTTCGGCCGCGGCGCATAGGGAACCGGTTTGGCAGGATTCGATACATACTCAGTGGCGGCTGAACGGGCGCGGGGCTTATCGAATGTGAGAACATCCTCGCGATGCAAATAGAGCCGCTTCGGCTCGCCGACCGGTGGCCATTGATCGAACCGTTTCCAACGATTGGTCCCGGTTTCAAAGACTGTAACCGGCGCAATCGAGGCATCGCGCTCGTCGTGCAAGTAACGGCGCAGGAACGGCACCAGCACGTCTTCGCGAAACCGCTTTGCGGTATCCTGGTCGAATTCCACGTCGCCGAGCTGGCTCCCCTTACTGAAGTGCTGACCGTGATACCACGGTCCTCCTACAAAGAAGTTGAGATCGTTATCCCGATCGTGTGTCTCAATCGCTTCGTAGACCGCAGGCGACCCATAGATATCCTCCTGATCCCAGTAACCGTGTACATGCAGCGCCGGCACAAGCCTGGGTGGTGAGTCGAACCACTGATCGGCCGCGACATCGCGCCAGTAAGGACCGTAACTGGGGTTCTCGATGATCCGCTTCCACATCTCGTGCCGATCATCCAGGCGCTCACCGAGCACGGCTCCAACCCCCGCAAAGCCGAGAAGCCAGTCATAGAGATCCTGTTTCTCGTAGGGGTACCCCGTGAACTCATCCAGGCGCGTCTCCATCGAGTAGATGAAATCAAATGCATAGGTGACGCGGAAGGCACCCCAGTGAAACCAGTCATCGGCTTTCCAGACATCGACGACTGGATTAAATGGCACCGCGGCCGCAAGGGCCGGGTGGGGATCACGCATCGCGGCGAGTGTCAGCCAACCGGGATACGAAGTCCCCCAGATCCCGATCCGGCCATTGGACGGAACGTTCTTAACCAGCCAGTCGATCGTGTCCCAGGCATCCGTAGTCTCGTCGGTCTCCGTCTTGTTGAAGGCGCCTCGAGGCGCCCTGTACATGAAGTAATCACCTTCCGATTCGAACCGGCCTCTAATATCCTGCACGACATACACATAATCATCGCCCAGGAATTGGTAACCAAGAATGGATTCGAAGCGCGACGTCGGATGGCCGCGCAGCACACCCGTCGCGTCATAAGGCGTTCGTTTAAGTAGAACGGGAAAGTTAGCCTCGGCGTCCTTCGGCGTGAGAATCACTGTGTACAGTTTCACGCCATCCCGCATCGGCACCATTTCTTCGCGTATGACGAAGTTGTCGTGTGGAACAGCTTCCCGGAGCGGTTGCTCTTCGGAGAAAGCAGCTACGGGAAAACCCATAAGGAACATGAAAAGAAGTGAGAAAGTGATTCGACCACTCATTGCGGGAGTTCTCCATGGACGGATAGAAGATGTAACCAGGTTCTCTAAACAGGCCCAACGGTCGAGCCTGGAATCGGTGGCACGGACCACTTCGCCCATGCCCCCGGCTCCGATCTTCTCCTCGATGCGGTGGTGGCTGAGGGCGGTGCCGATCATGGCGCCGCTCCCCCGGTGGGCTGGCTGAATGCAGGCGCACGTGTAGGGTTCCCGTTGGACGTAATTTGAACAGACAGTGCCGCCCTTCTAGACCCAAGGTGCCCCCTCTGATGATCTGATTAGCGGCCATTGTGCACTATTTCAGGCTAAGGGGGGAAGCGAGCGAGAATTGTGGGGCTTGGGGAAGGTGGTTAAACCCACGGGAGGGGGGGGATGGCAGCGCTGGTTGAGGATGGTCGCGACTGATAGCTGTGCCCTCCCCCGGGGCTGCGGACTTGGCTGCGAGGATCGCACGCGGCACAGACCCTACAGCTTGTGTCGATTTGTAATTGAGCCGCTTTTTATCCGGCGGTGTTAAAGGATTTTACGGGTCTGACATCCTCAGAATCTCCGCGGCTCGTGTTCGAACGTGACGAACTCGAAGTTCTCGACATAGCTCTCACTCAGGAGAGTGCGGAAGTTATCGACGTAACGCCGTTCTTCTTCGTCGGGGGGCGAGCGACCTCCAGTCACGTACGCGGATCAGGCCGGGCCGGAGGCACGGCCGACTAGGCCCAGGCGGCGGTAGAAAGAGACAAAGTAATCTACCGCGGAGACCGCGGCCAGAAGGATGACGACCCAGAGGGCGGCAAGGCCAAGCCAGCGGAACTCCCCGAGTGGCTCGGTGATGATCAGCAGAGAGATGGCAATTCCCTGGGAGAACGTCTTGTACTTGCCCCATCTCGAAGCCGGAATCGTCACGCCCTGGCTGGAGGCGACGCTGCGCAGTCCGGAGACCGCGAACTCGCGCCCGATGATTACCACAACCATCCATGCCCTCGCGTACCCGAGCTCAACGAGTGAGATAAAGGCCGCCGCCGTGAGCAGCTTATCCGCGACCGGATCCAGCAGCGCTCCGAGCGTCGTCACCTCCCCGCGCTGGCGGGCCAGGTAGCCGTCCAGGTAGTCGGTTACCAGGGCAAGAAGAAAGATGATCAATCCCACCGTCACGAACTTGGTGAGCAGAAAAACGACGAGGAAGGGAACCAGAAAGATTCTGAACGTGGTTAAGGCGTTGGGGAGGTTGATCATGCGAAACGGCATGAGCGGCCGCGGTGCAAGGGCTAACTTATCATAGCCGTTTCGGGGCGCGCAAACCGGCTTGCCGGTGCCTGGCACGGGTGCTACGATTCGCCCACAATGTGCGCTTCAATGCGATTCGGTACTGACGGCTGGCGCGGCCGGATTGGCTTTGATTTCAATGTTGCGAACTTGCGGCTCGCTGCGCGCGCCACCGCCGAGCACTTCCTGGAGCGTGGCCTGCGCCACGCATTCATCGGCTATGACCGGCGCTTCCTCTCCAAGACCTTCGCACGCCACGTGGGCGATGTCTTTGAGGGCCAGGGACTCAAGACCCTCATCTCCGACAGCGATCTCCCCACCCCGGCCCTCTCATGGAGTGTGGCGTCGCACGGCGAGGCTTTTGGGGTCATGATCACCGCCAGCCATAACCCTCCTGAGTTCAACGGGTTCAAGATCAAGCAGGCGGACGGCTCCAGCATCGAGGACCCGGCCGCCCGGGACATCGAGGCACGGTGGGCCGCCGGGACCGCGCCGCAGCTTCAAAGGTCTGGGGAAGTGCCGACCTCCGCAGATGTCTGCGATCTGCTTCCCGCTTACCTCAAAGCCCTCGCCGAAAGGGTCGACATCGATCGCCTGCGCTCGCGCGACTGGACCGTGGTGGTCGATTCGATGCATGGCTGCGGTGGAAACCTGCTCGAGCAGCTTCTGGCCGGAGGCAAAGCCAGAGTCCACACCGTCCGGAACAGCCGTGATGTCATGTTCGGCGGCACGCCACCGGAGCCAACCCCCGAGCATCTGGGGTCCACGGCAGTCGAGCTGACCCGGGCCGGAGGAAGCGTCGGTCTGGCCACCGACGGTGACGCCGACCGGCTCGGCGCCATCGACGAGCATGGCGAGTACATCGGTTCCCAGATTCTCACTCCCCTGCTGGCCTTGCATCTGATCGAATCTCGCGGGGTTCTTGGCGCCCTGGCCAAGACCTACGCCCACACTCTTTTACTCGATCGAATCGCCGAAAAGTTCAGCCTGGACCTGCACGTGACGCCCATCGGATTCAAGCACCTGGCGGCCCTCATGCGTACTGAGTCGATCGTTGCTTGCGGGGAGGAAAGCGGAGGGATCGGCGTCGCCGGTTTCATCCCCGAGCGCGACGGGCTTCTTGCCGGGCTGTTGATCCTCGAGGCGTTGTGCACACGCGACCAGACCCTTGCACAGGCGGCCTGCGACCTGCGCCGTCGCTTCGGAGACTTTCATTACCGCCGGATCGATCTGCGCTCGGAACCGCGCCAAGGAACTCTCGCCGTGGAGGCTTTGGCCTCGGGCCTGCCTTCACGCCTCGCGGGCCACCCACTGACTGGAATCGATCGTCTGGACGGCCTGAAGTGCCTTCTGGGAGACGACGGCTGGATCCTCTTCCGTCAGAGCGGCACGGAGTCGGTGCTGCGCGTCTACGCGGAAGTTCGGGGCCGCCAGCACCTCGATCCTCTCCTCGAAGCAGGCGTAGAAGCCATCTCGCGCCACCTCCCCTCTGAATCCCCCTGATCGACGCCAGTCGAGCGGGTCGGGAGCCCGCATGGCGGGCGGCACGTGCGACTGTCAAGGCGAGCGCCGGCGTTGCCGGCGCGGAGCCGGGCCCGAGACCCGGGCGTGGGCCTGCCTCCGATCGATCCTCCGTATCAGGGAGCAAAGCTGGAGCGGAGCGACTGCCGGGCAAGGGCACGCATGCGCGTGGGGCTGAGGCCGAACAGGCGCTGGGCCTGCGCGTACTCGCCGAGCAGCGTGGTGCGGAAGAAGGCCGGATCATCCGTTGCCAGCACGACCGGCACGCCGTGCTCGAGAAAGCGCGGCAGAGGATGGTCGGCCGGCCTGCGCAGGAGACCCATCCTCCAGTTGCCGGTGATGGCAACCTCTACGGGAAGGCATTTCGAAGCCAGATGATCGAGGAGCACCGGGTCTTCCGCTGCCCGCAGGGCGTGCCCCAGCCGTTGCGGCTCGAGGGCCCGCAGGTCGCGCTCGATCGCCTCCGGCGACCCTATTTCACCCACATGCATGACCGTGTGCAGATCGAACCGCCGCGCGCGCCTGAAAAGAGGCGCGAACTCATCCGGTCTGCGCGAACTCTCGTCTCCACCCAGACCGATTCCCAGTACGCCCTGCTCGCGATAGCGCCGCGCCAGCTCCACGCACGGCTCCAGCGCCTCGGCGCCCCACTGGCGCACGCCGTCAAGGATGAACCCCAGATCCACACCTTTTCGTCGCGCGGCTGACCGTTTCTCCAGGATCGCTTCCAGAATTGATTCTCCCCGCAGCCCCCGCCGCAGGTGCACCGGCAGGGACACAAACACCTCCGCCCGGCGCACACCCTGCCGTGCAAGACGCGACACCAGGCGTGGAATGAGGCGGCCGAAATCTGCGGGTTCCTGGAGGAGCTGGCAGGCGGCGGCGAAAGCACGCAGAAAGCCCCGGAATCCATTGAAACGGTACAGGGCAGGCCAGGTGCTGCGCGGTAGCGGTGGCCGCCGCCCCCGTGGATAGAGCATTCGCAGGTCCCCGGGTAAGATCGCGCCTTCCAGGTGAAGGTGCAGATCGGCCTTTGGAAAACGGGCCAGATCGGACCGGCTGAGCTGATTCAAGAGGATTTGAGCGGAGCGGCCTGCTGCTCGATGAGGACCGTACCCTTGCCTTCGAAGTGCACGCTGAGCACGCCCTGGCTGCCAGCCGTCATGACCTCGCGGAGAATTTCACTTGCCAGGGCCTCTGCCCGCAGATCTCCCGACCAGGCGACGACCCGCCGTGGATCGGAAGCTGCGGGCTGATCCGCCTCCACGTCCAGGCAGATTGTTTCACCCGTCACCACAAGCGCGATACAGCCGTGCCCCACCAGGCGCAGCGCCTTCAGAGCGGTGTCGCCGCTACCGAGGGCAAGCGGGGAACCTTCGACCCGCACCCCCTCGCTGCAGGCGAGCAGGTGCGTCGACGAAACACTGATAGAGTGGCCTGCAAGCTCCACGAGGATCGCCTGCTCCTGCTCCTCGGAGAGAAAGACGACTCCTTTCCCCTTGACCTGGATGAGGCCGCTGCCGCGTTCCCGCGTGAACTCCAGGCGTCCAGAGTAGTGTGTGACACGACCCGGACGCAGCAGCGCCTGGCTGTTGACCTCCATCTCCAGGAGACCGGCACCCGGGCGGCGGAAAGGGCCAAATTTTTTGGAGCCCATTCGAGCCACAGGAATGGGGGCCGCTCCCAGATCCAGAATGGTTGCGGTTTCCAGCGGAACCGGTGGCGGAGTGGCCAGACCATCGAGCTTCAGGGAAACGGGCGGCTCCCTCGGAGGAGCTTCTTCCAGGATCACCTCCACCTCATCCTCCGCCTGGGGGGGATCTGGCGCCGGCGGCACGGTTTCAGGTTTTGAACCGCCGGGGGGAGGGCTCGACGCCGGGATGATGCCCGGAGGGGCGTCGCCCAGCGCCGACAGGCCCGCCAGGATTGAATCGATGTCGGGCGCTGCAAGCCCGCCCTCCTCCAGACCCAAGGGTTCATTCACGGGAGATGTCGGCACCGCCGTCAGATCGACATCGATCTTGTCCTGCGACTGGATCCGGAAGTTGGCCGTTCCACGCGCCAGATGGGATCCGTCAACCCGGGCGGCGGCGCGCTGGCGGCGCTTCTGTTCGACCTTCTCCAGCAGCTTGGTGGCCCCCGCCAGCGTCAGGTGCTCAGCAGCGCGCTCGAGATCGTCGCGCTTGTTGTACAGCAAACCGAGATACATATGCGGCTTGGCGCCGTTCGGAGCGAGCTCATGGGCACGCTTCAGGTACCCCTCCGCGGCATCGAGTCGGTTCTCCTTGAACTCGATGATCCCCAGATTCAGGTGCAGGACGGCCTCGTTTGGATGCAGGTTAATCAGGCGCCCGTAGATCTCGCGCGCCTCCTGGTGAAGCTCCATCTTGAAGTAGAGCATGCCCAGCAGGTTCAGGACCCGGTTTTCCTCGGGGCGCAAGCTTCGAGCTTTCTCCAGCTCCTGGCGCGCTTCTTCCAGCTCGCCCTTTGCCAAGTAATCCTTGCCCTTGTTAAGGTGGACGAGGAACACACCCTCGTCGAAATCTGCGCCTGTCTGTGCGGAACTCATATCAGTTTCCCGGCTGCTCTGCCAGATGGGCCGTGATGGGGGTGTCACTGACGTGCAGGACGCCCTGTCCGTCCTCGTAAGTGAAGAATACCAGTTCCTCAGGAACTGTCCTCTTCAATCGTATGGGACCGGTGTAGAGTTTTTTCACCTTGCGCACGTAGCGGCGTGTTTCCCCGTAGTTCGGGATGCCGCCGTAGCGGCGAACGGCTTCCTCGCCCGCATTATAAGCGGCGAGCACCCGGTTGAGATCCTCCCCGTACAACTCGCTCAAGTGCACGAGATGTTGCACGCCAGCGCGCAAATTCTCGACCGGGTCGAACAGGTTGTGGATCCTGTACCGTCGGGCCGTGGCGGGCATCAGCTGCATGAGCCCCCGCGCCCCTTTGTGCGACTCCGCGACCGGATTGAAAGCCGACTCGACCTGGATAATTGCCCGGATGAGTCCCGGATGCACCCCGTACTGGCGCCCGGTGGATTCGATGAGGTCGTCAAACGCCCGGGTGCGCAGCAGCCTCGGCCGCACACCCAGGTCCTGCAGGTCGTCGCTGAAGCCGGCAAGGGGCACGAACCCTTCTCCGCTGGGAATGTTGGTGAACGCCTCAGACTCCCCGTGCTTGCCTGTATAGAAGGTCTCTGCAGCGAGCGCCGCCGTGGAAGTGAACACTACGGCCACTACCCACATCCCGCCAAGGCGTCGCATCTTCACGCTCCCACCACCCGATCGATAACCTGATCCACTTCCGCCAATGCCTCGTCGAGCCGGCCACCGAGCTTGCCCCCCGCCTCCGCCAGCTCGTTTCTCCCTCCACCGCGGCCACCGACGATCGGCGCAAGCTCACGCACGATGGCACCCGCGCTCAGCCGCGAGGAAAGATCTCGCGTAACCGCTACCAGCAAGGAAGCCGCCTCGCCATCCTTCTGGCCCAGGACCACGACGCCGGACCCCAGCTTGTCCTTGAGGCGATCCGTGAGCGTGCGCATGCCGGCTCGGTCCAGCCCGGACACTCTCTTGACGAGCACCTTGAGACCGCGCACCTCGTGCACGGCATCTTCACCGACTGCCGATATCCCTTCGGCCATCTTGAGGCGCAGTGCCCCGACCTCGCGCTGGAGGCTGCGCGCGTTCTGCTGCAGTTTCTGCACGGAACCAATGACGCCTTCCAAATCGACCCCCAGGACACCGCCCAGAGCATTCAGAATGCGGGCCTGCGTCTGGAACTTCTTCAACGACACATCACCGCTCGTAGCTTCAACCCGCCTAACTCCGGCCGACACGCTGCGCTCGAAGCCGATCTTCACCAGCCCCAGTTCACCCGTGGACCGTGCATGGGTTCCTCCGCACAGCTCAATGCTGAACTCCGGTACCTCGACCACCCGTACCTGCTCGCCATACTTGTCACCGAAGAAGGCCAGTGCACCGCGTTTGAGGGCCTGATCGAGGGGCATCACCGAGGTCACAATAGGCAGATCCTGACGGACAATGTCATTCACCAATCTCTCTACCTGGTGCTGGATATCCTCCGACAGTCCCATGTAATGGCTGAAATCAAAGCGTAGACGATCCGGACGTACCAGAGAGCCGGCTTGTTTCACGTGCGTTCCCACCAGGTCGCGCAGTGCCGCATGCACAAGGTGGGTCGCCGTATGGCTGCGGGTAATTGCTTCGCGCCTTTCCCTGTTGACCTGCGCATGGACACGATCGCCGGTCCGCAGCCGGCCCTCACGCACCTCGACCGCGTGCAGGTGGAGACGTGGCAGAGGCGCCTGGGTATCCAGCACTTCTGCGGCGCCCAGCGAGGCCGTCAGGTAGCCGCTGTCCCCGATCTGGCCGCCCGACTCCGCGTAGAACGGTGTGCGATCGAGCAGAACCTGCCCCTTGTCGCCGCTCTTCAGCTCGTCCACGCGGTCTTTTCCACGCAGGAGCACCAGGATGCGGACATCCTCTGCTTGTGTGGTCTCGTATCCCAAAAATTCGCAGCGCTGATCCGCCAGGTGACTCACAGCGACCGTATCGGCTGCCGCCGCCGACTCCTTCATGCGGCGGCGCGAACGTGAACGCTGCTCCGCGAGGGCCTTGTCAAACGCCTTCTCATCTACCCGCAGATCAAATTCTCCGGCCACATCACGGATCATATCGATTGGCAGGCCGAACGTGTCATACAGCTTGAAGGCTTGTGCTCCTGGGAACTGCTTTTTGCGTTCTCTCTTCAGGCGCTGTGCCAGGTCCTCCGCCTTCTGCAGACCCACGGCCACGGTCTCGGCAAAGCGCTCTTCTTCCCGGTGGGCCATCTGGGAGACTGCCTCCCGATGCGCCACCAGTTCCTCATAGGCGCCTTTCATGAGATCAATGACCCTGCCGCTCAGGTCGCACAGAAACGGCTGCTCGATTCCAAGATGCCGGCCGTGGCGAATCGCTCGGCGAAGGATGCGACGCAGCACGTATCCCCGGCCTTCGTTGCTGGGGCTGACGCCCTCTGCCATCAAGAAGGTCATGGCGCGCACGTGGTCGGCTATCACCCGCTGCCAGAAAAGCTCCTGGGGATGGGAGTCCGGCTTCCAACCGCCGGTCTCACGCGCGATTCCACGGACCTGCTCCAGGATGGGCGTGAAAAGGTCAGTGTCATAGTTACTGCGCACGCCCTGCAGGATGGACGCGATTCGCTCCAGCCCCATTCCGGTGTCCACTCCCCTGCGCTCCAGGGGCACGAGTGTGCCATCGGGCTGGCGCTCGAACTGAATGAACACCAGGTTCCAGATCTCCAGGTAGCGCCCGCACTCGCAACCGGGGCCGCAACCCTTCTGACTGCAAGGCCCCTCGACCCGCTCCGGATCAAAATGGTGGATCTCGGAGCACGGGCCGCAAGGGCCCGTGTCTCCCATGGACCAGAAGTTGTCCTTCTCTCCCAGCCGCCGTAAATGATCTTCGGAAAGACCAATGCGCTTGCTCCACGTGCCGTGGGCGTCCGCATCGTCCTGAAACACGGTGGCCCACAGGGTATCTTCGGCCAGACCGAAACCACCGCGGGAGGGTTTGGCTGTGAGAAGCTCCCAGGCAAACTCGATGGCTTCTTTCTTGAAGTAATCCCCGAACGAGAAATTCCCGAGCATCTCGAAGAACGTGTGATGCCGGGGGGTGTACCCGACCTGCTCGAGATCATTGTGTTTGCCGGATACCCGCAGGCACTTCTGTGAGGAGGCGGCTCGACGGTAGGAGCGTGTCTCCTCTCCCAGGAAGACGCCCTTGAACTGATTCATCCCCGCGTTGGCGAACAGCAGGGTTGGATCGCTCGCCGGGACCAGAGAGGAGGAGGGAACGACGGTATGATTCAGTTTCTCGAAGAAACCGAGGAAGCGGGATCGGATATCGGCGGACTGCATGTTGTTTTTCGGGGGGCCCGCCGGCGCCACCGGAGGCGGATGGCCGGGCTGCGCGCATCAGATGCGGCCCGTGCAAAAGGTGGATTATAGCCCACGCCTTTCTGAGCGGTCCAGGCGCTCCCGGAGTGACGCCCCGGCAGGCCGGGGCTTCTCCTCAAGTCTCAAAGGGCGAATCCGCTCCGCCCGGCCTATCCCCCGCACCACGGATCGCGGTCTCCATCTCCTGCTGGGCGACGTCGGAGGTCGACTGAATGCCCTGGATGCGGAGCTTGAACTCGTCGGGGTTCGTTGCCCGGCGCAACGCCTCCTCGAGAGTGATGAGCTCCTTCTTATAAAGGTTGTAGATCGACTGGTCGAAAGTCTGCATGCCGTACTGAGAGGCTCCGGCCGCAATTGCCTCCCGGATGAGCTTGGTTTTTTCCTTGACCTCGATGCACTCGCGAATGAGACCGGTGATGCGCAGGATCTCAACCGCCGGCACCCGGCCGTTGCCATCCGCCCTCGGCACCAGCCGCATGGAGATGACCGCCTTGAGAACCGCCGCCAGCTGCAGGCGGATCTGCTTCTGCTGATGCGGTGGGAAGACTGAGATTACACGGTTGATGGTCTCGGTGGCGTCCATGGTGTGCAGCGTGCTGAGCACCAGGTGACCCGTCTCGGCGGCGGTGAGAGCGGTCTCGATGGTCTCATAGTCGCGCATCTCACCCACCAGGATGACGTCGGGATCCTGACGCAAGGCCGAGCGCAACGCGGTGGCAAACGACTTCGTATCCACCTCGATCTCGCGCTGGTTCACGAGACTTTTCTTGTCGCGGTGCAGGAACTCGATCGGATCCTCGATCGTCATGACGTGCTCGGTCCGCCGCGCGTTGATGTAGTCGATCATGGCGGCCAGAGACGTGGACTTACCTGATCCGGTCGTACCCGTGCAGAGGATCAGTCCGCGCTGCTCCTCACAGATTTGGTCGAGCACCGGAGGCAGCAGCAGTTCCTGGAAGGTCAGGATCTTGATGGGGATGACACGCATCACCAAGCCGACCGTGCCACGTTGCTGGAAAATGTTGCAGCGGAAGCGGCCCAGCCCAGGCACCGAGTAGGCAATATCGATCTCGAAGTGGTCCTTGAACTTCTGCTTCTGCCGGGCATTCATGATGCTGAACGCCATGGCTATGGTGTCCTCCGGCGTGAGCCGGGGCACCTGGGTGAGCGCATGCAGGTGTCCGTCCACCCGAATCACGGGGTGGCTGCCCACCTTGATGTGCACGTCAGAGGCCTGATGATCTGTCGCCGTTTTCAGTAAATCGTTGATATGCAACGCCTTATCCTCCAAAAACCACAGACATGCCGCCCGGAGCGGGGCGGCCATGAACGCACTCCAAATCTAGTGCCAGGAGAAGGCTCTGTCAAAAAGGGGGAGGGCTTTCCGGGGCCCCTCAGCGGGGCTTCAAGGGGGTCAGCCAGCCGTGGGTATCGGGCTGCTTCCCCTCCAGGATGGCAAAGAAAGCTTGTTGTAGCTTCTGGGTGACCGGGCCTCTCTTGCCACTTCCCACCGGCATCCGGTCCACCGTGCGGATGGGCGAGATCTCCGCAGCCGTGCCGGTAAAGAAGAGCTCCTCGGCCAGGTACAGCTCCCCACGCTGTACGGAGCGTTGCTCCACGGGAATGCCGAGGTCCTGGGCCAGCGTGAGAACAGAGTCACGGGTGATCCCCGCCAGGATCGAGCTGTACAGCGGAGGGGTCGTCAGCTTGCCATTCCGCACCATGAACAGATTCTCACCGCTTCCCTCGGCGACGAAGCCCTGGTGATCGAGGGTGATCCCCTCGGTGAACCCATTGGCCACGGCTTCCATCTTCACGAGCTGGGCGCCGAGGTAGTTGCCCGCCGCCTTGGCTTCGGAGGGAAGCGAGTTGGATGCCGGGCGCGTCCAGCTCGAGACCTGCACATCCACCCCCTGCTCGAGCGCCTCTTTGCCAAGGTAGGACCCCCACTTCCAAACTGCGATCGACACCTCCACGGGACAGGGAGTCGGGTTGACCCCAAGCTCTGCGTAACCGCGGTAGATCAGGGGCCTGATGTAGCAGCTTTCGAGATTGTTGGCCCTGACGGTCTCCAGGATCGCCTCGCTCAGCTGTGCCCTGGAGTAGGGCACCGGCATGCGGTACACCTTCGCAGAGTCAAATAGCCGGGCGACATGCTCTTTGAGACGGAAGATGGCGGAACCGGAGGACGGCCGGTAGCACCGGATACCCTCGAAGACGGCCGAACCGTAGTGCACGACGTGGGATAGGACATGAATGCGCGCCTCATCCCAAGGGACCAGGCTGCCGTTCATCCAGATCTTGTCAGCTTTCTCCATTGACGTACGCTGCTCAGTATGACGTTTAAAACTATCGGTAACTCTCACCAATGTCAACGTTCACCCGCGCGCGGGGCTCTCGCCGAGATCGCCGCACACCAGCTGGACGCCGGCCACGGCAAGAACCCCGGCGGTCTCAGCGCGCATCGTGCGCGGACCGGCCACCACCGGCTCGAAGCCACAGGCACCGGCCTGCTGCTCCTCCCCGGGCTCCCAGCCTCCTTCCGGTCCCACGGCGATCACCCAGTCCCGGGAAGCGGCCTCCTGGAGCCAGTCCCGAAATCCCCTCGAGGCCTGCGGGTGCAGCAGGGCCGTGCGCCCTTTCCCGGCCCATCGGCTCCAGGCTTCAGACGCGGCCAGCGGGGGATGGATTTCGGGGACTTGCGCACGGCCACACTGGCGGCAGGCCTCACGGGCGATCTTTTCCCAGCGCTCCTGGCGAGCCCCGGCACGGCGCGTCTCCGGCGGCGAACGCCGTGCCCACACCAGCACGATCTCCGCCACGCCGGCTTCGGTGGCTTTCTCTATCAGCCAATCCACCCTTGCCAGCTTCGGCAACCCCTGCAGGAGCACCACCCGGGCCTGAGCGGGGTCCGCGTTGGAGTGACGCGAGGGACCTACCTGCAACCGGACGTACCGCCGGGCCGTCTCACGGACGTGTGCGAGATACTCGTTTCCCCGTCCGTCGAACAGAACGACCCGGTCACCCACACCCAGGCGCAGCACCCGCATCAAATGATCCCTCTCGGGACCCGAGATCCGGGCCTCTCCTTCCGACAGGGCTTGTGGCTCGACGTAGAAACGGGGCAGCATCACCGTACAGTTGATGCAGAGCTGGGGATCTCAGCGCCCGGAGGGCCGCATCAACTGAAGAGGTTTTTAACCTTCTCGAAGAGGCTCTTGTCCGGAGAGCGGACGTCTTCCTGTCCCGCCTCGGCCAGTTGCTCCAGGAGCTCACGTTGCTTCTTACCAAGGCGTGTCGGAGTGCGCACGATCACCGCGACGTACAGATCGCCGGTCCCGTGTCCGTTGACCTGTGGCACGCCCTTGCCTCTCAGGCGGAACACGGTTCCGCTCTGGGTGGCGGCCGGTACCCGCAGGGGATCAGCGCCCTTCAGCGTGGGGACCTGGATCAGGGTGCCCAGGGCCGCCTGCGAGTACGAAACCGGGATCTGGCAGTGCAGGTCATTGCCGTCCCGCTGGAAGAACTCATGATCCCGGACATGCAATACGACGTATAGGTCACCGGGAGATCCTCCGGCTTCCCCGGCCTCTCCTTCTCCCTCCAGTCGCAGGCGGTTGCCGGTATCCACACCCGGGGGAACGCGCACGTTGAGGGTGCGTTCCCGTTGCACGCGGCCGTGCCCGGCACAACCGGCGCACTCCCGAAGGATGACCTTGCCCTTCCCGCGACACTGGTCACAGGTCCGCGCCAGGCGGAAAAAGCCCTGCTGGAAGACCACCTGGCCCTGTCCACCGCAGCGCGGGCATTCACGCACGTCGCCGGGCTTCTCATAGCCCCGCCCAGCGCATTGCGCACAAGCTTCCAGCCGGGCCACACGCAGCTGCGCCTCCGTACCGAGCATCGCATCTCGAAAATCGATCTCCAGATCGGTTCGCAGGTCCGCACCGGAGCGCACGCCGCCCCGCTGGCGCCGGCCGCCGCCGAACAGGTCGCCCAGGCCGAACAGATCACCGAGGATGTCGGAGAAGTCGCCGAAGATGTCGCTGTCGAAGCCGGTAAAAGGCGTGCTGCCCACACCGCGGTGCCCGAATCGATCGTATCGGCTGCGCCGCTCACGGTCGCTGAGCACGCTATAGGCTTCTGAAGCCTGCTTGAACTGATCTTCGGCTTGCTTATTTCCGGGATTCTTGTCGGGATGGTGCTTGACCGCGAGGCGGCGGTAAGCCTTCTTGATCTCGGCGAGATCAGCGTCTTGGCTGACTCCGAGTATGTCGTAGTAATCCTGCTTGCCCTTCAAGGCTTCTCCTGCTCCTCCGCATCCCCAAGAAACCGGCCCGCTTCCCGGAGCTCACGATTCTTTTTCCTCTCCGGCGCCCACCCCTGCTCCCTCCGGCTCACTTTCGGGAGCCTTGAACTTGGAGGGATCGTAGAGGATGACTTCGGTAAGGATCTCGGAGGCCTCGGCCAACTTCTCCAGGGACTTGGTACTCTCCGAGAGGCTCGAGCCCTCGAGGGTGTGGCGGGCGTTCTCGAGGATGCGCTGTACCATTTTGCGCTTGGCCTCGTCGAGGTTCTTTCCGAACTCTGCGAAGGTTCGCTCGTTCGACTCCAGAAGCCCCTCGAGGCGGGTCTGGATGCGGTTCAGCTCGGACCGCTTACGGTCATCCTCAGAGTGCCTGTTCGCGTCGGTGATAATCTCATTGATCTCCTTCTCGGTCAAGCCGCTCGATGGAGTTACGGCGATCTTCTGCTCTTGCCCGGTAGTTTTGTCCTTGGCCGACACATTGACGATACCGTTGGAGTCGATGTCAAACATGACCTCGACCTGCGGCACTCCCTTGGGAGCCGGGGGAATGCCAACCAGATCGAAACGCCCCAGAGTCTTGTTGTAGGCCGCCACCTCGCGCTCGCCCTGCAGCACATTAATTTCAACCTGGGCCTGGTTGTCTGTGACCGTCGTGAAGATCTTGGATTTCTTGGTGGGGATCGTCGAGTTGCGCTCGATGAGCTTGGTAAACATACCGCCCCGCGTCTCGATACCCAGGGAAAGTGGCGTGACGTCGAGCAGAACCAGCTCCTTGACGTCGCCACGCAGGATACCTCCCTGAATGGCGGCGCCCACACCGACTACCTCGTCCGGATTCTTGTCCCGGCTCGGCTCGCGACCAAAGATGTCGGTCACAAGCTGCACGATCTTGGGCATCCGAGTCATACCGCCGACCAGGAGTACCTCATCGATCTCTTGAGCTTTTAGCCCCGCGCATTCCAGGGCCTCCAGGCACGGATGCTTGCAGCGTTCCACGAGATCGTGGACCAGTTCCTCCAGCTTGGCACGGGACAGGGAACAGTTGAGGTGCCGCGGACCCTTGTCGTCGGCGGAAATGAAGGGGAGGTTTACCTCCGACTTGGATTCGGAGGAGAGTTCGCACTTGGCCTTCTCCGCCGCCTCCTTGAGCCTCTGCATGGCGAGTCGATCCTGGCGAAGGTCGGTGCCGGTCTGGGTTTGAAACTCGGACGCCAACCAGTCGACGACCCGCTGGTCAAAATCCTCACCACCCAGGAAGGTGTCGCCGGATGTCGCCTTGACCTCGAACACTCCATCCCCCATCTGCAGGATCGAGATATCAAATGTGCCCCCGCCCAGGTCGAAGACAGCGATCTTCGTCTCGCTCTCCTTTTCAAGACCATAGGCCAGGGATGCGGCTGTCGGCTCATTGATGATACGCAGAACCTTGAGGCCGGCGATGCGGCCGGCATCCTTCGTGGCCTGCCGCTGAGTATCGTCAAAGTAGGCGGGAACCGTGACCACTGCTTCGGTCACTTCGGCGCCGAGGTGATCCTGAGCGAGTTCCTTCAGGCGCCCCAGGATGATGGCCGAAATTTCCTGCGGTGAATAATCCTTCTCTTTGATGCGAATGCGCAGGTCGCCGTTTTCCGCCTCGATGATCTCGTAAGGCAGAAACTCCTTGGCGCGCTGCACCTCGAAGGAATTGAACTTCCTGCCGATGAGGCGCTTGACCGCGTAGACCGTGTTGGTGGGGTTGGTGAGCAGCTGGCGCTTGGCGATTTGCCCGACCAGACGATCACCCTTATCTGTAAAGCCAACAATGGAGGGTGTCGTCCGCCCTCCCTCCTTGTTGGGGATGACCTCGATGTTATTCCCCTCGAAAGTACCAACGCAACAGTTGGTCGTCCCGAGGTCTATGCCGATTATTTTGCCCATGCTTGCCCTCTTTGTGCAAACCACGCTCCAGATTGCGTCTTCTCACACCTCCCGGAACGCTGTGCCGGGTCACCTCAGCGACCCGAGTGGCTCAGCGGGCTAGCGATCCAGTCCCTCCTTAGCCATTGTCGCGCCTCTTCATGTCCTCTGCCGCCGCCACGCGTACCCGCGCCGGTCTCAAAAGGCGGCCCTTGAAGCGGTATCCTTGTTCGAAAACATCCAGGATCTTTCCCGGCGTGGCGGCCGGGTCGTGGGTGGCAGCCACGGCTTCATGAATCTCCGGATCGAACATGTCACCCGCAGCCTGGATCAGCTCCAGTCCGGCGCGATCGAGCACCTCGCGGAGCTGGCGCTCGATGAGTTGTACTCCGGTGCTGAACTCATCCGCCGCGTCTGTGGACCGATCCTTGAGTGCGCGCTCGAAGGAATCGAGAACCGGCAGGATTTCCAGAACAAGTTTGGCGTTGGCCTGCTCGCGATGTTCGACGCGAACCCGCTCGACGCGCTTGCGGTAGTTCTCGTACTCAGCCTGCAGGCGCTTGAGTCGATCGAGTAGAGCGGCACTCTTTGCCTCGGCCTCCGACGCATCTTTGGCACTCTCGACCTGTACTGCAACGGCAGACGCATCCTTCCTATCCTCGCCGACACCTTCGGGCTCGCCCCCCACCACCTCGATGATCTCGATATCGTCGCTCCCACCACCGTCCGTGGGCGTGCCGCCCGCAAGCGCCTGGTCGATATCGATCTTCTGTGGCTTCTTGTCGCTCACACAGCCCGCTCTTTCAGTTCGTGCGCTCCCGCAAAGCCTCCGTGCAGGCCCGCGCGATGGCGTCAACCAGTGACACGGCCCGAGCATATTCCATGCGCATCGGCCCCAGGACACCAAGAGCACCCACAGGATTCTCTTCGTTGCTGTAGTTCGCCATCACCAGAGACATGGGCCGCAGCTCAGGCTCGGAGTTCTCGGAGCCGATGACCACCTGCACGCCATCGCTCGTCAGGCACTGGTTCAGGAGTTGCACGATCCGGTGTTTGTCCTCGAAGGCGCGAAACAGGTCTCGCATGTGCTCGAGATCCTGCGTTCCGGCGCGGTCCAAGAGGTTCGACGCACCCTCGATGTACACACCGGACTGCAGGTCCTCGCTCTGAGCGAACATCCAAGCTCCCAGCGACAGCGCACGTTGCAGGAGGCGATCGTAGAGCGCCGTGTCCTCGGACATGAGGTGAAGCAGCTCCTTGCGCACCTGGGGCAGGGTCTTGCCACCGAGATGCGTGCTCAGGAAGTTGCCCATACGCGTCAGTTCTGCCTGGGAAATCTCCTCCTCGAGCTGGACGATGCGGTTATGCAAGGCACCACTCTTGGAGACAAACAGGGTCAGCACGCGTCGCCCGCTCAACCGCAGGAACTCCACGTGTTTGAGAATGGTTTGTGACAGAACCGGAGCCACAACGATGCCCAGGTTCCGAGACAGCCTGGAGAGCAGGAGCGAGGCCCGCTCCAGCAATCCGGCCAGATCCTCCGGTCCCTCCTGGAGCGTTTCACGAATGACCCGCTCCTCCGAGGAGGAGATACGCTGGGCCGGCAGCAGAGAATCCACGTAGTAGCGGTAGCCCCGATCGGTGGGAACCCGCCCTGCCGAGGTGTGGGGCTGGCACAGCAGACCCAATCCCTCCAGATCAGCCATGACGTTGCGGACCGAGGCGGGACTCAGCGGCTCCCGGTAGGCGCGGGCTATGGTGCGCGAACCCACCGGTTGGCCGCTGTGGATGAAGCTGGAGACAACCGCTTTCAGGATGCTTCTGGCTCTCTTATCTAACTGAATTTCCGGCACTTGTAGGTCACCATCATCAGAGATTTTAGCACTCTAACTAGAGGAGTGCTAAGATCTTAGCGAAGCGACACAGCACTGTCAAGCGCTCAATATATGTTGTGTCCCGGCGCCTTTCAACTGGATGTACCGGCCTCCCGCCGGGACCGGCTCCGGGTGACAAGAAACGACTTGATCAGGGGGTCCAGGTCCCCGTCCAACACCGAATCGACGTTGCCCGTCTCATGGCCGCTGCGCAGGTCCTTCACCCGGCGGTAGGGCTGCAGGACATAGGACCGGATCTGGCTTCCAAAGTCGATATCCCGCTTCTGGCCTTCCACCTGATCGCGCGCCTCGTCCCTTTTCTTGAGCTCGTGCTTGTACAGGCGGGCCCGCAGGATGCGCATGGCCATGTCCCGGTTGCGATGCTGGGAGCGCTCGTTCTGACACTGCACCACGATGCTAGTGGGGAGGTGGGTGATACGCACCGCCGAATCGGTGACGTTCACGTGCTGGCCGCCGGCTCCGCTGGAGCGGTAGGTGTCGATCCGCAGATCCTTGTCGGCAATCTCGATCTTGATGCGATCGTCAATTTCAGGGTAGGCATAGACCGAGGCAAACGATGTGTGGCGCCGCGCATTGGCGTCGAACGGCGAGATACGAACCAGCCTGTGTACTCCGATCTCGGCGGACAGATAACCGTAGGCGTAGCTGCCTTCCACACGCACCGTGGCGCTCTTGATCCCCGCCCCCTCTCCCTGCTGCAAGCCAAGGATTTCCGTCTGGTACGCACGCCGGTCGGCCCAGCGCAGGTACATGCGCAGCAGCATCTCCGCCCAGTCCTGGGCCTCCGTCCCTCCGGCACCGGCGTGGATATCGATGAAGCTGTTGCTGAAATCGTGTTCGCCACAGAGCAGGTGCTGGACCTCGACCTGATCGACACGCTGCTCGAGTCCGTGAACCGCCTGTTTGAGGTCGCCCTCTACAGGTTCGCCTTCGTGCGCCAACTCCACGAGAGCTTCCAGATCGGAAAACTCATTCAGGAGCTGGCGACCGATCTCAATCTCGGCGCCCAGGCGGCTGCGGCGCTGCAGTATTTCGCGGGAAGCTTCTGGCTGGTCCCAGAAGCCGGGCTTGGCGAGTTGTCCCTCGATCCGGGCCAACTCGCTCTCCTTAGCCTCGAGGTCAAAGATACCCCCTGAGGTCAGAGACACGTTCCCGTAGCTTCTCTGTTCGTTCGAACCATTCCTCGAGCATCGAGACGCTTCCTCCTTGGGGGCCGCAATTCAGGTTTCATGCGGACTGGAGATTTCGGCGCGCCGCGGGGCGCGGTAACCGCGTTGCGAGCATGCCGAAATAAACCGCACTGATCATAGCACACGCACCCGCCCACAAATCTCCGTAGCGGCGGTAGAAAGTCTCGACTCCCCGCGAGGGTATGTCGCCGAGAAGAATCGTGCGCTCCTCCAAGCGAGTGCGTGCCAGCACGCGGCCCGAGGGCGATACCAGGGCGCTCACCCCGGTGTTGGCAGCGCGCACCACGGCCATGCCATTCTCCACCGCCCGCAGCGGCGCTGCTGCCAGATGCTGATGGGGCATGACGCGGGTGCCATACCAGGCATCGTTGGTGATGTTGACCATCAACCCGGCTCCCACCGCGGCCTCCCGCACCAGGTGCGGAAATAAGAGCTCGTAACAGATGATCGATGCGATCGGTGCGGCCGCTCCAGGGTGCAGAACCGGCATCTTTCCCGGGCCAAAATCGCCGACCTGCTGCACCAGTGGCTCCATGAACTTCAGGTACTTCTGAAGCGGAACATACTCCCCGAAAGGCACCAGGTGAACCTTGTCGTAGCGGCTCTGCGTCTCACCACTGGCTGCCGTGAAGTAAGCGCTGTTGCGGAACTCGATCCCGTTGAGCGTGCGCTCTGCGGCGACCCCGCCCCAGAGAATCTCCACGCCGTTGGCGCGCGCCTGTTCCGCCACCCATGCCTCGACATTTTGACCGCCTTCCTCCACAGGTACCTTTTCGAAAGGTCCGAACGACAGCGACGACTCGGGCCAGATCACCAGTCGCGCTCCTCCGAGCGCTGCCTCGCGCGTCAGCTCGCGGTGCGCCCGGAGAATCTCGAGTCTGTGGGCCCGGGACCATTTGATGGCCTGGGGAACGTTTACCTGTAGGCAAGCCACGCGCAGGTCGGCGGGCAGGCGATCGAGGCGTGCCGTACGCCAGGCTCCGAAGACCAGCAGCAAAACGAGACCCCCTGCGCCTGCGGCCCCCAGGCGGAAGCACGCCCCGGGATTGCTGCTCAATCGGACCAGGTGAATCAACCATATCCAGAACGCAACGATCAGAGCGGAAAGGGCGTAGGCACCTCCCCATGCTGCCGGAGCCATCAACACGGGCACGCCCTGGAGTGAGATCGCCAGCGGTGCCCAGGGGAAGCCTCCGAAGGCATGGCTCCGAAACCACTCGAGCCCTACCCAGAGAGCCGGTGCCAGCCACAGCGCCCGGTGACCCCAGCGCCGTACCCCCGCGCTCACGGACCACAGGAACAGGGCAAAATATCCCGCGCAGTAGGTGATCAGAAGAGCAACCGGAGCGAGGGCGATAAGAGGTGACACCCCGCCGTAGGTCACCAGGACAGGCTGGATCCAGTAGAGGGCGAAGCTAAAGAATAAGGATCCCCAGACGGCGCCAAGCAGGAGGGCCCGCCGAGGAGAAACCGCCACGGCTCGCCATAACAGCGGCACGGGTGCCACCCAGGCCAGCGGCCACACCCCCAGCGGCGGGAAGGCGGCGATCAACCCCAAAGCCGCTGCCGCCACCGCACCGGCGTCCCGCGTCCAGCCGCTCGCGGCCGTGCGCTGCACGATCAAGGGATCCAGGTCTTGAGGCGTTCTTCGCTTTCAAGTCGGACCGCGACTCGCTTCGCTTCCTCACGCGTGGGGTATCCACCCACCCGCACCCGGTACAGCATTTGCCCCTTAGCATCCGGCAGGGAGATCACCGTAGCCGGGTAGTTCCGGCCGGACAGACGTTCCCGCAGGCGCACCGCCGCCTCCTCGTGCCGGGTTGCGAGCACCTGGACGTACAGGTCCTCGCTCTGCGCGGCCGGAAGCGGCGGCTTCTCCGCCCGGGGCGCAGGGCGCAGGCTCGCCTGGGAAGACGGTGAAGCGGGCTCTGGCTCATCCCGCTTCTCGACCGCGAGCGCTTCCATGGGACCCGCGCTGCGCAGCGCCTCCTCGGCCAGGAAAGCCGGCTCGATCGGTAGATGCTCCGTGGCTCCTGACACCTGGGGTAGCGGGGTGTCCGGATTGACCCAGCGCCGGTGCTCCGTCCAGCGACCCAGAAGGAAAGAGCCCAAGCACAGCATCAAAACTCCGACACCGACGAATGCCAGGTGGCGGTTTTCTAGCAAAATCTCGTGCGTGCGGTATTCCTCGTCGGACATCACTTACACCTCCTCGGTGGACGGCCACTAGCTGAGCCGCTCTAGCCCCCCGCCGGTTCTCCGCGCTTCTGAGCCTCGGCAACCTGAATGGAATTCTTGCCCGCATCCTTCATCTTGTACATTGCCTGATCCGCCAGATTTATGAGCTCCTCCTTGGAATCGGCGTGAAAGGGGAAGGAGGAGATGCCAAAGCTCGCTGTCAGAGAGCGGCCGCCCGTGTCCGAGACCAGGAAAGGCGTGCGGCTGATAGCGCCGCGGGTGCGCTGCGCGACCTCGTAGGCTCCCTGCCAGCCGGTCTGAGGCAGTACGATGCAGAATTCATCACCCCCGTACCGGAAGATCTTGTCGATCCGTCGGATGACAGCGATCACGCGCCGCGAAAGTTCCCGCAGGGCACGACTGCCCATAGCGTGCCCGTAGCGGGTGTTGATCTCTTTCAGATTATCCACATCCATGAAGATCAGGGACAACGGACTCCGGTAGCGCAGGCTGCGGTTGAGTTCTTCGTCCAGGAAGCTCTCGAAGTAACGCCGGTTGTAGCTCTCCGTCTGGTCATCCTTTATGACCAGTTCTCTGTACGCCTCCATCAACAACACGTTGTCGAACGGCCGCCGAAGCGGTTCGAGCAAGCCCGCAAGATGCACACGGTCCTGGGTCTTGAACGGCCGCGATTTGCGACCCACCAGGGCCATCGCCACCGATCGGCGGGCGGTGGGAATGAGCCCCACCAGCAGGCTGGCGGGTGTCCGGGCGCGCCGACTGCGCTCGCCCAGGTTCTTCTCGAGCCAGCCTGAGTCAACGATGGTCACCGGCTTGCGTCTGGAGAGACGGAACGGCGCCATGACTTCAGTGGTCTCCAGCATCTTCCGGAAACCATCCTTCCGCGGCAGATCCGTAAAGCACAAGCGCGGGTAGCCGCTGGCGCGTTCCACGATCAACAGAATGACGAAGTCGGCCCGCAGTGACGATTTGAGGAGGGGCAGAAGATCCTGCGCGAACTTGCCAAGAGCCAGTGTCTGGGAGAACCGTATGAGCTCGGCAGGAGCCAGGCGGGCGCTACGTCCGAGCACCGCCCGCAGGGTTCGTCGCCGCGTGCTGCTCCTTCGTTTTTTCGCCATGCCGTGCGGATATTTGCCTCAGGAGCTCTTCTTGGTGAACGCAGCAAAGATATCGATGGGGACCGGAAAGATCACCGTGGAGTTGCTTTCTGAAGAGATCTCAGTCAGCGTCTGCAGGTATCTCAGCTGAAGCGTGATCGGGTTTTTGGCGAACGCTTCCGCAGCATTGCTGAGCTGCCTCGAGGCTTGGAATTCCCCCTCCGCGTGGATGATCTTGGCCCGTTTTTCGCGCTCCGCCTCCGCCTGGCGTGCCATGGCACGCTGCATTTCGGCGGGCAGATCGACATGTTTCACTTCCACCATGGACACCTTGATTCCCCAGGGATCG
>JAPUKU010000095.1 GCA_027295505.1 Acidobacteriota bacterium
GACCGCTGGCTGTTCGGTTCACTGACCGAAGCGCGTGTCGTCATTCAACAATGGCTGGAAGAATACAACACCATCAGGCCACACGGATCGTTGGCCGGCATGAACCCGGAGAAATTCTTACAGTGCTGGACTGAAGGAAAAATGAATCAACAACCGAAATCCCTAACAGCATGAGTGGACCAAAGATCTTGGGCTTGACACAGTGTCAACGCCGGGCGAAAACTGCTCATTGATGGCGCCTGAAAATTGCACACTTTTGTGAGGTGACGAGCCTTGAACCGCCCTGACTTTCCCGGAGGCTCTATTCTTTGAGAGGATGGAGCGATGAACAGACTAAAACGATTTCCCTTGGAAATCAGGCTGGAGTCGCAACGGGGTGACGTCGAGGCCGCCCTATTACGGGCGGCCGGCGAACGACAAGTTTTTATGGTAGCGGGGGCTCGCTTTGTCCGTTAGCAACGCCCACAGAGTCGCTCGCAGTATTAGACTTCCCATTGATCGCCGCCTAGCCTTCGGGGGCGCCCTGGCCTTCATATATCTGCTTTCGGTCCGTGTCATGAGTTTCTTAGGAAATCATCACGGAAAAATCCGGCATTTGTCAGACAACGTAAGGTGCCCAACGGGCAGACTGTTTCCCACAAAACGGAGGGCATCGAAATTGCGTGTCAACAGCATCATCTTCGCTTTATTTCTGGGTGGTCTGGCCAGTTGCGCCTCATCGGTCGAAAACAACTTGTAGTAACTGCCGGGTGTATTTGCTGCAGCCGCCCAGCCAGGCCCGTTCTCGACGTAAGACCCTTTTTGACCCATCGTCAAATAATCCCCACCGTAGTCTTCGAGAAAGGCAAGCTCATAGTTGGCCTCGTACCATGCACGGAAACCCGGCTGCGCGAGAGCCTGGTTGGGATCGGCGCCATTATCGGACAAGAAGATCACGAGCGTGTTGTCAGCCTCGCCAATCGCCTCCAGGTTGGCAATCAATCTGCCGATATTCGCATCCATATTGTCCGCCATGCCGGCGTAGGTCTGCATAATGCGGGCATAGAAGAGTTTTTGCTCAGCGCTTAGAGCCTCCCAGTCGAGAATCTGCCACGGCGTTATCGTGTTTACGTATTGCGATTGCAGCGTGACTTCCTCACTGACGATCCCGATTTGTTTCTGCCGTTCAAGCCGTTTATTTCTGATTTCCGACCAACCCTCATCGTACGTGCCGTTGTATTTGTCGATGTGCTCCCGCGGGGCCTGGTAGGGAATATGTACAGCCTGGTAGGCAAGATACGCGAAGAAGGGCTTGCCACTGTCCCGGTCCGCATCGATCCATTCGATGATTTTGTCCGTATAAAAATTCGACGAGAAATATCCCTCGTTGGGCAGGTCGACCTCCCGATCATCTTCGTAATAGTGCACTGCCTTGTAGCTCGGCAAGTAGGGCTGCTTCACCCAGTTGTCGGCCCCACTTTCCATTAGCGCGAACGAGCGCTCGAACCCCTGGCCGTGCGGAATCGTCTCTGGGGTTTTTCCAAGATGCCATTTCCCCGCCATATAGGCGTTATAGCCGCCATCCCGGAGCAGCGTAGCTACCGATACCACTGAGTCGTTGAGGTGGCCCTAGTAGCCTGGTTTGCCAAACTGGTTGTCGGCAATGATTTCGAGCATGTTGCCGAGGCCGGCAAGATGGTTGTCCACACCGGTCATGAGCATGGTTCGCGTTGGTGAACAGGCTGCGCCGACATGAAAGTTTGTAAATTGGATTCCGTCTCTGGCTAGGCTGTCGATGTTCGGTGTCTCTATTTTGCTCCCAAACGCCCCTATGTCGCCGAAACCCATATCATCTGCGACAATTATCAAGATATTCGGTCGTTCACTTGCCGGGTCCACATCCCCTGTCGAGCACCACGCCATCTTCAATCCCGGTGAACTCGACGAAGGCGATTTGCTGGGGCCCGCCCGACTGGCTCATTCGGTTGACGAGCTTCTTCGGGTCACTCTTGCGGTTCGCTCTCCGCGCCTTAAAGGCGACCAGGTGCTTACGCCAGATGTCCCAATCGGCATCGGTCTCCGCCGCGGGCGGAATCATATCCGGAACGCCGGATCACACCGCGAAGTCCACGGCACAGGCCGCGCAGCGTAGAGCCGACTCGGCTCCCTCCACGCTCGGTTCGGAGTCGACCAACTGCCCTCGGCACACCGGACAGCACAAGAGGTCGAACAGGCCCTCCCTCGTCATCGAGGTCTCAGCGGTTGCCCTCATTCACACGCTCCTGCCCTTCGTTTGAGTAGAGTATAGGCAGAATCAGCAGGCACTTCTGCCCAACCATCGGACGGATAGGAAATTCTATCGCGGTGGGTGCTCAATGTGATAGGTCAACGGCAGGCCTCGTGTTGTTACAGATGCGTTATGTAAACCGAATGGTGCAGAGCTGACGCGTCTTACGGGCAATTTCTAAAAGCGATCTCCAGTTCATTCTTCGAGGCTCTCGGCCGGATCAAGACGTCAGGGCCTCGACCAGTCGGGAGAGGTGCTCAGCCCGGGCCTGGTCCCTGTGGCGGCGATGTTCGGGGACGGAAGCGCCCGGGGCGAGGTCGATGTAGCCGAAGTCGATGAGCCGGAGCCGGCAGCTTCCATTCTCCTGTATCACGTTGAGATTCTCTCGGCCAATCAGATCGACCCCGGCCTGGTACTCCGTCCGGAGCTCCGCGGTGCGACGGGCGAATGCGACAATCTGTTCCGCCAGCCCCGGATGCTCGGCCGACTTCTCGATGATCACGGCAAGCGGGGTCTCGAACAGATCGAGGAGCGGTCCGGGCAGATACGTCTGACAGGCACCGATGGCTCGTAGCCCCAGGAGGGGGCTCGGCAGGATGAGATAGTGGGTGGGGTGGACGACATCACACTCGAGGTACCAGGCGCGAGCCAGCTCGTATCGGGCCCGGTAGTAGTCGGCGGCCGCCGCGAGTGCCTCCACGCTACGCCCCATTGTGCGTCGGTATATCTTTAGCACGTGAGAGACACCCCTGGACTCAAACCGGAAGACGGTTCCCCCCGAACCGAATCCAATCGGCTGCAGTTGCTCGGCTTCGAATGGGAGACCCCGCGTCCGGCAGAGGAGCGAGGTCGTGCGACGAGCGGCCCCGGGAAACATGCGGTCGACGAGCTGGAGGCAGGCGGAAACTCTCCGGTAACCGCGAGATCCAGGCAGGAGCAAGGCGCGCAGAATCGTACGCAGCCGGCGATCGTCTCTCCCCGGGGTGGTCATCAAGGCATCCAGCACCGAGTATCCGCGGGTGCGGAGCCTTTCGAGCACCGGCCCGTCGGCGTGGGGTGGTTCGAGAACCTTTTGTATCTTCGGGTCACGCTCCGTCACGCCGCCCCCCCAGGAAAAGCCGCAAACCGGGAACCCGGGTCAACTCCGGGAAGGTGTCGGCGATGGCGAGCAGATCCCTCGACCAGCGCAGCAATCCGAAGCTCGAGATCACTATGAGAGGGAGGAGAATCCACACGCTCGAAGTGACCATGCGCACCCCGAGCAAGATCGTGCCGACCATCACCACCGCCACGTAGATCCGGACGTGACTCCCACGAAAGCGACCGACTCCCGTGCCCACCACCATGCCCACCTGGTTCAGGAGGTTGTAGACGATCACGGTGGTAGTGGTGGCTATCGCGGCTCCGAGGGCTCCGTAGCTCGGGATCAGGATGAAGTGGAGCGCTACCGCGATCGCGGCCACAACCCCGTTCACGGCGGCCACGAAACGCACCCGGGCGAAGACGTTCAAGGTATAGAGGTTGACCCCCAGAGCCGCGTTGAAGTAGTTACCGACCGCAAGGATCGTGAGCAACACGGCGGCGTCGGAATATCGCGCGCCGAACAGCGCCTCCGTGATCGGTCCAGAAAGAAACACACAAATCGCGAAAACCGGGAAGGTGATGACCATGATCCACGCCGAGGTCTGTGAGTAGAGCTGGTGAATGGCCTCGGTGTCCTGGCGCGCAAAGAGTCGGGAAGCGAACGGCGTGTAGAGAAGCTTCACGCTCTGCAGGATCACGAGATTCAGAGCCGCCACCGGGAGCACGGCCCGGAACTCTGCCACTTCGCTGGTACCCCGGAAGCTCTCCAACACCATGATCGCCACCGTCGTCTTCAGGACGAACAGGACATCGGTGGTGACCAGCGGGAGGCTGTAAGCGAAGATCTCCCGGAATGGGATCCGCAGCCGCAAAGCCCCTTCCCGGCCGGGAAGGACTGGACTGCGAAACACGCGCTTCAGCAAGAGAACGTACGCCGCCACGCCGACGATTCCCGCCACCAGATACCCCGTCGCGAGGAGCTCTACGCTGCCTGCGGTGACCAAGACGGTGATCACGGCCGCGAGCTTGAGCACCGGCCCCAGGATGTGGCGCCGGATGAAGATCGAGCGGGGTGAGGCAAAGACCGCGCACATCCCCTGGAAGATGCTGTCGAATCCCTGGAGGGGAACCAGGGTGATCATGATGAGCAACAACCCCACCGAGCGGGGGTTCGACACGACGCTCTCCTGCAGGAATCCGCTCAGTCCGAAGGCCAGGGCGACAAAGGCGATACCGAGGGTGAGGGTCGAACCCAGGACCAGGACGATGGTGCCCACGATGGCAGCACGGTCCTTGCGCTCCAGGTAGATCGGCAGGTAGCGGATCACCGCCTTGTGAACACCCAGCAACCCGAGACTGCTCCCCATGGCGACCACGGAGACCGCGTAGGCAAAAGCACCGAAGTCGTTTTTGGAGAGGTAACGAACGATGAGCACCTGCGTCACAAAATTGATCAGCAGGGAGATCATCCGCCCCAGGAGAAGCAGGCTAGAACCCCGGATGTGCCGGCGTACACTGAGCGCGTCGGATGGCGGGGCGTCTGGATCGGATGTGCTCATCGCGTGTGGTCGACGGCCGCCGTCCGGCAACTTCCTCTAAGTCTGGAGTAGTTCCTATGATCGGGCAAAAGGGCGACGACCTCCAGGGAGGACAACACGGAAAGAGCTCGAAGGTGCTCATTATCCCCGGGGATCCGAGGGGCGCCAGGGAAATTCCCGCGCGTGGCCGAGACCCAGCAAAGCTCGCCACGTCCGCCGGTCACCGAACGCCGATCAAAATGAGGAAAGTCATGGATTCCCGAGCTTGCGTTAATCAAATCGTGATCTAACTCCTCATCTTATTTCGTTAATCAGGTGCTAAGTGAATACACTGCCCGATAAGACCTGCTTTATCTGAGATTCGATACGGACAGTTTATACTCGCGGACATTCCGTATAGACACGCCGCTGCACATATACGGTAAACACGGCAATTCCGTAGGCAAGAAATAATTCTTCTACTTCGGCGTAGCCCAAGGGTACTATATCGACCAGTATAGTGAGACGTAATAGGCGCATCATGAGCACGACCAAGAACGGAGAAGATAAAAATACCGGAACAACGAACAATTCCAGTTGCGACATATCCCACCACCGGTTCAAAAATATAAAAATTAAAATACCGAAAACGCCGTAAATCCCAGCTACAAGTTTCCCGATGACCTGCCCCCCTATGGCGAGTCAATCAATGTCCGCTTTTCCCGAAAGCGGTCGTTCATATCACTAAGAATTGAGCGAAATCAGGGTCCGCTTTCGGCTGCGATTTCAACCGGTCGATGCAACACATACCTCACCAAAAGCCTCCAATGTGTTGGCACAAAGTGGCACGTTCAGAGGCCGTCAGTTCACGAAACGCATCCAGCTTAGGTGCTGCTGGCCACCCTTGGTCGACAATCGTTAGTTCACCCATGCTACGTTCACC
>JAPUKU010000096.1 GCA_027295505.1 Acidobacteriota bacterium
GATGTGTCCGGAGCGGAGATGACAGTGGTCACGCTGCTCTTCTTCTTCCCCCTGCCGCTTTTCCTGATCCCGCCGGTCGAAGACTCCCCCTCGAGCGCGGCGCGGTAGTCGTCGTACCCTCCGTCGTAGACAGCCACGCGGCCGTTGCGGAAACCCACGACCTTGGTGGCCACCTGGTTGATGAAATAGCGGTCGTGGGAGACGAACAGGAGCGACCCTTCGAAGCGCGCCAGAGCCTGCTCCAGCGCCTCGCGGGCCGGCAGATCGAGGTGGTTTGTGGGTTCGTCGAGCAGCAGAAAGTTTCCGGGATCCAGCATCAGGCGAGCCATGGCCAGCCGGTTCTTCTCCCCGCCCGAGAGAACCTCCACGCGCTTGAAGGCGTCATCTCCCGAGAACTGGAACATGCCCAGAAGGGAGCGAACCTCACGCACGCTGCGGCTCGGTGCCCAGGCCTGAAGCTCCTCGAGCAGCGTGCGGCTGGCCGTCAGGGTCTCCAGCACGTGCTGGGCGAAATAGTGCAGGACGACGTTGCTTCCGGTTTCAATGCGTCCCGAGTCGGGCGGCAGATCTCCGGCGACGAGCTTGAGGAGTGTCGTCTTGCCACAACCGTTCGGCCCACACAGTGCCACCCGCTCGCCGCGCCAGATCTCCAGGTTGAGTCCGCGCAATACCGGCCGGCTGTCGAACGAGCGCACCACATCGGCGAGCAGCAGAACCCGCTTTGCCGAGCGGGGAACGGATGGAAAACGAAACTGCCACTCCGGGTCACCGACAGGAACCTCGGTGGCCTTCATCTTCTCGAGCATCTTGATGCGGCTCTGCACCTGGCGTGCCTTGGTGGCCTTATAGCGGAAGCGTTCGATGAAACGCTCCACCTCGGCGCGGCGGCGCCCTTCCTGTATCGCCTGCTTGAGGGCCTGCTCGCGGGCGGACGCCTTCTGGGCGCGGAACGAGTCGTAGTTTCCGGTCCAGACCTTCACCTTGCCGCGATCGAGATCGGCGATTGAGCGCACCAGCCGGTTGAGAAACATGCGATCGTGGGAGACGATGATGAGCGCCGAGGTGATCTGCTGCAGATGGGTCTCGAGCCATACGATGCCGTCGAGATCGAGGTGATTGGTCGGCTCGTCGAGGAGAATGTAATCCGGGCTCTTGAGCAGAAGCGCTCCGAGCGCCGCTCGCATACGGAACCCTCCCGAGAACTCGGCAAGTGGCCGGTTTGCATCCTCGGCCGCAAACCCCAGCCCCGTAAGGATGGCACGGGCGCGTGATTCGAGCTCGAAGCCGCCAGCCACCTCGAAGCGGTGCTGCAGCTCTCCCGATTCCCGCGTCAGGCGTTCCAGCTCCTCTCCCCGGGCGGTTGCCATGGCCTCATGCATGATCATGAGCTCGTGTTCCATGGCTCTGACCCTGGAGAACGGAGCAAGAATTGCCTCCAGGAGCGTGCCTTCCACCACACGCGCCCCCTCCTGGGGCAGGTAGCCCAGCTCCGTTCCTCGCGGTCGCACGATCACTCCGCGGTCGGGCTCCTCGATCCCCGCCAGAAGCCGCAGCAGTGTCGACTTGCCCGCACCGTTCGGGCCCACCAGGCCGACGCGTGACCTCGCAGGAATCGACCAGTTCACTCCCGTCAGCACTTCGTGCGTGCCGTAGAATCTCTCGACTTTCTCGAACCGCAACACTCTCAGTGTTCTCCAGTCAGAATTCTGGTCTTGGCAACCCTTCGCGACCACTCCTCCGTGCCCGCGTCGCAACCGCTGCTGATGAGGCCTCCCCTCCATGCGGGGAGGCACCCTGTGAACCCTGGCGGCTGGTTTGGGAGAAAGTGGGATTGGGCGGCGCCCACAGGCGCCGCCTGCCTCACTTCTTGCCGGACTTCCTCTTGAGCGGCAGTCCGGTCATGGCTTTTGGATCGAGCAGCTCGTTGAGTTCCTTCTCCGGCAGGAGCTCACGCTCGAGCGCCAGCTCCCGGATCGTGCGCCCGCTGCGGTACGCCTCCTGGGCAAGTTTGCTGGCGGCGTCGTAGCCGATTCTCGGTGCCAGAGAAGTGACCATCATCAGGCTCTGCTCGACGATCTCCTCGGCACGCTCCCTGTTGACCTGCAGGCCTTCGATGCAGCGCTCACGGAACGCATTGCAGGCCTGGGCCAGGATTTCGATCGACTGCATCAGGTTGTGAGCCATCACCGGCATCATGACGTTGAGTTCGAAGTCTCCGGAGATTCCACCGACACCAATGGCCGCGTCGTTGCCGATTACCTGGGCGCACACCATGCGCACCATCTCGGGCATGACCGGGTTGACCTTGCCGGGCATGATGCTGCTTCCGGGCTGGAGCTCCGGCAGCAGCAGCTCGCCGATACCGCAGCGGGGGCCCGAACCCAGGTAGCGGATGTCATTGGCGATCTTGAAAAGGCTGCAGGCCAGGGTCTTCAGAGTGCCGCTGACCTCGACCACCGAGTCCTTAGCGGCCAGGGCTTCGAACAGGTTATCCGCCTGGCGGAACGGAAGCCCGGTTTCCTTGGCGACCTGCGCGATGACCGCTTCCGGCATCCCTTTGGGCGAGTTGAGCCCCGTGCCCACGGCCGTACCCCCCAGCGCCAGCTCGGCCAGGCGCTGCCTGCAGTCGGAGACGCGCGCCAGCCCCTGCTCGATCTGGGCGGCGTAGCCGCTGAACTCCTGGCCCAGCCGCACCGGGACGGCGTCCATGAGGTGCGTGCGGCCGATCTTGACGATGTCATCGAACTCACGCGCTTTGTTGAGCAGCGCCTCTCCCAGCCGGACGAGAGCCGGCGTCAGGTCGTGCTCGATTCCCTCGAGCGCGGCGATGTGGATGACCGTCGGGATGACATCGTTCGAGGATTGTCCTTTGTTGATGTGATCGTTCGGGTGGACTTTCTTCGCACCGCGCGGCAGGCCCAGGATCTCCGCCGCCCGGTTGGCGATCACCTCGTTGGCGTTCATGTTTGAGGAAGTGCCCGATCCTGTCTGGAAAATGTCGAGAGGGAACTCTTCGTCGAGCGCGCCGTCCGCGACTTCCTGGGCGGCCTGCACGACAGCGCCCGCAATTTTGGCATCGAGCTCGCCCCGATCGCGGTTGAACTCGGCGGCGGCCTTTTTCACCAGCCCCAGTGCACGGATCATCCTGCGCGGCATGGGGATGCCGCTGATAGGAAAGTTCTCTATGGCACGCTGTGTCTGGCCCCCCCAGTAGGCCTGGGCGGGAACCCGGACCTCACCCATCGAATCGGTCTCTGTACGGAACTCCTTCTTCTTCATGACGGTCTCTTGCATGGTTGCCTCCGCTTCGGCTCTTGTGGTCCGGCCGCGTGCGCAGCGAGCATCAGGCCGCAGTCGATCGAAGGGTTGTGGTGTTCTTACGGATCAGAGAATATCACGGCGGGCATCGCTCACGAAAAAACCCGGCCATGAACATCCAGGGCCGGGCGTTCTCCTTGAGCTGGAAGGGCCGGGACCGCGGCGACAGAGGACACGACGCGCCGGTCCGGCGATTGCACGGAGGCTGTGGCCGGCTAGCTCCGCGAGATCGTTCCCTCCCAGGTACCCACTTTGGTGCCTTTCAGCGCTTCTTCGTCAAACCAGTGGCTGGTGACCGCCTTGGTCTCGGTGAAGAAGGCGATTCCGTCGGTGCCCATGACGTGCAGGTCGCCGAAGAAGCTGTTCTTGTGGCCGCAGAACGGGAACGCCGACATGGGCACGGGGATGCCGACGTTAACGCCGACCATGCCGGAGTCGGTGCGGCGGCTGAACTCCCGCGCGTAGGCGCCGTTGAGCGTGAAGATCGAAGATCCGTTGGCGAACTCGCTCGAGTTCATATCGAGCAGTCCTTCCTCGAAGTTCTTTACACGCTTGATGGAGAGAACCGGTCCGAAGATCTCGTCGATGCCGATCCTCATGTCAGACGAGACATGGTCGAAGACCACCGGCCCCAGGAAGAAGCCGCCCTCGTAGCCCGGCACGGTCGCGTCCCGGCCGTCGAGTACCAGGCTGGCTCCTTCCTCGATACCCTTGTCGATCCAGCCGCGCACCGACTGGCGAAGCTCGTCCGTGACCATGGGGCCCAGCTCCGTGGTGGGTTCCCAGGCGGGTCCCATTTTCCGTTGCTTTGCAAGCTCGACGATGGCCGCCACCAGCTCATCAGCAATCGCCTCCTCGACACAGATGGCCGGAAGCGCCATGCAGCGCTCGCCCGCACAGCCAAACGCCGAGTTGATGACGCGCTCCGCGGTGGCCATGATCGGGGCGTCTCTCAGCACCAGCGCATGGTTCTTTGCCTCGGTGAGAGCCTGCACGCGCTTGCCTTCAGCAGCAGCTGTCTTATAGACGTGCAGGCCAACCTTCTTGGAGCCTACGAACGTTACACCCTTGACCTTGGGGTGCTTGAGAAGGGGCTCTGACTCGTGGCGCGATGCAGTCACCAGGTTGACCACGCCCCTCGGCAGGCCGGCCTCCATGAGCAGCTCGGTCATGCGCATGGCGGTCTGCGGCACGTAACTCGCCGCCTTGAGGACGAAGGTGTTCCCCGTGGTGATGGCCAGCGGGATCATCCAGCCCAACGGGATCATGGCTGGGAAGTTGAACGGTGCGATTCCCACGAAGACGCCAAGGGGCTCGCGGTAGCTGACGGTGTCATAACCGGTGGAGACGTTCATCATGCTGCGACCCTGCATGGTCACGGGAACCGCACAGGCCAGCTCGACCACCTCGATCGCCTTGATCACATCGCCGCGTGCCTCGGCCAGCGTCTTTCCCATCTCCGTTGAGAGGAGAACGGCAAGTTCCTCGATGTGCTGCTCGAGGATACCCTTGTACCTGAACATGACCTGCACGCGCTGGGTGATCGGCGTGTCCCGCCAGGCGGGGAAGGCGGCGTCCGCGCATTCGACCGCGGCGTTCACCTCCTCGAGCGTGCAGCTCGGGGCTTCCGCCATCACCTTGCCGGTGCTGGAATTCGTTACCGGCAGGTATTGGCTGGTTTTGGATTCGTGCCAGGCGCCGTCCATGAAGTACTTGAGCTTCCGGGGGGCCTTGCTCTCAGCGGTCGCGAGGGCGGGCCCGGACGCTAGGGCCTCCGATACCGTGGCGCTGGATGCAGCGGCCAATGCATGACGTTCGGAACTTCGAGGGCTCTTCATTAGTTCAGGTTCTCCAGGACCGCTCGTCGGCCCGCGCCGGGGGTTTTCCGGCCGGGAGGGCAGTCAAAAGGTTTCCTTATGATGCTATCATCGATATCTATTCATGGAAAGCTCCATCCCCGGACCCCCGCCCGGACACGCCCGGGGTAGTTCCGCTGTGCTGGCCGGAAGCCCGGCATCTCGTGGATTCTAGTAACGATCTCCCCCGGGTGGTGTCCAGGGGAGGCGGGGTTGGTTTAGAATGGCAGGTTCCCATGACGCCCGAGGCATCCAAGATCGAGGTCCGGCGATACGAGCTCGCCCCCGCGAAGCTGGCGGGAGGAGGCCTCATCTCAGCCCTGCATGCCAACAGGGAGGGGCAGCTCTTTCTGGGACTGACCGGGGCGGATGAAGTGCTCTGGCGCTACGACACCGAGCGTGGGAGCGCCACGCCTCTCGGCATGTCGTGGCTGTCACCCGGCGCGCGCATGGTTCACCGCAGCCTCACGGAGGACCTGGAAGGTAACCTGTACGTTGGCACCAGCCGCCTGCGCTGGGGAATGCCCGACAAGCTGGCACCGCACGCCGGCCACACGGGCCACCGGGCGTTCATGTTCGCGGTGCGCTGGATCGATCGCCTGGGCTCGCTGGCTGCGGTCACCGAGCTTTTCGTGCTGCGCCGTGGAGGGCGGGATCTGGTACCCCTGTTCCGCGATCTTCCCGGCATGATCACGGCGACGGCGTGGCATGAGCCAACCCATTCGCTTCTCATCCTGACGGGCGGCCGGCGTCTGTGGGCGTATCGTCCCGGAGAGGGGGCTCCAGTGCAGATCTCGTTCCTCGGGCCACATTTCCACCACGCCATCGGAGTGGACCGGGTCGGCCGCATCTGGGGACTGGCGCGCGGCCGTGTCCTGACCTCGCTCGAGCTGTACCTGCCACCCGGCAAGGGCTCACAGCTCAAGGCCCGCCGCCGCGCCACCGGCACCCTGCCGCATCCGACGCCGGATCGCGGGCGCGCCGCCTCGGGGATCGACGCGTGGGCGCTGGCGCCGGACGGGCGCATGTTCGGGGGGCTTCGCGAGGACGGGTCTGTGTTCACGCTCGATCCGGAGAGCGGCACGAGCGCTCGCCTCGGAAAGCCGGCTCCGGAGCCGCGCCTCTCGGGACTGTGCGCCGCACCCGACGGGACCATCTATCTCACGGCCGGGATTGGTCGGGTGACGCTGTTCCGGATTCCTCCCGGAGGCCGCCTGGAGCTACTCGGTCCGCTGGTGGACGCCGATGGCACGGCATGCCACGCGGTGCATGACCTGGTCGCTGTGAGCACTGACCGCCTTTACGGGGGGGAGTTTTACCCGCTGGATACGCCGCGGCCGGCGCCGCCTTCGCGGCCTGGCTGTCTCTGGGAGATCCGGCTGCCGTCCTGAGATTGTTCACTCAAAAACGAAGCCCGGGCTGGAGGGTTCCCCTTCTCCAGCCCGGGCTTTTTTCATGAACCGACCGGGTGGGCCAGTGGCCCTGCGATCGATTCAGTCGTTCCTCAGGTACTTGTGCCGCGGGTGCTCCGGCGTGTCGTGCTTCCGGCGCCTGCGATCGTGGACCCGCGCCGGGTGCTTCAGCTCGTGGCGCACCGCTCTCTGCCACTTGTGGTGCTTCTCATGGTGTCGCACAAACTGCGGTCGGTGGGATTTTGCATGGTGCTCGTGGCCCGCACGATGGTGATACAGGTTGTGGTTGTAGTGTGCGCGGTAGTGAACGTGCGGTGCTGCATGACGGCGCACATAGTCCCCGCGGTAATGCCAGCGCGGGACTGTGGTGTGCACCGCAGGGGGTTCGTACGACAGGTAAGCAAAGCCGATCGTCGGCAGAGAGCCGATGCCGATCTGCAGGCCTAGCGAGGTGCGGCCAAAACGGCCCGTGTGGATAGAGAAATAGCCCGACGCCTCGTAGACCGGGCCGGTGCCGATCTGCAGCGGGTAGAAGTAGCCTCCCGAAACATAGACGGAGGGTGATCCGTGATAGTTCGCCGCGAGCGTTGCATACGCGGAGCTTGGATAGAAGCTGTACCTGCCCGAGGTGGACAGGATGTACCCTTCGTCATGATCACGATAATGGGAGGCGCCGTAGGCGCCGCCGTGACCTTCACAGTAGATCGCCGGCTCATGATCGGTCCGTGCGGGAGAGGCTCCCAGGACCGACAGGGTGAGGATCAGGAGCCCCAGCAGAACAGCTGGAGCAAGCCTGCCTCTCTCTTTTGCAATGGTGTGGCAACGGGTTCGCGGGTTCTGAGCGTGTGTCATGGCCAGTACCTCCTGCCTGTTGATATTCAAGGTACGTGCCAAGATCGCTACCTGAACAAACCCTTTATTTTCAAGACATACTGACATTTCTGATAGTTGGATGGGAGGGTGGATGTCCTCTGGGGAGGACGTTCGGGGAGGCCGGCCTCCGGGTGAATCTGTACAGCCCGGATCCGACTCTGCTATCGTCCCTCCTTCTCGGCCTCCGGTGTGACCGCGGAGCGGGATTCATCCGAGAAACTCTAGATGCCAGCTTCCAACGTAGGATCGCCGCTTCTGTGGGGAGTTTTTGCGGCGTTCGTCATCCTGGTCATGGTGCTCGACCTGGGCGTGTTCCATCGCCGCGCCCACACGGTCGGCATGAAAGAGGCGGGTGCCTGGGTGTTCGTCTGGGTTTCGCTGGCGATCGTCTTCAATCTTGGCGTCTGGTTTTACTTTGGCTCGGGGAAGGCGCTGGAGTTTCTCACCGGCTACCTGATCGAACTCTCGCTCAGCGTCGATAACCTGTTCGTTTTCATCGCCATCTTCTCCTATTTTGCGGTACCCACGTCCCTCTATCACCGGGTTCTGTTCTGGGGCATCGTCGGCGCCATCGTGATGCGCGCCGCGGTAATCGGAGTCGGTGTGGCCCTCGTCGATCGCTTCCAGTTCGTGCTCTATGTCTTTGGAGCCATTCTCATCTGGACGGCGTACAAGCTGGTGTTCTCCAAACAGGAGGGCGTGCACCCTGAACGCAACCCGGTGGTGAAGCTGTTCAGGAAGTTCTTTCCGGTGACCGATTCGTACGAAGGGAGTCGTCTTTTTCTCAGGCGCAACGGCCGCCTGTGGGCCACGCCGCTGGTCATCGTTCTGCTCGTGGTGGAGACCACGGATCTGGTATTCGCCCTGGACTCCATTCCGGCCATCTTCGGGGTGACCACCGATCCTTTCATCATTTACACCTCGAACGTGTTCGCCATCCTGGGCCTGCGGGCGCTCTTCTTCCTGCTGGCCGGATTCATCACCTACTTCCGTTTCCTGCGCTACGGCCTGGCGGCGGTGCTCGCCTTCATTGGCTGCAAGCTGCTCATCATGAAATGGGTGCACATGCCGACCGGTGTGTCGCTTGCCGTCGTGGGCTCGTTGCTGGCGCTGTCGGTCATCGCATCCATCTTCATTCCGAAACGCCTTTCCGGGGAATCCCGGGGGGCCGAGGGTGCCCCGCCGGGCGGCGGGCCCGCGCAGGGTCGCTAAGGCACCGCGCGCCGAGCTCAGGCCGAAAGTTCCTCCAAAAGAAAAGCGGCCGCAGAGCCCATCGGGTTCTGCAGCCGCCTCCGTGAAATAGCCGACTTAATCTTGCTGCCGGCCCAGTCTCTTGGGCGCTGTTTCGGCGCTCAGTTCGCTTTGTGATCCTCGTGGTTTTTGTGCTCCGCGATCATCGATGCCAGGACTGTCTCCGGGATCTTGATGAGCTCGGCGCTCAGGGTCAGACGCTCGTCCCCGCGGCGAACTCCCAGGGCGATGGTCTTTCCAATTTCGGATTTGCTGGAGCAGATCTTTTCGGCTGTCTCGGGGGTCAGGGTCGTGCCGTTGAAAGCCTCGACCACGTCGCCCTCCTTGAGGCCAGCCTTGTTTGCCGGGCTCTTCGAAGCCACCGAAACGATGGTGAAGGTGCCGTCCTCGTTGTAATCTTTCTCAACACCGAGCCATCCCCGGGTTTCATACGTCTTGGCCAGGTTGGCGCAGCAATCGCCGTCCTTGGCTGCGGACAGGCTGCACTTTGCGCCGGCGAGCGAGAAGCCTGTCCCAAGAATCGCCACGGCCACGAGAGCCACTGCCATCGTCAGGTATCGCTGGTTCCTCATTCAAACCCTCCTTGCAATGTTCCCGGCCGTCTGCGGGGCCGGGAAGTCCACGGTAGATGAAAACCCACCGCCGATCGATGGGAGACAAAGCATGCTAGCACGCTCCCAGGACCACGTCGAACCGGGGCGTCCCGGCAACGCCTGTCCCTAACCAGAAGTCATATCAGCGAGTCTTGTCACGGCAAACATACGCCGATCCGGTCGGTTTGTCCGTCATCACTTGCGCGCGCCGCGCGCCGCCGGAGATATAATCTGGCCACCCTACCGGTTTGACTCGAGTGGGACCGATGCCCGGCGATATTCGTCACGACTGGAAGTCCGAAGAGGTCGAGAGCCTCTACAGTCGGCCGTTCCTCGATCTGATCCACCAGGCGCGCGAGATCCACTGCCAGTACCACGATGCCTCAGCGGTGCAACGCTGCACGCTGCTGTCGATCAAGACGGGCGGTTGCCCGGAGGACTGTGCCTACTGTCCCCAGAGCTCCCACTACGATACGGGTGTGGTGCGCGAGGGGCTGATGCCTCTCGACAAGGTCCTGGGAGCAGCCCGGCGTGCCCGTGCCGCGGGCGCCAGCCGCTTCTGCATGGGGGCGGCCTGGCGGGATGTCCGCGAGGGGCCGGATTTTGACCGGGTCCTGGAGATGGTGAGCGGTGTGGCGCAGGAGGGGATGGAGGTTTGCGTCACGCTCGGCATGCTGACGGCCAGGCAGGCTTTCCGGCTAAAACAGGCCGGTCTCACTGCCTACAACCATAACCTGGACACGTCTCCTGCCTACTATCCGAAGATCATCTCCACGCGCACCTACGAAGAGCGCCTGGCAACGCTCAAGAACGTCAGCGAAGCGGGCATCAGCGTGTGCTGCGGAGGGATCGTCGGCATGGGGGAGTCGCGCCAGGATCGCTGCGATCTCCTGCGCGTGCTGGCGAATCTGGAACCGCATCCTGAATCCGTGCCCGTGAACCTTCTGGTGCGCGCACCCGGCACGCCGCTCGAGGCCACTGCCGATCTCGACCCGTTCGAGTTCGTGCGCACGGTTGCCACGGCCCGCCTGTTGATGCCCAGGGCACGTGTGCGCATGTCGGCGGGGCGTACGTCGCTCAGCCGTGAGACACAGGCCCTGTGTTTCATGGCGGGGGCGAACTCGATCTTCTTCGGGGATCAGCTGCTCACCACCCCCAACCCGGAGATCGAAGCAGATCTGGATCTGCTCGCCTCCCTTGGTCTCAGGACGTCATGAACAGGACCCTGGCGGAGTACCACGCCGCCATCGAGGCTGGCCTCGAGGAAAGGCGGGCGGCAGGCCTGCTGCGAGCTCCCTCCCTGCCGGAGGGAGTGGATCTCAACTCGAACGACTATCTTGGATTCGCCGCCGACCCGGACCTAGCCGCGCGGGTGGCCGAGGCGGTGCGGAGGCTGGGAGCCGGGGCGGGTGCGTCGAGGTTGCTGCGCGGCCACCTGAAGATCCACGAGAAAGCCGAGGCGCGGCTGGCGGAATTCTGCGGCTGCCCCAGGGCGCTGCTGTTCAGCTCGGGCTACGCGGCGAACACGGGCCTCATCCCAGCCCTGGCGGGTCGCGAAGATACCCTTTACTGTGATGAGCTGCTTCACGCCAGCCTCATCGACGGAGCCCGCCTGTCGCGGGCCCGGCGTGTCATATTCCCACACCAGGATCTGGACGGTCTCGAGGCAGAGTTGCGTGGGCCACGCCGCGGCCGCGCCTTCATTCTCACCGAGAGCCTGTTCTCCATGGACGGTGACCTCACCGATCTCGAGGCGTTGTGCGACCTGGCGCAGCGGCACGGCGCACTGGTAATCGTGGACGAGGCTCACGCAACCGGCCTTTACGGTGAGCGGGGATCGGGGCGGGTCGAGGCGCTCGGTCTGGCGGAGCGTGTCGTGTGCACGATTCACACCGGTGGCAAGGCGCTCGGCGTGGCCGGAGCCTGGGTGGCGGCCGATGCGGCGGTGATAGCCCACCTCGTCAACCACGCCCGCAGCTTCATCTTCTCCACGGCGCCGATGCCAGCCATGGCAGCCGGGCTGATCGCGTCGCTCGACCGCCTGGCGGCGGATCGATCGCCGGTGGAGGCAGTGCATCGCAAGGCAGCCGCGCTGCGCAGCCGACTGCGCGCGGCCGGGGTTGATCTCCTGCGCAGCGAGTCGCAGATCCTGCCGGTCGTGCTCGGCGGCAACGAACGCGCCCTGGGCGTGGCGGCGGCATTGCGCCGCCAGGGGCTTGATGTGCGTGCCGTACGCCCGCCCAGCGTACCGGAAGGAACCGCGCGCCTGCGCGTCACGGTGAGGGCGCCCCTCCAGGACTCCGAGATCGAACGCTTCGTCGAGTGTCTTCTCGCGAGCCTCCAGGAGGCACTGGTTTGAAGGGAGTCTTCGTAACGGGCACCGACACCGACGTGGGAAAGACGGTGCTGTGCGCGGCACTGATGTCGTCGGCTCCGGAAACCGTGATCTACTGGAAGCCGGTACAGAGCGGGCTCGCGGAATCCGAGGGGGACACCGCCACGGTGCGGCGCCTGGCCGGGCTCGCGCCCGAGCGCGTCCTCGATGAAGGCTACCGGCTCGCTGCTCCTGCATCGCCCCACCACGCCGCCGCAGCGGAGAAGCAAGAGGTGTCTCTGGCACCACTCCTCGACATCATCCGGCGAAACGACACGCCTCAACGGCGCTGGGTCGTCGAGGGAGTGGGAGGATTGCTCGTGCCTCTCAGCGCTTCGGACCTTCTGCCCGAGGTCATCAAGGCCCTTGGCCTTCCGGTGCTGGTGGCAAGCTCGACGCGCCTCGGTACCATCAACCACACGCTGCTGACGCTGAGCGAGCTCGAACACCGCAAGCTGTCCACCCTCGGCGTGGTGCTGATGGGGCCAGAAGACGAAGGCGCGCGCACCGGGATCGTCCAGCACGGCCGCGCGCCGATCCTGGCGCGCCTGCCGCACCTCGATCCTCTTGACGCTGCGAACGTTCGTGCTCAGGGGGATTTTCTGTGGTCGGTCCCCAGAATCCGGGAGGTTTTGACGTGAGCCTCGATCCCCAAAAGGAGAACGCCGTACCTTCACCGATAACGGCAGAGAGCAGATCCGGGGCCAGCGATCTGCTCCGGCGTGACCGGAAGTACGTCTGGCATCCGTTTACCCAGGCGGAGTCGGCACCGGCGCCGCTTCTGGTCGTACGCGCCCAGGGCCCATGGCTCGAGCTGGCGGACGGCCGCAGGGTGCTCGACGGGATCTCTTCCTGGTGGACGAACCTCCACGGCCACGGCCATCCGGACATCACGGAGGCCATCGCCCGCCAGGCGGCCGAGCTCGATCACGTGCTGTTTGCCGGGTGCACGCATCCCCGGGCAGTGGAGGTTTCGGAGAAGCTGGCGCGGCTGGCACCCGGGCGACTGGCTCGTGTGTTCTTCTCCGATGATGGTTCAACCGCCGTCGAGGTGGCTCTCAAGATGGCGTTCCAGTACTGGCTCAACCGGGGAAACAATGAGAAACGCGGGTTCGTGGCGCTGGAGCATGCCTACCACGGCGATACGGTCGGCGCCATGTCGGTGGGGGATCCGTCAGACTTCTCCGGACCATTCGCGCCCTTGCTGTTTCCGGTAAGGCGCGTGCCCACGGCTTCCTGCAGCCACTGTCCCGTCGGACTCGAACGCCGCACCTGCAGCATTGACTGTCTCACCCGGTTGCGAGAGCTGCTCGAGAAGGATTCCTCCCGGATCGCTGCCCTGCTGCTCGAGCCGATGGTGCAGGCGGCGGGAGGCATGATCATCACGCCTCCCGAATTTCTGCGCGGTGTTGCCGATCTCTGCCGGGAGCACGACGTACTGCTGATTGCTGACGAGGTCATGACCGGATTCGGCCGCACCGGGAAAATGTTCGCGGTCGAGCACGCCGGCGTGGAACCCGATCTGATGTGCGTGGCGAAGGGCCTGACCGGAGGTGTGCTGCCGCTAGCGGCCACGCTGGCGACCGAGGAGATTTTCGAGGGTTTTCTGCACTCTGACCGCCGACGGGCCTTCCTCCACGGCCACAGCTTCACCGCCAACCCGATAGCCTGCGCCGCCGCCACCGCCAGCCTGGGCATCTTCGAGCGCGAGCCGGTGATGGAGCGCATCGCGTCGCTCGAGAAGGTCTACGCCGAGCGATTGCCGGATCTCGGAAGACACCCGCGGGTGAAAGACGTGCGCTGGCTGGGAAGCCTGGGAGTTGTCGAGCTGCGCGAGGATGATCCGACCTACTTCAATGAGCTGGGGCCGCGTCTCCACAGGGATTTTCTCGAGCGTGGCGTGCTGCTCCGCCCGCTCGGTCCCGTCATGTACACCCTTCCGCCCTACGCCATCGAGCCTGCACAACTTTCCTCGATCCTCGACCTGATGGAAGAAATGTTGGGCTGAGAGCGGGCCGTCAGGCTAGGCGCCTTCGGGGAGCAGCTTCTCGAAACGGGTCTTGTCGTTAGCCTTGTGGTAGGCGTCCATAGGGGCCACCCGTTTGTCCTCGACGAGCTTTATGAGGGCGTCGTCCATGGTCTGCATGCCGACGTTCTTTCCCGCCTGGATGATGGAGTAGAGCATCGGGGTATTGCCCTCACGGATGATGTTGGACAGCCCGGGGGCCTTGAGCAGGATCTCGTTGACAGCGCAGCGGCCCTTGCCATCCGCGGTTGGCAGCAGCAATTGGGAAACGATGCCAGCGATCGATTCGGCCAGGGTGGTGCGTACCTGTGGTTGCTCGGCGGCGGGAAACGCATCGATCAGTCGATCAATCGTCTTGGGCGCATTGTTCGTGTGGAGCGTGCCGAATACCAGCACACCCATCTCGGCGGCCGTAACGGCGAGCGAGATGGTCTCCAGATCGCGCATCTCACCGACCAGGATGACGTCCGGATCCTCCCGTACGGCGGCCTTTAGCGCCGGCCCGAAGCCCTTCGTGTGCGTGCCCACCTCGCGGTGAGAAAGCACAGACTTCTTGTTCTGGTGCACAAACTCCACCGGGTCCTCGATGGTCACGATATGTTTCGAGTAGTTGGAGTTGATCTTGTCAATGATGGCGGCCAGCGTGGTTGATTTTCCTGATCCGGTGGGGCCGGTGACCAGGACCAGCCCCTGTCCCAGGTGTGCCAGGCTCTCGATCGCCTTCGGAACGTTGAGCTCCTCCAGCGGCACGATGCGCTCCGGGATGATGCGGAAGACGGCGCCCGCTCCGTTGAGCTGGTAAAAAAAGTTGCCACGGAAACGGGCCACACCCTCGAGCCCATATGCAAAATCGAGGTCGTGGACCGAGGTGTATTCCTGCCACTGTGGCTCGGAAACGATCTCGCGCAGCATGGCGTGCAACGCCTCGTCCGTCAGGGTGGACCAGCCTTCTACTTGTTCAAGGCGGCCTTTGGCGCGGATCCGCGGCTCCCGGCCGGCCGCCAGGTGGAGATCGGAGCCGCCTTTCTCCTGGAGGTAACGCAGTAGTTGGTTAATCTGGGCCATCAGTGCGGTCAGCTGTTGAATTGCTTCGGATCCTCGCAGTTCTTCAGCGCCTCCTCCTTGGAGATGGTGCCGGACTTCACGAGCGCCAGGAGGGAGCTGTCCATCAAGCACATTCCCTGCGCGGATCCCGTCTGAAGGACGGAGCGGATCTGGAAAGTCTTGTCCTCCCGGATGAGGTTCGAGACAGCCCTGTTGATCACCAGAATTTCCAGTGCCGCCACCCGCTTCTTTCCATCGGCCGTGGGGAGCAGGCGCTGCGAGATGACGGCGCGCAGCGACTCGGACACCATGACGCGGATCTGGGATTGCTGATCGGGAGGAAACACGCCGAGCACGCGGTTGATGGTGCGGGTGGTGTTGTTGGTGTGGAGCGTGGCCAGGACCAGGTGTCCGGTCTCGGCCGCGGTGATGGCCAGAGAGATGGTCTCCAGATCGCGCAGCTCGCCGATGGCGATGATGTCCGGGTCCTCGCGCAGCGCGGCCCGCAGGGCACGCGCAAAAGTCTCCGTATTCTTGCCCACCTGCCGCTGGTTGACGAGACAGCGCTTCGACGGGTGCAGGTGCTCGATCGGATCCTCGATGGTGATGATGTGCTCCTGGCGTTCCTCGTTGATGATGTTGAGCAGAGACGCCAGCGTCGTTGACTTGCCGCAGCCGGTCGGTCCAGTAATCAGCACCATGCCCTGGTGGAAGTTGGTGAGCTTGGCCAGGGCCGTCGGCAACCCCAGCTCTTGCAGGGACGGGGGGCTTGGAGGGATGGCCCGGAACGTGGCGTCCACTCCGCGCAGTTGTCGGTATATGTTGGCGCGGAAACGTCCGATGCTAGCGAGGGTGTAGGAAAAGTCGAGCTCCCCCGTCTGCTGGAACTCCTGCTGCTGCTCGGGCGTCAGGCTGCTCAGCAGGAGCGACTCGGCTGTGGTCTTGTCCAGGGGCGAAGGGCTGACGTCCAGCAGGTTGCCGTGGACCCGCATCTTGATGGGCGACCCGCTATGAATATGGATGTCGCTGGCGCCCGCCTGGACACCTTTGGCGAGAAGTGCATTGAGTTCCTTGCTTCCCTGCCCCTGGGTAGCCGACAGGGTCGTCGGAGAGCTGTGTACGGTCACAGGCGCGGGCGCCGGTGCCACGGCCTGCGGAGCGGGGGTGACGGGAGCCGGAGTGACGGGAGCTGGAGCGGCCACAGACGGTGCGGCCGGTGCCTGAGTCGGCGGGGCCGGCACGGCAGCCGGGGTGGCCGGGGGCGGCTCCTCCACGGCCACGGCGGTGGCTCCATAGACCGAGGCGGTGCCCGGCGCGACCTGAGCATCTTCCGTCAAGATCGCCGCCTGTGCCCCGTCCTCAACAGGCGCCGAAGCGAGCGGAATCGACGCAACAGCGGCCGGAGCCACAGTTGCAGGCGCCGTGGGCGCGGGAGCCGGCATCGCAGGGGCTGCAGGAACAGCTTTCACAGCAGCGGCGCTGCGCGGCGCCGCAGCCGGTGTGCCGGCCGGTGGGCTTGAAGCCGCCGGTGCCGGAGCGACAGGAACGGCGGGCGCCTGGGTTGCGGCCGGTGCCGGAGCGACAGGAATGGCGGGCGCCTGGGTTGTAGCCAGTGCCGGGGTCGCGGCGGCGGGTACGCTCGGCTTCATCCGGGCCTGGAGCTCACGCTGGGTCTTGATGAGCTGCTGGAGCTGCTCGTTGGTGATCCAGCCCTGCTCGACGAAGATGTTCCCCAGGCGCTTTCCCGGCTCGCGCCCCTGCTGCATCGTTGCGTCGACCAGCTGATCCATCGTGATCAGCTTGTTCTGCACGGCGATGCGGCCGAGAAGCAGCTCCTGAGGAGGCGCGGTCATCCCGCGCCAATTTAGGGGTCAGATGGCGGACAGGCAAGCCCGTCGAGCTCCGGAGAGCCATCCGGGGCCACCGGCACGCTGAAAACCCCGAATCCGGTGCGCCGCCGGTCACGGGAGAAGCGGGCATCCCTGAGGACCACAACGGGCCGGGCCGTCTCGTCGTTCTCGACCACGCCAACCGGAAAACGGAAAAACCGGAGCAGAGTCTGTCCGGTACAGCTCTCCAGAACGGCCGCCACCCTGGGATCGGCATGCTGTCTCCGATGGCTCGCGAAGCCCGACCCCGGGGGATCGAGGGCGGCGACGAGACCCACCGTCCGGTGGTGCACGACGGACGGCTCCTCAACGATGCCGTCCCATCGGAGCGGATCGGCGGGCCGGGGCAGCACCGCCCGGTCGGTTTCCAGGAGCACGGGAAGCTCTGCCTCCACCAGACGGGCAAAGCGGGCCCGTGCGATCCCTCCGAGGACGGAGCAGCCCACCGCATACAGAATGACGAGCGCCAGCGCCGTGCGGCTGAGCCGGGAGGCCTGCCCGGCGCCGACTCCCCGGAGCCAGGCGGCCATGATCAGACCTGCTCCCAGCAACCACCCCCAGAAGGCGCCACGCGGTACCAGCAGGGTGGAGAGCATCAGGGCGGCGACGCCAACGGCACCCAGGAGCCACAGGCCGCTGCGAACCCAGCCGCCGCGACCGCTCAGGAAGATCGATGCGCCGAGCAGCAGCCAGAGCCAGGGATCGATGATCACCCATAGATCCCCGTAGACCCAATGATCGTCCCAGGGCAGAAAGGGGCGCACCCCGTATGCGTTGGTGGTGTCCATGAGGAAGTGGCTGCCTACGCCGATGGCGACCACGCCGAGAAGCCGGAGGCGATGGAGGGTGCCGGGGGATCCTCGGGCCGGAGCCAGGCGCGAGAAGACCAGGAGGGCGACCCACAGGATGACCGAGCAGACCAGAGTGCCGAAGAGGGAATGGGTCCAGCCCCGGTGGTAGTCGAGGTACCGGACCTCATCGCCCAGGCTCCACAGCAGGTCGATGTCAGGAAGGTTCGCCCCGACGACCAGGGCAGTGGTTGCCAGCCGGGACGAACGGCCGAGCCCGGCCCGGGCCATCACGACCCCGGCGAGCGTGTGCGTGATGTTGTCCAGGTTGCAGTTCCTCTAGCTGCTCCGGTGCGGGCGTGGGTATGCCAGAATGCTCGGGTCACCGGAAACAGGGAGCTTAACGTGCCGCCGGGATCGGTTCAACGATACGGAGCAGCACCGTTGCGGAGGCTTCGCCCCGAACGGAAAAGTGCTCGACTGTCCCCATGGGCTATGCGGGCGATGTGCGGTGGTCTGCTGCTCTGTGCCGGTTTTTCCGGTGAACCGCTCCGCGCCGCCGAATCTGATCCTCACGACGAAGAGTTTCGGGAGCGAATCGTAGTCACGGCGAGCGCATCCGAGGAGCCAGTGACCGAGGCCATCCCCTCGGTCGGGGTTCTCACCGCCGCAGAGATCGAGCGCTCCGCCTTCACGATGCTCGATGATCACCTGCGCCAGATCCCCGGCTTCAGCCTGTTCCGGCGCTCGAGCAGCCTGTCTGCGCACCCGACGACCCAGGGAGTCTCGCTGCGAGGGATTGGCCCGAGCGGCACCAGCCGCAGTCTGGTCCTGTTTGATGGAACTCCGCTCAACGATCCGTTTGGGGGCTGGGTGTACTGGAACCGCCTGCCGACGCTCGCCCTGCGGGCGGTTGAGGTCTCTGCCGGATCGACCAGCCCTCTCTACGGCAGTGCCGCCATGGGCGGAACGATCCAGATTCTGGCACGGCGTCCCGAAGCAGGGGTGCTCGAGGTGAGGGGTGCGGCCGGGACCGAGGATACGGTCGATGCCGAGTTCTTCGCCTCCAGTCGCGGCGCGGAGTGGGGGCACGTCGTCGCGGGAAGGGTGTTCAGTACCGATGGCTTTTTCATCGTCGACAAGGATGTGCGAGGAGAGATCGATGTTCCTGCAAGCCTAGAGTTTGGCTCCTTCTTTGGCCGTGTTCACCATGGGCGTACCTTCGCCGGCGTCAACCTGTACCGGGAAGAACGGGGCAACGGAACCCAAATACAGGAGAACAACTCCCGCATCGCACTGTTGGAGGCGGGCCATGACGGGGAGTCGTGGGAGTGGCGATTGTTCTGGCAGTCGCAGCACTTCGAGAGCACGTTTTCGCGCGTCCTGGCGGATCGATCCGAGGAATTCCTGACGGCGGAGCAGAGCTTTCCCTCGACCGGGGCCGGCGCCTCCCTGGCCTGGAGCAACGAGCGTGGACTCCGGGTGGGAGCAGACTGGCGGCGCGCGAGCTGGGAGAGGCGCGATCAGGATCTCGTGGGCCTGTTCGTGCAGGGTGACGCGAGGGTCAACCCGCGGCTGAACCTGCTGCTGGGGGCGCGCCTCGATGTATGGGAGAACGAAAGCACGCAGAGCACGGTCAACCCACGCGCAGGCATTCTTTGGCGTCTGAGCGAGAAGGTGAACGTGCGCGGCTCGGTTTACCGGGGCTTCCGCGCGCCGACCCTCAACGAGCTCTACAGACCCTTTCGTGTCGGTAACGTGGAGACGCTGGCTAACGCCGCTCTCTCGGAAGAGCACCTGTGGGGCGCCGAAACCGGAGTGGATTTTCATCCGGCCCGACCGGCATGGATGCGCGTGAACGTTTTCTATAACTCGCTGCGTGACCCGGTCGGGAACCAGACGCTCTCTGTTTCGGCGACGGGGGTTCTGAGACAGCGCCAGAACCTCGGCCGGGCGACGATCCGGGGCGTCGAGGCCGAGGGTCGGCTTCATCTCGGGCCGGCCTGGCGCCTGAGGGCCGGCTACCTGTTCTCGGATGCCATCGTCGAGGAGACGGGCCTGCGCCTTCCCCAGGTTCCCCGGCACCAGGGTTCGTTCAGCGTCACCTACCTGGGCTGGATCGAAGCCACGCTCGAGGGGCGTGCCTCCAGCAATCAGTACGAAGACGATCTCAATGTGCTGGGCCTGGGCTCTTACGCAATCGTGAACCTGTCGCTGCGCCGACGTCTCCATGCACGCGCGACTCTTTTCCTCGAGGCTGAGAACATTCTTGACGAGACTTATGCCGTAGGTCGTCTTCCGGTCGAACGGCTCGGAACCCCGCGGCTCGTACGCGGAGGGATCCGGATGCGCTTCCGCTGAGCATCTTCATCTCCGTCAAGCGGAGACACACTTAGCACTTTAAGGTGAACTTATTTGCGGTACGGTTGCCAGCCGGTGTCCTTCG
>JAPUKU010000097.1 GCA_027295505.1 Acidobacteriota bacterium
TCGTTGGCCACATCTTCTTTTGCACGGTCCGGTTCCAGCACCACCCGGAGGTGGCCGCAGCGGCGCTGGCGCCCATGAGCGTTCACCGCAACTTCCAGAAACGGGGGGTCAGCTCGAAGCTCGCGCGGCAGGGTCTGAGCAACTGCACCCGCAGGGGTTATGTCGCCATGTTCACGCAAGGAGATCCTGGATACTACTCCCGATTCGGTTTCGAGCTGCTCGGTCCGAAGCGCATCACCACTCCTTTTCGATCCAAATACGACCTGGCCCTGGAACTTGTTCCCGGAGCGCTTGGCGGAGTCCGGGGCCCTCTCCTGTACCCGGACGCCTACGACCCGTTCCTGGAGAAGGCAAACTCTCACCAAAACACGAAAAAGAGCTTATAATGAGCCTTGGCTCTCTGCCCTGATTCAGTGAGGAGCATGCCATGATCACCGTGGAACGAGTCAGCAACAAGACCTACAACGTCACGGTGGTAGGGTCGACGACCACCCAGCACAAGGTCACCGTCAACCCGTCCTACCACGAGAAGCTAACGGGAGGACGCGTGGCCCCGGAGATCCTGATTGAACGCTCCTTTGAGTTTCTGCTCGAGCGTGAGAGTAACAGCAGCATCCTGCAAACTTTCGATCTGCCGATCATCGGGCGTTACTTTCCCGATTACGAGAGAACCATCCAGGCGATGCTCGAGTAGCCGCACCTCGAACCGAGGGTAGCGGTCTCCATCCTCCCTGCACGGGTCAACGGACAGACCCTCATGAGCATCGAAATCAAGGCCCAGTACCCGAACGAGGCCGATAAGAAAGGCACCTTCGTTCGGCAGCAGAGCGCTTTCCGGAACTGGGTGACCGCGGACGGGTCTTCGGGCTTCAAAGCGGAACCCGGGCGTTACCACCTGTATGTTTCGCTCGCCTGCCCTTGGGCTCATCGAACCATCATCTTTCGAACGCTGAAAAAGCTGGAAGAGACCGTCTCCATGTCGGTTGTCGATCCGATTCGTGACGAGAAGGGCTGGGCGTTCCGGGAGGGGACGAACCACACAAGAGATCCAATCAATGACTTCTCCTATCTTGGGGAAGCGTACTTAGCTTCCGATCCGGTCTTCAAAGGGCGCTACAGCGTGCCCGTTCTGTGGGATAGAGAAAAGCGCACCATCGTCAACAACGAATCGTCGGAGATCATCCGCATGCTGAACTCAGCCTTTGGCAAGTTCGGCGACACCTCGATCGATTTCTACCCCAAACCTCTCCGGGAACAGATCGACAGCATCAACCGCGTGGTTTACGACAACGTCAACAACGGTGTTTACCGTGCAGGGTTTGCCTGTACCCAGGAGGCATACGATGAAGCATTCCGTGCCTTGTTCGAGACCCTGGACGAGCTGGAATTGACACTGTCCCGGCAACGCTACCTGGTAGGGGATGTCGTGACCGAGGCCGACTGGCGGCTATTCACCACACTGGTGCGTTTTGACACGGTCTATGTCACGCACTTCAAGTGCAACCTGCGGCGTCTTTCCGACTACCCGAACCTGTGGGGATTCACCCGAGAGCTGTATCAGCAGCCCGGGATTTCCGAAACAGTCAACATGGGCCACATCAAGCGTCATTACTTCATGACGCATCACGCCATCAACCCCTGTGGCATTGTGCCGCTCGGCCCCGAGATCGACTTTACCGAACCCCACCGCCGTTAGAATCCTGCCGCCCGGCTTCTCAAACCCGGCCCGCCCCGGAAAGAGTGCGGTCAAGGTTGTAGGCCGAGCTGATGAGGGCTAGATGGGTGAAAGCCTGTGGAAAGTTCCCGAGATGCTCTCCCCGTGGGCCTAACTCCTCGGCGTACAGACCCAGGTGGTTGGCATAGCCGAGCATTTTCTCGAGATAGAAACGGGCCTTCTCGAGATCGCCGGCACGAGAGAGACACTCCACGTACCAGAACGAGCACATGCAGAATGTCCCCTCCTCCCCGCTAATTCCATCCGAAGCGGCCTTGCCGATCCTGTACCGGTAGACGAGGGAATCATCGACCAGTTCCTCCTCGATGGCCCGAAGGGTGCTCAGCCAACGGGGATCGGTGGGCCCCACGAACTTCACGAGCGGCATCAACAGGCTGGCCGCGTCCATGTTGTCCGCCCCCCGGTACTGCATAAAAGCCTTGCGCTTCGGATTCCAGAAATTCTTGATTATCTCCTTGTAAATCTGATCCCGGGTGCGCAGCCAGCGGTCGAGCGGTGCGGGGAAGGAGCGTTTGAGAGCCAGGCGCACTCCCCGATCGAGGGCCACCCAGCACATCACCCGCGAGTATAGGAACTCCTTGCGATCTCCGCGAATCTCCCAGATGCCATCGTCTTTTTTCATCCAGTTCTTGCTGACCCAGTCGATGAGCCGCACGAGGTTGTTCCAGAGATCGTACGAGATGGGCTCGCCGTACTTGTTGTACAGGTACACCGAGTCCATCAGCTCACCGTAGATGTCGAGTTGGAGCTGCCTGTACGCATCATTTCCGATACGCACAGGTGATGACCCACGGTAGCCTTCGAGATGGCTGAGGGACTCCTCATGAAGCTGGTGCCGGCCGTCGATACCGTACATGACCTGAAGCGATCCATCCGGCTCGAGCTCCCCACAACGTGCCTCGATCCACCGCATGAAGGCGGCCGCCTCGCTGGTATAGCCAAGACGTATGAGCCCGTACACAGTGAACGAGGCATCCCGGATCCACGTGTAGCGATAGTCCCAGTTGCGCTTGCCGCCGATCTCCTCAGGTAACCCGAAGGTCGGAGCTGCCACGATTGAGCCGTGCTCGGCCGAGGTGAGCAGCTTGAGCATCAGCGCGGAGCGATTGACCATTTCCCGCCAGCGACCCGAGTAGGCGCTCCGCCCGAGCCAGCTGCGCCAGAAATTGACGGTACGCTTGAACGACTCGGAGACATAGTGGTCCGTGCAGCACGGAGAGTCGAGGCCCTCCCGGGCCTGCTCGAGAACGAATGAGGCGGACTCCCCTGCGCGAAGGGTGAACTCCGACACCGCAGCACCATCGACAATACGAACCGGCACACTTGACTTCAGGCGCAGGGCCATCTTGTCAGGTCCCCTGGAGATGAACAGGATGTCGCCGTTTTGCTTTTCCACCGTGTGCCCGGACCGTGCGTAGTTGAACTTCGGATCGCACACCATGCGCAGGTTGACTTCTCCCCGCACCGCTTTCACGCGCCTCACCAGGTCGTGAATCTGTTCCTTCTGCTCCACCGGCATGAAGTCGGAGATCTCCGATACGCCCTCCCGGGACAAGAAACGCGTGAGGAGTACGTTGGTGTCGGGGAGGTACAGCTGCTTGTGTCGCACGTCGTCGTGCCGGGGCGCGATCTGGAAATGGCCACCCTTCTTGTGATCCAGGATGGCCGCGAAGATGGTCGGAGAATCGAAGTGGGGCAGCGACATCATGTCGATTGAGCCGTCTATTCCTACCAGGGCGACACTGTAGAGGTCACCGATGATGCCGTAGTTTTCGATGGGTTGATAAGACATGGATTCCTCCCTGAAGGCGTGAGAATTGCACATATCGGCCTCGAAAGGAAAGCCTCCCGTGGGCTTGAAGGTGCTCTCGCTTTTGGCGTACAGTCATAAAACCAGATTTCATCTGAATCGCTCGGAACAGAGCCCTCAACCGTGAACAGCGAACCCGTCAAGATTTGCCCGACATGCAACTGCGAATACGTGGTCTCCGCAGAGGTGTGTGCTGACTGTGGGGGGTTGCTCAAGTTCCCGGAGGAGCTGCACGCCGGCGTTGAGCAGGATACCAGCAGGGAGAGCAGGGAGCTCGATCCCGTGATGGAGACAGAGGCCGGAAGACTCGAGGCGCTCAGAATCCTGGAATCATCTTACAGCGCCGGCCATCCCGAGACTCCAGCGGCCGGAGAAGTATCCATCAAGATCTGCCCCGCCTGCAGGACTGAATATCAGCCCAGCGCGCAGGTCTGCGCCGACTGTGGTGTGACGCTCCAGTTCCTGGGGTCCATGGCTGCTATGAACCGGATTGAAAGAGGGACCCGGGCGCCGGACCAGGGCGTCGCCGGGCAGCTACCCCACTCCCCCGATCTGATCTGTCTCCGGATCGCCCAGCTCAACTGGATCCGTGATCTACACTCCCGCCTGTCCCGCGAGGGAATCCCCATCCGCCTGGAGGTGGAGAAAACCGATGGCTCACACAACATCCACCGCTGGTTTTACCGGCTGCTCGTGCGGCCTGGCGATTTCGAAGCGGCCGCGGCCGCCGACCGGGCCTACGTGCGAGAGCACATGTCGGAACAGGCTGAGTCGGTCCCGGCAGGGGCCGACGCTCCGGGGAAATGCCCGGCGTGTGGAGCTGACGTTACGCCCGACAGCTCCGCCTGCCCGGACTGTGACCTGGCCTTCCCCGAGGAGGAATCCCAGGCCGAGCCTTCAGCGTAATGAACTGGCCGGGAAAAATTCGGACCGCTGGAAAGACCCGCTGAGCAGGAACCTCACAGAATGGACGAGACCGCGTCTTACATCTGCCCTAACTGTGGGGAGAGCGTCACGATTTCCGTGGATCTCTCCGCTGGCAGGCAGCAGAAATATGTGGAAGATTGCGTCGTGTGCTGCCGCCCGAACATCCTGCAAATCAAATTCGACCCGCAGGGACGCGCGACGGTGGCCGCCATCCCTGAATGACAGATGATGACCGCATCCCGGGCCCCGGAGCTGATCGTTCTGTCCCCGTTCACCTTCCGTTACGCGCGCCCCCTGGCTGCACTTCGAGCGCCTTCTCAAGTCATGCTGAGCTGCAAAGTCGAGCGGCCGGAGGAACGATGTGGTGATTCGAAGGGGTGAGATCAAGCACTGAGAAGAATGCGGGCGTCGAGGGCGGTGACATGCTCGCGGGAGCAGCGCAGTGGATTTACTTCCACATCCGTGACCTCGGGAAGCGCGAGCATCAGGCGCGCCACTGCCTCCAGCGCGTCCACCACCAGGGCCGTATCCACGGGCGGGGCGCCCCGCACACCCTCCAGCAACCGACTGACCCGTGTCTGCTGCACCATTTCCCCGATCTCCACCCGGGAGCACGGCAGCGTGCGGATGGCCACATCACGAACCAGCTCCGCCATGATGCCGCCCGCGCCGAATAGCAGGATCGGGCCATAAACCGGATCGCGGCGGGCACCGGTGATGGCTTCCACGCCTCCCTTGAGAAACGGCGTCAGGCGCACCTCGGGGCCGCCCTCCTTAACGAGCCCGCAGAGCGACCTGTAGGCGCGGCGCACCTCGTCCGCGGACCTCAGATCCAGGTGGACTCCGCCCGCGTCAGTCTTGTGAACGATCGAGGCCTCGTGAATCTTGAGCACCACCGGGTGACCCAGACGCTCCGCGGCCTTCACCGCCTCCTCTTCCCCCCACACCCGCGCGGAAGGCAGGGCCGGCATCCCGAAGTGAGCCAGGAGGCGTGAGGCCTCGTCCTCGGTAAGCGCTCGTGCCGGCCGGCTCCTGGCAGCTTCGAGGGCCGCGGCCAGATCGGCGGGGAGGTCGCGGGCCGTGTTCTTCCCGGCTTCCTCCTGCCGCCAGCTCAGCGCCCTCCGGGCGCGGAGGCGCGCCGGCTTGCCGCGGGCGAGCGCCCCGGCCGCGCGAGCTGCCAGCTCTGGCGAGGCGTACAGGGGCACCCCGTGTTTCCGCAGGTGGGCAAGCGACGGTCGATCCTCGTCTGCATACAGATCATGGGCCACGATCGCCTTCCCGGTCTCCTTCCGGCGTTCGGCTAGAAATCGGGCCATGGCTTCATCGTATAGGGCGTAGCCACCGAACAGGATCACCTGGTCACAGCCGTCCCAGTCCAGCACGGGCTGCAGGATCTTCTCGTAGGCCCGCACGTCGTACTCCGATTGACCTCCGAGCTCAATCGGGTTGTTCACTATGGCGGTGAATTTGGGAATATGGGGCCTGAACTTGTCGACGAGAGTTTTGGGGAACGGAATGACCTGCAGACCCGCTTCGGCGGCCGCGTCGGTCATCAGCGTGGCGTGGCCTCCACCTTCCCCAACGATGGCCACCTTGTTACCGGACGGCAGGGGCGACTGCAGGTACGCCTGGGCAACGGACAGGCACTCGTCCTCCCGGTCCAGGAGGACCGCGCCAGCCTGCTCCAGAGCCTGCCTCGCCACCTCCCCCTCTCCAGACAGGGCACCGGTGTGGGAGCGTGCCGCTCCCTGGCCTTCCTGCGTCCGCCCTCCACGCAGCACCAGGACCGGCTTCCGGGCGGCGGCGCGCTCAATTCCTTCGAGCAACAGCCTGCCACGGCCGCGCACCACGCCCTCGGTGTAGATCAGAATGACCTGGGTGTGGGGATCCTGCGTGAAATAATCGAGATAATCATCGAGCGCCAGGTCAGCCTGGTTGCCGGCGCTCACGAAGCGAGAGAAGCCGACGTGGTGGCGTCGCGCCGCTTCGTGTGCCAGCGAGAAGCCCAGGTTGCCGCTGGCCGAGAGGAAGCCGAGTCCTCCGACCGGAAAAGGCGCGATGGCGCTCAGGTTGAGCTTGGCGGGCAGGCTGCTGATATTCATGCAGTTCGGCCCCACGATACGGGTCCCGGCCGCCCTGGCCATCTTCACCATCTGGTGCTGCAGGCGCCGGCCCTCCTCACCGTGCTCCGCGAAGCCAGCCGCATAGACGATCGCAAACGGCACCCGGCGGCGTGTCACCTCTTCCAGGACCGACAGGACGCTCGCGGCGGGGCGCACGAGCAGGGCTATATCTATGGGCCCCTCTGCCTCATCGAGAGACCGCAGGAACTTGTGTCCGAGCAGCGAGCCACCCTTCGGGTTCACGGGATAAATTCGGCCCGGGTATCCCTCCTGGATGAGGGACTCGAGGATGATGGTTCCGTATTTTCCCGGGGTCTGGGAGGCACCAATGACAGCGACCCCCCGGGGATCGAAGAGCCTCTGAAGGGGGTGGGACTCCTGAGCCATCGGAACCGTCTTTCGAACCGGCCGCTCAGGCCAGGGTAGGTGCGACCTCACGGAAGGCGCGCAGCGTACGCTCGATGTCTTCCTCGGTGTGCTGTGCCGAGACCGTCCAATTGTCCTCGGCGCTGGAACCCTGGGGGATGATGCCCCGGTTCAACATGCCCAGCCAGTAGGTGGGCCACTTGTCGAGCCGTGTGAGCACGTACTCGGCGCGTGTCGCCACTGGCCTGCGACCCAGGAACAGCCCACCGACCGCTCCAACAGTGACGACATGAGCGTCCAACCCGGTACGCTCGATGATCTCACGATACCCATCCGCCAGAGCCTTATTGAGCGCGAACATGTGGCGGTACGCTTCCGGCGTCAAAACCTCCGTCAGTGTGGTGTACGCTGCCTCCAGGCTGAGAGGATTCGCCGCGTAGGTGCCGGCGTGCACCACACCTCCCGACTCGATCTGCTGCATCAGGTCGCGCCGTCCCCCGAAAAGACCGATCGGGAAGCCACCGCCGATCGACTTGGCCATGGTGACCAGATCAGCCGGTACGCCCAGGTATTCTCCCACTCCGAGCAGGCCGAGCTTGCAGCCGATCTTGACCTCATCATAGATGAGAACGGTGCCCTCGCGATTGCAGATCTCCCGCAGTCCCTCGAGAAACCCCTCGAGTGGCATGATCAGGTTGTTGTTGAGGACGATGGGCTCGAGAATGACAGCCGCTATCGCCCCGGGATTCTGCTCGAACACTTGCCGGACGCTCTCGAGTTGATTGTACTCCGCAACGATCGTGTCCTCGTAGTGCTTCTCGGCGATTCCTGTCGTCCACCGGCTCTTCGTCATCCAGGCCGGCGCCCAGGGCGGCAGGTTATCGACCCCCTTGCCCAGCATAAACTCGGCGGACAGGCCGTGGTAGCACACGTCGAACTTGATGATCTTATTCCGGCCCGTCGCCGAGCGTGCGATGCGCACCGCGAACATCGTAGCCTCGCTGCCCGTGTTCACGAAACGAACTTGATCGAACCGGAACCGTTCGCAGACGATCTTGGCCAGGTCGGCGGTCCGTCGGGTCGGCATACACGTAATCGTTCCCTTCTCCGCCTGCCGCCGCACCGCGTCGAGCACGACCGGGTGAGCGTGGCCGATCAGCGTCGTGGTCTGGCCCAGGGCGTAATCGACATAATCGTTTCCGTCCACGTCCTCGAGGTGCGAGCCAACGGCTCTGTTCACGAAGATCGGGTGAGGATCCATGACCCTGAAGTTCCCACACACGCCGAGGGGCAGGTGCTCCTGGGCACGCTGCCATTCCGCGAAGCTGCGGGTAGTCCGGGACCGGTAGCGTTCGAGCTCCTCGTCGTAGTGGTCTGCCCCCCAGTGCTCGCCAGGATTCGGCAGGCTCGCGGGCTGGGATTGCTGTTCCAAACTCATGAAGGTTCCTCTCTTTCTCTCTAAGCGCTCATCAAACGGGTTTGTGATCCGGCGCCCGAGCACCGGAAGATGGTGGATGGGGATGAAGCGCCGTTAATAGAAGCTGGAGACGTGCGAGGCCAGAGAAATAGCCCTGGCAGCCAGCTGGCGGGATACAAAAGCTGCAAATTGTGCGGCGGCGGCCATGGGAATCTTGCGGGATCCAGCGCGGGAATATCTCGCGTATAATTTCGTAAGACGTTAGCATAAATAGCTTTATCGCGTCAAGGTGACTTCTCTGGTATACTCCTGGCGTAACTTTAGATCGCGTAATTGTGAGCCGAGCAACGACTTATCCGTAGGAGAATCATGAGAGCCAAAGATCAAGCTCTGAAGCGCCGTCGCAAGCGAAGGAAGGAGCGCCTGCGCGAACGCCGGCGCAAGGCGCGCGAGGACGCAGGCCTGCCCCCGCTGGTACCCGCCGGGTCCTCCGAAAAGGCCTGAGCAGCCCGCCGGGAATTGTTGCCGGAGAACCCACCGCGGGAAGTTGGGTTTTCCCGCACTGCGGCGCGCAGAATTTTCAAGTAGAATGACTCATCCTCCGGGAGGATCTGTCATGCCTATTTACGAATACCGCTGCACCGCCTGTCACCGGAAGTTCGAGCAGATCGTGCTGCGTGGCAAGGCGCTGGACGACGCTAACTGTCCAAAATGCGGCAGCAGCTCCGTCGAACGCCTGCTGTCTTCCTTCTCCCTCTCCGGCATCCGCAAGAAAAGCGAGGATAGCTTTGACGACGAGTTTGACCGCCCTGATGCCGGCTTCGAAGATGATTTTGGAGGGGACGATCTCGGCGCTGATGAAGATTTTGGACACGGAGAGGGTGACGAGCTCGAGGAGGACGCCCCGGACCAGAACTTCGACGACGATCTGGAGGAAGAAGAGCTTACCTAGCACCCTCGCGCCGCCGACCCTTCCCTTGTGAAACAGCCTGCCCGCTCGCTTCGCGATTACATTGATCTGCTGCAGGAACGCCCGGACTGGGATTACATCTCGGTGCGGGGCGAATTCCGCACCCGGCGCTGGACCCGCGCCCGTGTGCTCACCTGTGCGCACCGCTTTGCCCACCATCTCGAGGCATCGGGAGTCGCCCCCGGTGACCGGGTTCTAATCTGGGGCGCCAACTCGCCCGAGTGGGCGGCCGCCTTCCTGGGCTGTGTGCTGCGGGGTGCCGTGTCGGTTCCCGTGGATGAGATTGCCCCGATCGACCTGGCCCGGAAGATCACCAAGCGCTCGCAGCCACGCCTGGTGGTGCGGGGAAGAAGCACCGCGGAAGGGGATCTGGCCGTTACCACGCTGCCCCTCGACAACATCGAGGAGATCGTTGCCGGACAGCCGTCCAACCCGGTCGCCCGCTACGAGCCGGACCCCAAGACAATGCTCGAGATTGTCTTTACCTCCGGCACAACCTCCGAACCCAAGGGCGTTGTCCTCAACCATGCCAATCTGCTGGCAACGCTCGGGCCGATCGAGCAGGGGTATCGGCGCTGGGAGAAGTACATCCGTCTGTTTGCCCCCATGCATTTCGTGTCGGTTCTGCCCCTGTCCCACATGTTCGGACAGGTACTGGCGCTCTTCATACCGATCTTCATCGGAGGATCCGTCACCCACCTGGGAACTTTACGGCCCAGCATCATCCGCGACACCCTCCGGCGTGAGAAGGCCTGGATGCTGTTCACGGTGCCGAGGTTCTTGAACATCCTGCGCGACTCATTGCTGCGCGATCTGGACCGACGGGGAGTACGCGACCGCGTGGAACACGCCCTGGAGCGGGCGCGGCCGGAGGCGCCGCTGCGAAATCTGCCCCGCTTCTGGCGCATTCATGCCCGTATGGGCTGGCGGCTGCGCGGCTTCATTGTTGGAGGCGCGGCCCTCGACCCGACCGTCGAGTCATTCTGGAACCGGCTCGGGTACCTGATCGTCCAGGGATACGGTCTCACCGAGACGGCGCCCGTGATCAGCATCAACAATCCGTTCTCGGGCAAGCCCGGCTCGATCGGCAAGCCGCTGGGCCATCAGGAAGTGAAGCTCAGTGAGGACGGCGAGGTGATGGTGCGGGGCCCCAATGTCTTCACCGGCTACTACGGCGACGAGGCCGCCACCCGGGAGGTGTTCGAGGGTGAGTGGCTCAAGACCGGCGACCTGGCGGAAATGGACAAAGACGGACACCTCTATTACCGAGGCCGCAAGAACGACATGATTGTCAACGCGGACGGCCTCAACATCTTTCCCAGCGACGTCGAGACCGTGCTGAACCGCATCACCGGCGTCAAGGAAAGCGCTGTCGTCTCGGCACCGGGAGCACTGGGAAACGAGGTGCACGCGGTCCTGCTTCTCCAGAATCCCGACACCGATGCCAAGCAGATCGTCGCCCAGGCCAACGGCAGCCTGCAGGCATTCCAGCGAATCCGCGGCTTCACGGTCTGGCCCGGTGACGATTTTCCACGCACCGGTACCCACAAGGTGAAGAAGAGAGAGATCGTCGCGACCATCCAGGTACTGATGGGAGCCGGGTCTGACACCGGCGGGAGCAGGCCGGCGGGTGGTTCGGCTGCCGCGCCCGCCCTCTCCGCCTCGGCGGAGCGCACCCGGCGCGTCCACGAGATGGTGGCGGGGCTCGCGGGCAAGAAGACCGGCGAGATCTCGGATCAGACCCGTCTGGCCGAGGACCTCGGCCTCGGATCGCTCGACGTCGTGCAGCTCACCTCGATGCTCGAGGAGGAGTACCAGATTGAGGTGGACGACACCATGGTGGAAGAGATCGCTTCGGTGGCCGATGTGGAGCGCGTGGTTCGCCAGGCGCCAGTGCAGGAGGTCAGGGTGGTCTTTCCACGCTGGTCGCGCCGCACCCCGGTGAGGGCCTTCCGTTCGCTGACCCGCAGCGGGTTCGTCTTTCCCCTTCTTTCGCTGTGGTGGAGACTGCGCTGGTCGGGAGTGGAGAACCTGGAGGGGTTGCCTCTGCCGGCGATCTTCGTCGCCAACCACACGAGTCATCTCGACACCCCCGCCATCCTCAGGGCGCTTCCCGGCCGGATGAGAGGCCTCCTTGCCCCGGCGATGACGACAGAGCACTTCCAGGAGTTCTTTGAGGCCAGCGCGCCCTGGCATCTTCGCTTTGGCAAAGGGCTCGGCTACATGATCCTCACGGCGCTGTTCAACACCTATCCCCTGGCCAAAACCAGCGGATTCAGGGCTGCGCTAGAGTACACAGGAGAGCTGCTGGACGCGGGATGGTGTCCGCTGGTGTTCCCGGAGGGCGGCCTGACCAGGAGCGGTCAGATCGAGCCGTTCAAGCGCGGCATCGGTCTCATTGCGGCTTCCATGAGGGTGCCGGTGGTACCCATCCGGTTGCGCGGCCTCGAGCAGATCCTGCCGCCCGATGCGCACTGGCCGCGTGGCCGTTATGACAGCAGCGTCCGCATTGGCATACCCCTGCTGCCCAAAGCCGGGAGCCTGTTCCCGGACGAGGCCTCACGGCCCGGCTGGCAGGCCGACCCGGCCGAGCACAGCGCCATCGCGGCGCGCATCGAGGCAGCCATCCGCGATCTCTGATCCCGCCTACTTGCGGGCCAGTTCCTGATCAATAACCTGCTTGAAGGACTCGAACGGCTTGGCGCCCGACATGAAACGCCCGTTGACGAAGAACCCGGGCGTGCCGGTCACCCCGAGGCGGGCCGCTTCGGCCGCGTCTCCGTCGACGCGGCTCTTCACACCCGGCGAGACAATGTCCTTTTGAAACTGCTGCAGGTCGAGGCCGATCTGGGATGCGACCTGCTGATAGAGCTGCGGGCTCATCTCACGCTGCCGGGCAAAGATAGCGTCATGCATCTCCCAGAACTTGCCCTGGCGGTGCGCCGCCTCGGCCGCAGCATGCGCGGCCGGCGCTTTGGCATGGTTTCGGAGTGGCAGGTGCTTGAAGACGAGCTGAACCTGGCTGCCGTACTCTTGCTGGATTTTCTTGAGGGTCGGACCGACCCTCGCGCAGTAGGGTCACTGAAAGTCGGAGAACTCTACGATCTTGACGGGGGCCGTGGCCGGGCCGATGGCCGGTGAACCGGAGGTGTTCACCGTGTAGCGCCGGTTCGGATCGGGGCCCCGGGCCCGACGCGGGGCCGCCGGCGGCCGGGCCTGCTGCAACTTGTCGATAGCTCCCCTGGCGTCGGCCAGATCCTGGCTGACGTCGTCCAGCCTGCTGTTGACCCGGTTGAGCTCGTTGGCGATCAGAATGCTGCCAATCAGGATCGCGCCGCCGAGTATGGCGGCGCCGTACAGGATCTGTTTTCCGGAGTTCTGCGACATTCGAGTTTCCTTATGGGCGCGTGCAAGTTTACCGCCCCCGCCCGCCGGGATCAATCTCCCGACGCGTGACGTGCGTGCTAGGGCATGTCCATGATGTTGGTGCTGACGGAGACTTCCTGGAAGTAGGGCCGGCCGCTGAGCCGTCCCCGGCGAATCCACACCTGAATCTTCTGGCCTCGCTGCACATTGGGCGCCCGCTCGAGGGCCGCCTCGACCCAATCTTCGATGCGGATCGTTGCCCGGGTGTGGGAATGGGCGCCTCCGCCCTGTGTCACGTGCTGATATTGCTGGGTGCGGATCACCTCGGCCTGCACCAGCTCCTGGGGACCCGAGCGATCGTACGCCCACAGGCCAACGGCCAGCCCGACCACGCCCCAGATGCTGATCCAGAGACTGCGCTTGATCAGACGCCGTTTTATGGCGGCGTGCTGGCGCTGCTCCCGGAGCTCCTTCTTTGAGATAGGGCCCTGTCTTCGAGTCACGGTGCCCTGAATGCTACCACTTCTTAACGCTTGACTCGATTCAGGGCTCGTCCTAGGTTGCTTCAGAGAGAACCCGCGTCCCGCATCCTCGCCCTGGGCTGGATTCCTTCAGGAGCGGAGATAGGGGCGAGACCTCTGCGCGAGCAAACCCGGGATGGCACTTCTCTACATGAACGGCTACGCCGGCGGGGCTGCACGCGAGCAGCCCCGAGCTATCGCTCTGAGCGCTTCCTCCGGAACAATCGCCAGCCGGCCGGACTTGGGCGGCCCGGGCTGTTATAATGTCTTTGCCTGGAGAGGCGTTATGGGCGCCGAAGAGAGCATTCGCACTGAGAAGCTACGGTATCTGCGGCTCGCGGAGCCGACCTGCATGCCGCCGGACACCCCCCTGAACCAGGCGCTCGA
>JAPUKU010000098.1 GCA_027295505.1 Acidobacteriota bacterium
CGGCCAGGTTCACCAGGGAGGCGCGGCTCGTGCCCAGGCCGTGGCATAGCAGTAACGCGGGAGCCCCGCTGCGGCCGCTGAGCAGCCAGCCGCGCAGAGGCACACCGTCCACGGAGTTGAACTCGACATCTTCCGACGAGATCATAAACTCATTCGGATGGACGTCGGATACCTGGCGGGACGGACTCACGAGGCCCGACAGCTGCCACCCAACGAGACCGAGAACTCCCGCCGCCAGCGCAAGCACGCCAACCAGAACGGGCTTAAGGTTCGGCACCTGCCGCTTCGCTCCCTCAGGTCTCGAGCGCGGGCGCTAGGGCCGATGCTTCTCCGCCACTCTCCACCGTCTCGGCCACCGTCTGCTCTCCGGAGCTGTCCTCGGCCACCACCTCGAGGCCGCTGCCCTTAACCCGCACGCGAACGGTCCGCGTCCGCTCCCAGCCATCCGCCAGCACCAGCCTAGAGAGGGGCTCGAGCACCAGGCGCCGCAAAACTCGGTGCAGGTTGCGGGCGCCAAACTCGAACGAGTACCCCTCCGCGGCCAGCAGGCGCAGTGCCTCCGGCTCGAGCACCAGAGATCGTCCTTCCTGTTCCAGACTCTGTCTCACCGCCTGCAGCTCCAGGCGAGCAATCCGTATCACATCCGTTTTCTCGAGGGGGTTAAAGAAGACAATCTCGTCGATGCGGTTCAGGAACTCGGGCGAGAAGCGCTGGCGCAGCTCATGCATCAGGTTGGAGCGTGGCACGCCCTGCCTCGCTGATGGCGAACGGTATCCGACCGGATCCCGCAGGAAGAGCTCGCTACCCACGTTGCTGGTCATGATCACGGTTGTGTGGTGGAAGCGGACGGTGCGGCCGCGCCCGTCCGTCAGACGCCCCGCATCAAATACCTGGAGGAACAACTGCAGCAGGTGTGTGTCCGCCTTTTCGATCTCATCCAGGAGAAGCACCGAGTACGGGTGCTGGCGAATGGCGTCCGTGAGCTGATTCTGATCGTTGTATCCCACGTACCCGGGGGCGGAACCGATCAGACGGGAAGAATTGATGCGATCCATGTACTCCGACATGTCGATGCGCACGAGTCGCTCCTTGTCACCGAACAGGTACTCGGAGAGGCTCTGAGCCAGGGCCGTTTTCCCCACCCCGGTGGGTCCCATGAAAAGAAAGACCCCGTTGGGCCGCTCCGGGTGCAGCTTCAGGCCCTGTTCGTTGACCCGTAGAACGCGACCGACGGTGTGGACGGCTTCGTCCTGGCCCACGACGCGGCTCCCGATCCAGGTCTCCATGTTCGCGAGCCGGGCGCCGCGCTCGGCAGCGAGGGTTGCCTCGGGGACACGCGCCATGCCGGCCAGCGCCTCCAGGATCTCATTCTCGCCCACCTGTGAATCCGATCGCTTGCGCGCCCGAAACGCGAGTGCCGTGCGTGCCGCCGCGCGATCGAGAAGATCGATCGCCTTATCGGGAAGGCGGCCCTCGTGCAGGAGGCGGTTCGCCGGCTCCAGGGTGCGCTCCACCGCCCCAACATCAAAGGTCACACCGTGGTAATCCTGGAGACGCGGCAGCGTCGCCTTGAGGATTTCGATCGTCTCGGGAAGGCTCGGCTCCTGGAGGATGACCATCTGGAAGCAACGCGCCAGGGTCGGATCTTTCTCGATACTGTTCTGGTAATCGTCGTAGGTCGTGGAGCCGATCACCTGGATCTCGCCGCGCACCAGGGCGGGCTTGAGCAGACCCGAGGCGTCCAGCCCCCCGCCCCGCGTCAGACCCGAGTTGATCAAGGTGTGCAGGTGATCGACAAAGAGGATGTGATCGACCTCCTTGAGCTCGCGAAGAAGCTCGAGGATCCGTTCCTCGAACTGCCCCCGGTACTTCGCACCGGCCAGCAACGTGGCGATACTCATCATGAATAGACGCTTGCGGGAGAGTTCCTCCGGAACCTCGCCGGCCGCCATGCGCCGGGCCAATTCCTCAACCAGGGCGCTCTTTCCGACCCCGGCGTCACCCGCGATCAGGGCGTGCCGCTTCTGCCGGCAGGACAGAATTTCAATAACTTGGGAAAGCTCCGTCTCCCGGCCCTGCAGTGGCTCGAAATGCCCCGCCTCCGCCTCCTGGGTCAGATCGACCAGGAGTTCCTCAATCCGACTGAGCCCCCGCTCGGGCGAGCCGTCGTCGGAGCCCGCTTCGCGTGCCGGCTGCACGCGGGTGCGAAGCCGCTTCAGCTTATCAGCCAGAGACTCCGCCGCTGGGTCGAGGGCGGAGGCTCGCTCGTACAGGCGCACAGCCTCCGGCAGGTCGCCGCGCTGCCTCGACAGATCCCCCAGGATCTCAAGCGGCCGACGTTGCTGTGGCAGCCGCTTCGACAGCTCGCGCAGGATGTCCTCGGCGCGCTTCGCCTGCCCCAGGCGACGGTAGATGCTCACCAGGAGGTAGGCCGCCTGGGCCATGTCGGGTCGCGCACGCAGCGCCTGCTCGGCTCCGAACGCGGCCCGTTCCAGCTCCCCCCGGTGCATGGAGTGAACCGCAAGCGTCAGGTAACGCGCCGCGAGCAGCGAAGGATTTTCCGTCTGAAGATGACCGCTCCGCCGCAGGCTGGTCAGCACCTCACGGCTGCTCTCAAACTCCCCCCAAATCAGCCAGCATTCCGCCAGGGTCTGCGCACGCTGCGGATCGGACATCCGCTGCGGGCCGGCGGCGGGCAGGGTTGCCACCAGCACGCCTTCGGTGTCCGCGCCCATGGCCAGATTGATTCCTTCCGGTTTGGCCGGACATAGGAACGGGTACAGCCCCAGATAGTGATCGCCCGGGCGGCGAAGGACCAGCCGCGCTTGTGAATCACCCTCGTGCGCCGGCAAGGTGAGAAGCTCCGATTTGAAGTTCACCAGGTAGAAATAGCCCAGGTCCGCCAACAGGTTTCCACGCGGGTCCTCGTTCTCGTCCGGACTGGTCTGTGCCCGTCTGAGGCGTGCCAGCAGGTTGCGCAGATCCTGAAGAAATAGAGCTTCGAGCTCAGCCGACCTCAGCTCGAGGCCGAACAGCCCGGCCGCCTGTCGCCCGCAGCGACGCAGGTAAATATCGAGCAGTCCCAGCGGCAGCCCCGGTGAGGGGCGAGTCTGCCACTGAGCCGCGGCCCCGAGGACTTCGTCCTCCTCGACCCCTTCGTTCCGGATCGACGCCAGGGCCAGCCCGGTCGTCAACCGCACCAGGCCCGCCACCAGATCGGTCTCGGAGGGCCCGTCGGGATAGGCCGTCGAGGGGATGAACAGGAACGGGAAGCGCTCTTTCAAACCTTCCAGGATCGACTCGCGTGTCATCATCATCCGTTCTCACTCCGACCTTGTGCTTGCGGTGTGGAATGCGTCTCCTTCATCACATCTGTGTCACCCCGGGGAGTCGTGCCGCCTCTGGGATCGCGATTCTGGCGCCAGGCACTCAGGCGCGCTGCCATGACGGGTCCCAGCGTCTCCACCAGTTCCGTCTCGGAGGCGCCAAGCACGCGTTCGAGGCTTCCGAACCGCTTCAGCAGGAGACGCCTTCTCTTCGGGCCGAGCCCCGGGACTTCCTCGAGATCGGAGCGTACGGTTCGCTTGCGGCGCAGGGTTCGGTGATAGCGCACGGCAAAACGATGCGCCTCATCCCGGATGCGCTGCAAGAGTTGCAGAGCCGGTGAGTTTTCCGGCAGCCGGATCTCTCCCTGCCGGCCTTCGAGATACAACAGCTCCTCGCGTTTGGCGATAGCCACCACCTGGAGCTCGTGCAGGCCGATCTCCCTCAGAACGGCGCTCGCGGCTCCGAGCTGGCCCTTTCCTCCATCGATGAGGACCAGATCGGGCAGGGTCCCTCCCCGCTCCAGCCGGCGCACGTAACGCCTCTGCACGGCCTCGGCCAGACAGCGGAAGTCGTCGGCCCCCTCGACACTACGGATGCGGAAGCGCCGGTATTCGGACACGCGAGGGCGGCCCCCCTCCCACACAACCATCGAGGCGACCTGGTCAGTCCCCTGCAGGTTGGAGATGTCGAAAGCCTCGATGCGGTAAGGCACTTCATCCAACCCGAGCGCCTCGCGCAACTCCTCGAGGCCCTGCACACCCTGCACGTGGGATGTACGGAAACGGGTCTCGAAAGCCAGATCAGCATTCTGGCGCACCGTCTCCAGGAAGCGTGCCTTCACGCCGCGGCGCGGCATCTTGATCTGCACCCGTTCACCCCGCCGCTGGCTGAGCCAGCTTTCCAGCAACACGCGCTCTGCGAAGTCGTGAGGTACGTAAATTTCCTGGGGAACGAAAGTGTCGCCAGCGTAATACTGTGGAAGCGCCGTGCGCAGAAAATCTTCTTCCTCGGCCCCCTCGAACGAGAACTCGCGCCGGGCCTGGATCAGGCCGTCGCGCATCATGAACAGCTCCAGAACAGCCTGCGTTCCCTCGCGGTGGTAATGAAAATAGTCCTGCTGCTCCAGGCCCACCGAGGCCACGGCATGTTTGCGACCGGCACGCTCCAGGGAGCGGATGAGGTCCCTATAATGAGCAGCCTGCTCATATTCCTGGGCATCGGAGACCTCCTGCATCTTCTGGCGCAGCGAGGCCATCAGGTCGCGGTCACGCCCCTGCAAAAACAGGCGCGCGTCGTCGATGGCCTGCTGGTAACGCTCCCGGGTGACCAGTCCCGCGCAGGGCCCCAGGCACTGGTTGAGCTGGTAGTAGAGGCACGGCCTCGGGCGTGAGCCGTCCAGACGCTCCTGGCAGATCGCCACCTGGAAGTACTTCGCCATCATGCGCAGGGAGCGCCGGGCACCGGAGGCGGGAAGGTAGGGGCCGAAGTACTCGCTGCCATCGCGCCGCGCCCGTCGGACCAGCGTCACGCGCGGAAAATCATCCTGGGTGGTGAGCTTCAGGTACGGGTAGTTCTTGTCATCGCGGAGCAGCACGTTGAAACGGGGCCGCTCCTTCTTGATGAAGTTATTCTCGAGGATCAAAGCCTCAATCTCCGACCCTGCGAGGATGAACTCCAGATCGGTCGCCTCGGAGAGCATCTGCAGCGTCTTCGGAGCGTGGGCCGCAGAGTTGTGGAAATAGGAACGAACCCGCTGGCGGAGCGATTTGGCCTTTCCCACGTAGAGCGGCTTTCCACGCGCATCCCGGTAGATATAAACCCCAGGGCGCTGAGGTGCCACCTCGGCCTTTCTCTTGATTTTTTCCATACTTGCGGTCATTTCTTGGTGCTGCCTTTAAGACTCCGTCTCAGCTGAAAATCACCTGCTGCTTCAGGTAACGGATGCGGTCACGCACCTGAGCCGCGCGCTCGAAGTCAAGCTTCCGGGCAGCGCTGTTCATCTGCTTTTGGAGCCGCGCGATCTCCTTTTCCAAATCCTCCAGCGTACGGTAGGTCACGCTCTCCTCGGCAATCTCCGGCTCGCGCAAATAGTCGCGCTCATAGATGCTTCCCAGCACATCCGCCACATCCTTGACGATGGTCTCCGGAGTGATACCGTGCTGGCGATTGAAGTCCAGCTGGATTTCGCGACGGCGCTGGGTCTCATCGATGGCGGCGCGCATCGATCCGGTGACGGTGTCGGCGTACATCACCACACGGCCGCGCACGTTGCGTGCCGCCCGGCCCGAGGTCTGGATGAGCGACCGCGTGGAGCGCAGGAATCCTTCCTTGTCGGCGTCCAGGATGGCCACGAGCGAGACCTCCGGCAGATCCAGACCTTCACGCAGCAGGTTCACACCCACGAGAACATCGAATGTACCTTTGCGAAGGTCGCGCAGAATGCGTACACGCTCCAGAGTCTGCACGTCCGAGTGCAGGTATTCCACCTTGATTCCGAGCTCACGGTAGTATTCGGTCAGGTCCTCGGCCATGCGCTTGGTGAGCGTTGTCACCAGGGTGCGCTCGTGCCGCTCCAGCACCTTGCGGATCTCCTCGAGCAGATCATCGACCTGGGTGCGCACGGGCTTGACGACGATCTCCGGATCGGTCAATCCGGTGGGCCGGATGACCTGCTCGATGACCGCGCCTCCGGTGCGTTCGAGCTCATAGGGGCCGGGCGTGGCGGACACGTAGAGAACCTGGTGGACCCGTTCCATGAACTCCTCGAATTTCAGCGGACGATTGTCGAGTGCCGAAGGCAGCCGGAAACCGTACTTCACGAGCGTCTTCTTGCGAGATTGATCGCCGTTGTACATGCCCCGCAGCTGCGGGATGGTGGCGTGGCTCTCGTCGATGAAAACCAGAGCATCATCCGCCAGGTACTCCATGAGCGTAGGAGGGGGCTCCCCCGGGCGGCGGCCCGTCAGGTGGCGGGAATAGTTCTCGATGCCATGACAGAATCCGGTCTCACGGATCATCTCAAGATCGAAACGCGTTCTTTGCTCCACGCGCTGCGCCTCCAGGAGCTTATTCTGTTCACGCAGAATCGGCAGGTGTTCGCTCAGCTCCTTCTTGATCGACTCGACCGCCGACAACAACCGGTCCTGGGGCACCACATAGTGTGAGTTGGGGTACAGAGGCAGGCGCTCGAGCTGATCCAGGGTCACCCCGCGGAGGGGGTCAATGATGCTCAGCGATTCGATGGTGTCACCGAAGAGCTCGACACGCACCGCCAGGTCCTCGTACGACGGAAATATCTCGATCACATCACCGCGTACCCGGAACTTGCCGCGCTCCAGATCGGCGTTCGTGCGCTCGTAGTGGATCTCAACCAGCTTGCGCAGGATCTTCTCCCGGTGCATCTCCTGGCCCCGTTCGAGCATGAGCAGCATTCCGTGATAGGACTCCGGCGATCCGAGGCCATAGATACATGACACGCTGGCCACGATGATCACATCCCGGTGCTCGAAAAGGGCGCGTGTGGCGGAATGACGGAGCTTGTCAATCTCGTCATTGATGGTGGCTTCTTTCTCGATGTAAGTGTCCGTGCGAGGCACGTAGGCTTCCGGCTGGTAGTAATCGTAATAGGAGACGAAGTATTCGACCGCGTTGGTCGGGAAAAATGAGCGGAACTCGTGGAAGAGCTGCGCTTCCAGAGTCTTGTTGTGGAC
>JAPUKU010000099.1 GCA_027295505.1 Acidobacteriota bacterium
GACCGACATCCTGAAGGCCTGCATGTCGGCCTCGGGAATCATCGGCACTTTCCTGGGCGTGCGCTCGCCGGGGACTGCCTACGTTCTCCTGCACCATTACATGGGCGAGATCGACGGGGCTTTCCGCAGCTGGGGCTTCTCGCGCGGAGGCACCGGAGCGATCTCGGAGGCCATCGCGGGTGCGGCCCGCGAACTGGGTGTGGAAATCCGTACCGAGGCGCCGGTATCCCGGATCCTCATCAAGAATGGCCAGGCGGAGGGTGTGGTTCTGAAGAACGGCGATGAGATCCGCGCCGGCCTGGTCTCTTCGAGCGTCGATCCGAACCTGACGTTCTTGAAGCTGATGGAGCCCGGGGAACTGCCCGATGAGTTCGTCGAACAGGTTCGCCGCTACAAGTTTCGCGGATCCTCCGGCAAGGTGAACCTGGCGCTCGATGCCCTGCCCGACTTCCGCGCCCTTCCCGGGCCGGGTGCCCATCTGAGAGGCGCCATCTCGTTCTCTCCGTCGGTGGAGTACATGGAACGTGCTTACGACGACGCCAAGTACGGACAGTACTCACGCCGGCCCTACATTGACATGGTCATTCCGAGCCTCACTGACCCCTCTGTGGCGCCGCCGGGAAAGCACGTCATGTCGTGCTTCGTCCAGTACGCTCCCTACAAGCTCAAGGGGGCGACCTGGGACGAGAAGAGAGAGGCGTTCGGCGACAACGTCATCGACACCATCGCCGAGTATGCCCCCAACATCAAGGACATCATCCTGCACCGGCAGGTGCTGACGCCGCTCGACCTGGAGCGCGAGTTCGGCCTCACCGAGGGGAACATCTTCCAGGGCGAGTTGACGCTGGAGCAGCTCTTCTTCCTGAGGCCTGTTGCGGGCTGGGCCAAGTTCCGCACCCCGGTGCGCAATCTCTATATGTGCGGCTCGGCCACGCACCCTGGAGGAGGCATCATGGGAGCCCCGGGAAGGATCGCCGCGCGGGAGATCCTCAAGGACATCGGCGGGGGTTGATCGGAACCATGAGCCAGACACGCGATTTCATCATCATCGGCGGCGGGCACAACGGGTTGGTGACAGCGTTTTACCTGGCGCGCGCGGGCAAGAAAGTCCTCGTCCTCGAACGCCGTGGAACGGTCGGCGGAGCCGCCATCACCGACGAGTTTCACCCCGGTTTCAAGGTCTCCACCCTGGCCCACATCTCGGGCCCCCTCCATCCCGGCGTCGCCAACGACATGCGGCTTGCGAGCCACGGCCTCGAGATGCTCCACTCCAAGGCCAGGATCTTCGCTCCCCACCCCGACGGGCGCGCGCTGCTCCTGCACGCAGACCCGGCCCGCTCCTGTGAATCGATTGCGGCCTTCTCAAAGAAGGACGCTGAAGCCTACGGGCGGTTTGATGACACGCTGGGACGCATCGCCGGTGCGCTCTCGGGCATCCAGACGATCATTCCGCCGTCCATTGACAGCCCTTCGGCCGGCGATCTGTGGAACCTCCTCGGTCTCGGGAAGAAGATCCGCGGCCTCGGCACGAAAGACACGCAGCGGCTCTTGCGGTGGGGGCCGATGGCCGTTGCCGATCTCGTTGCGGAGTATTTCGAGACCGAGCTCCTCAGAGCGGCCATTGCTGCACGTGGAATCTTTGGAACATTTCTGGGCCCCTGGTCGGCGGGTTCGAGCACCGTCCTGCTCCTTCGCGCGGTGGGGGACCCCCACTTGGCGGGCACGGTGGCGTTTCCGAGCGGCGGCATGGGCGCCCTGACGCAGGCCATGGCGAAGGCGGCCTTGAAGGCCGGTGCCGAGATCCGCACCGGTGCGGACGTTGACCGGATACGGGTTCAGAACGGGCGGGCTACCGGCGTTGTTCTTGCTGGCGGCGAGGGGATTTCCGCCGGTGCAGTTGTCTCGAACGCCGATCCTAAGCGCACGTTGCTGAGCTTCGTCGAGCCGATCCACCTCGGTCCCGACTTTCTGTCGCGCATGCGCAATTTCCGAGCCGTGGGTACCACGGCCAAGGTGAACCTGGCGCTCTCGGGCTTGCCGCAGTTCACGGCGCTGAAGAAAGCCTCCGGTGTGGGAGGCGGCGATGGCCATCTCGCCCTCTCGGGCCGCATCCATATTGGCCCGGAGATCGACTATCTCGAGCGGGCCTTCGACCATGCCAAGTACGGGGAGTACTCCAGCAGACCCTACCTGGACGTGATGATCCCGTCGATTGCCGATCCCTCCCTGGTCCCTTCAGGCAAGCACGTCATGTCGATCAACATGCAGTATGCGCCATACAAATTAAAGAGCGGTGACTGGGCCGCACATCGTGAAGCCCTGGGTAAGAGCGTCATCGACACGCTCGCGGCTTACGCGCCGAACCTGCCCGGTCTCATCGAGCACAGTCAGGTGATCACGCCCGTCGATCTCGAAAGCGAGTACGGCCTCACGGGCGGGCACATCTTCCACGGTGAGATGGCTCTGGATCAGATCTTCACGATGCGCCCGCTTCTTGGATGGGCGCGCTACAACACCCCGATCGAGGGGCTCTACCTCTGTGGCGCCGGCACCCATCCCGGTGGGGGCGTCACCGGCGCTCCCGGCGCCAACGCCGCCCGCGCTATCCTCAAAGATCGCCGCTAGGAGATCCTTGGCCCGGGTACCGCGGTTTACGGTATAGTGCTGCGCGTAAACTTGGTCTTCGAGTGGAGATAACCTGATGAGAAGAAGTGCTGCGCTTGCCATCCTGGCCATCCTGCTCTGCGGCACCGTTGCCCTGTTGGGCGCGGCAGGCGGAGGGAGAATTTTTCCGTACGACCCGCACGTCGAGGTCCTGGACAACGGACTCAAGGTCATTCTGATCCCCATGAAGTCCGAGGGGCTCGTTGCTTACTGGAGCATGGTGCGAAGCGGTGCGCGGGATGAGTACGAGCCTGGCCGCACGGGCTTTGCGCACTTCTTCGAACACATGATGTTCCAGGGCACGGAGAAATTCCCCCAGGACAGGTATAACGAGATCGTCACCCTCATGGGCGCCGACGCCAACGGCTTCACCACCGATGATCTGACGGCCTACCATCTGGCCATCGCCGCCGAGGATCTGGAACAGGTGATGGAGATCGAGAGCGATCGGTTCCAGAGGCTCTCCTACTCCGAGCCGGCGTTCAAGACCGAGGCGGGAGCGGTCTACGGTGAATATCGCAAGAACCGCATGAATCCATTCTTCGCGGTTTACGAATCGATTCACAAGGCGGCGTACCAGGTGCACACGTACGGACACACGGCCATGGGATACGAAGAGGACATCAAGCAGATGCCCAACATGTACGACTACTCGCGATCCTTCTTCTCCCGATACTACCGGCCGGACAACATCATGCTGCTCATCGTCGGGGATCTCGATGTCAGCATCACCATGCAGCTGGTGCGCAAGTATTACGGCGCCTGGGAGGCCGGGTACGTCCCCCCGAAGGTGCCCGCCGAGCCGGAGCAGACGGCCGAGCGCCGGATCCGGGTCGAGTACGAAGGGCGCTCGCTCCCAATCCTCTGGGTGACTTACAAGATGGATCGCTTCGATTCACAGGATCGCAACATGATTGCGGCGGATCTGCTGATCCAGCTGGCGTTTGGCGAGACCAGCGACATCTACAAGAAGCTAGTGCTCGACGAGCAGGTGATCGAGTTCCTGAGCGCTGACGTCAACCTGAACCGGGATCCGGGTCTGCTGGACATCTACACGCGCATCAAGGATCCTGAGAAGGTGGACTACGTTCTCGACCGGATTGATCTCACGGTCGCCCGCTACCAGCAGGCGCCTGCGGACGGTGGACGGCTGAAGGATCTGAAGTCGCGCCTGAAGTACGAATTCCTGATGGGGCTCGACACGCCAGACCGCGTCGCCAGCAGCCTTGCCAGGATCATTGCCGTCACCGGCGGTATCGAGGCGGTGAACGAGCTGTACGGGAGCTACGAAACGATCACGCTCCGGGAGGTGCAGGACGCTGCCTCCAGATACCTGGTCCCGGACCACCGCACCGTCGCGGTGCTCAGGGGAGTTGAGTGATGCGCGCGCCTGCCGTCTCGCTTTGCACGCTCCTGCTGCTCGGCCTGGGTTCCTGTGGCGGGGAACACCGGAATTCAATACAGCTCCCCGTGGCCGACGATCCGACCATCTCTTTCGCCGTGTGGTTCAAGGTCGGATCCCAGAATGATCCTCCCGGCAAGGAGGGCCTGGCTTACCTGACTGGCCAGTTGATCGCTGAGGGCTCCACAACCGAGAATTCCTACCAGGAGATTCTCGAGAAGCTCTACCCGCTGGCAGCTTCCTACTCGGTGCGCGTGGACAGGGAAATGACCACGCTCACGGGGCGCACCCACAAGGACAACCTGGATGCCTACTACTCGCTGCTGACCGACGCCTACCTGAGGCCGGCCTTTGTGGAAGCTGATTTTGAGCGCATCAAGACCGACACCATCAACTATCTGGAAAAGGTGCTGCGCTATTCTTCGGACGAGGAGCTTGGCAATGCCGCCCTGTACGAGTTTGTGTTAGAGGACACTCCATACGCACATCTGGCTCCGGGAACGGTCGCGGGACTCCAGTCCATTTCCATCGAGGATGTGAAAAACTTCCACGCCATCCACTACACAAGGGACAACACCGAGGTTGCGATTGGAGGGGGCTTCGATCGATCGCTGGCCGCTCGTCTCGAGGAGTCCCTGAACGAGCTTCCGGAGGGTGTTCCAGAAGCTGTCGCCCCTTCCATACCGGGTCCGTTCGAGGGGCGGCAGGTGCTGCTGGTCTCCAAGCCGGACGCTGACGCGTCGATCAGCTTCGGTTTTCCCATCGATGTCCATCGCGGCGAGCCCGACTTTTACGCGTTATGGGTGGCCAACTCGTGGCTGGGTGAGCACCGTAACCAGGCAAGCCACCTCTTCCAGGTGATCCGTGAGACGCGAGGCCTCAACTATGGAGATTATTCTTATATCGAGGTCTTCCCCGAAGGCGGCTCCAGGAACATGCCGCCGCCCAACGTATCGCGCCGGCAGCAGATATTCGAAGTCTGGATCCGCACGTTGCCCTCCGAGCAAGCGCACTTTGCGCTGCGCGCCGCGGTCCGCGAACTGCAGTTGCTGGTCGACGCGGGAATGACCCAGGAAGAGTTCGAGTTGACGCGCAAGTTTCTCACCAAGTACGTGATTCATTTCGCCGATACCACGCAGACGCGCCTCGGCTACGCCGTTGATGATCGTTTCTACGGCATCGACGCTCCCGGCCATCTTGCCCGCTTTCGGCAGAGCATGAGTGAGCTGACACTGGAGGACGTCAACCTGGCGCTCAAGACGCATCTGCAGTACGAGCGCCTGAAGATAGCCATCGTCACCGGCGAGGCCGAGAGCCTGAAGCAGGCCCTCTTGACCGAGGCTCCGAGCCCGATGGTCTATGGATCCGAAAAAGATGCGAAGATCCTCGAGGAAGACATGGAAATCGCCGTCTATCCCCTCAACGTGTCGGCCGAGAACATCCGTGTCGTGCCCGTCGAGGAGATGTTTGCCCGATAAGAGGAACCTGGCCGGGAACCAGAGGTGAGCAGGTTTGAGTATCCCGGTTGTTGGCGGGTATCATAAGAATTCGAAGACCCGTGACGCACTGAAATATGAACCATCAGGAGGCCATGGCATGAAGCGCTCGATTCTCACTATCCTGGTCCTGTCGATCGCCGGGCTCTCGTCCTCGGTACTCGCGGACCTCATGGTGAAGCGAGAGGTAACGGCGGATCAGATTCCCATTCCCGGGATGTCCATAGAGAAGACTGAACCCTGCGCGGAGCCCATCAAGCACGCGAGCACGGGGGATATCGTCACGCTGTACGCGGCGGAGGATCGGCTTCGCCGGGAGCAGGGGGACCTGGTGATCATCCTGCGGCGAGATTCCAAGACGCTCTACCTCGTTCATCCCTCGAGGCAGGAATACAGCGAGATCAAGTTTCCTCTCACCGCAAAGAAATCCACGGACATGGTCGGAGCGGATCGGAAGATGTACGAGCTTCAGAGCTCGGAGGGCCCCGAAATCTTCTCCGTCCAGGACTGGATCGGCAGGAAATATTCGGCAACCCTCGTGAACAAGCTCCAGTTCAACTACCGTGTCTCGTATGTGCTCACGGACGTGTATTTCGAGCACGGCCCGATCTTCATGACCCTTCAGAAAGCCATCCACCAGCTGCGCTTTGGACGCTACAGCTGGATCGGCCTGCTGCCACAGCTGGAAGGCCTGCCGCTGGTATGGGAAGAGGCATTCCTTCTGCGCTCGGGTGAGGTTCTGTACCGGGAGGAGGCCGTGAGCCTCGAGGAAGTCGAGCCGATGGCCGGCCGCTACGAGGTCGACCCCCTGTTCCAGAAGGTCGATTACAACCCCGCCTGCTTCGAGCTTCGCTAGACTTCGGCGACGCCCCGCTGACCGGCCGGGGACCTTTCCACCCCCAATGAAAATGCATGCGGGCCGGCAGTTTTCGACTACAATTAGGGTTATCTCTAGCGGTCGAAGGACTTAGAGGGCGGCGGCGCAGGCCGGAAGCACGCGCGACCCTCCGGAGGATGGGGAGCATGGGGGTAGAGCCAAATAAGGCCGTAGCAGCCTGGGTCGATGAGTGCGCGCGGCTGTGCACCCCCAGGTCGATCGTCTGGTGCGACGGCTCGGAGGAGGAGAGGGCGCAGCTCACGAAGGTCGCCCTCGAGTCAGGGGAGCTGATCGAGCTCAACCAGGACAAGCTCCCCGGCTGTTACCTGCACCGCAGCGCCCCGAACGACGTCGCCCGCACCGAAAAGCTCACCTTCATCTGCTGCCCCGAGAAAGAGGACGCCGGACCGACCAACAACTGGATGGCTCCGGACGAGGCGTACGAGCGCCTCGGCGGCATCTTCAAGGGGTCGATGAGGGACCGCACCATGTACGTGGTCCCGTTCCTGATGGGCTCGCCATCATCCCAGTTCAGCAAGGTAGGATTTCAGGTCACTGACAGCGTTTACGCGGTTCTCAACCTGCGGATCATGACGCGTATGGGTGCTGTGGCGGTCGAGCATCTGGGTGACTCGGAGGACTTCACCCGGGGGCTCCACTGCCGCGCCGACCTCAATGAGGAGCGCCGCTTCATCTGCCACTTCCCGCAGGACAACACCATTTGGAGCGTGGGCTCCGGCTACGGAGGAAACGCTCTCCTGTCCAAGAAGTGCCTGGCCCTCAGGCTGGCGAGTGCCTACGGGCGCCAGGAGGGGTGGCTGGCCGAGCACATGCTGATCGTCGGGCTCGAGTCGCCCCAGGGCGAGACCACCTATATCGCCGCCGCCTTCCCCAGCGCTTGCGGCAAAACGAACATGGCCATGCTCGTGCCCTCCGGCCGCTACGAAGGATGGAAGGTCTGGACGGTCGGCGACGACATCGCCTGGATCCGGCCTGGCAAGGATGGCCGGCTGTATGCGGTCAACCCGGAGGCCGGCTTCTTTGGTGTGGCCCCGGGCACCAGCGCCCGGTCGAACCCGAGCGCCATGGCGATGCTCCATCGGGACGCCATCTTCACCAACGTCGCGGAAAAGAAGGACGGCACTGTCTGGTGGGAGGGGATGGAGCCTCCTCCCGAGGAGTGCACCGACTGGAAGGGGCGGCCCTGGACCCCGGCAAGCTCCGAGACGGCGGCCCACCCCAACAGCCGCTTCACCGTGTCGATCAAGCAGTGCCCCAGCTACTCGGAGGAGTGGGAAAACCCCAGGGGCGTTCCCCTGAGCGCCATCCTGTTCGGGGCCCGGCGAGGTGGCGTCATCCCGCTCGTCTACGAGTCGTATACCTGGAGGCACGGCGTCTACATGGGCGCCACCATGGCCTCCGAGACCACCGCTGCGGCCACCGGCAGGGTGGGGGTCCTGCGCCGCGACCCGTTTGCCATGCTGCCGTTCTGCGGCTACAACATGGCCGACTACTGGCGGCACTGGCTGGACGTCGGCTCCGGGCTGAAGCACCCGCCGCGAATCTACAGGGTCAACTGGTTCCGGACGGAGAAGGACGGGCGATTCCTGTGGCCGGGTTTTGGGGAGAACATGCGCGTCCTGGAGTGGGTCATTTCCCGCTGCCACGGCAAGGGCCTGGCGGTCGAGACGCCCATCGGCTACGTGCCGGCGCCGGGCGCCATCAGTGTCGAGGGACTGGACCTGTCGCCCGGTGCGATGGACAGGCTATTCGAGATCGATCACCCGGGCTGGATTTCGGCGCTCGAGAGCCAGACCGTGCTCTTCGACAAGTTTGGGGATCGGCTGCCGCAGGAAATGCGCCAGGAGCACGACGCTCTCGAGAAGCGCCTCACGCTTTCCTACGCTGGGACCAGAGTGGAGCGGAGACGGGCACCGCGGACGACAGTCTCAGCAGAACGCCACCCCCCTCGCTAGCACCTGCCGGCCGGCAGCGGCTATTTGCAGACCTTGCTGTTCTTCTTGCCCTTGCAGTTGCCCGAGCAGCACTCGTCGCCCGAGGTGCAGGAGGCGCCTTGCGGCTCGCAGGTCGGGCAGGCCGGATCGCCGGTGCAGTCGTCCGTGTCCGCGCAGTCGATCAGCGTATCGCAGTCGTCGTCGACGCCGTTGCTGCACGAGAGTTCAAAGCTCTGTGCCGGGCCGCAATCGACAGCGCAGTTACAGCTGTTCTCGATCCCCTCGCACAACAGATCACCGCAGCAGCTCGCCCCGCCGGTCTGACCCGAGCAGCTGAAGCCGGCCTCATTGCAGCGCGGGTCGCTGCAGCCCACCGGATTCTGTCCGCCGTTGCCGCAGCAGTAACGATTCGACATCTGTCCGCCCTGCACGCCGTTGCAGTCCACGGCGCAGGAGACGCAGTCCTCACCCACGGCAATGTCGCAGACGCCATCCCCACACTGCGTCCCTGCGCTCGAGAAGCAGTCACCGCACCCCGAGCAGTCCTCGCCCGGATCGCAGACGCCGTTGTTGTCACAGACGGCGCAGCCGGTGCACGCGGAGAGATCAAAGTCATCGCAGGTCGCCATGCAGCCCAGGCTGCCGGAGCCCGTGCAGCCGAAATCGCTACAGCTCAGGCCGGCCAGATCGGCCCCGTCGCACATCTCGCCGCCCTCCCGCACACCGTTGCCGCACGTGTGGCAGTCCGAGCTGTCGTAAGTGCAATCGGTATTACAGGACAGGGTGCCCTGCGAGTGGCCGAACGCCGAGCAGGTGGCACCGTTCAGGTCGCCGCCGTCGCACTCTTCGGTTCCCTCGATGACGCCGTTGCCGCAGCTGGTCACCGAATGCCGGAAGTTGGCGACGTAGATGGCCGTGTCGTTGATGGTGCGGTAATTCTCGCGATCGCCGACGATACCGGTCGGATCACCGTTGAAGATGATGTTCGGGTTCGAGATATACGGATGGCGCGTGCAGTAGACCACGCACTGGAACGAATAGGACAGGACCGTGCGGTAATCGCCGTCGATGTAATGCCCGTACGACCACGGGTAGGCGGCTCCAGTCGGGTAGTTGGTCGCATCCTCCGGATTGTGATCGGCGCCCTGGTTGTGGCCGAACTCGTGGGGCAACGTCAGGTTTCCGCCGGCGCAGTCCCAGGCGGTGACCTGGTAGGCGTTGGGATGGAAGTCGACGCTCGGAGTGGACATCAGGTAGCCAGCGCCGCAGCTCGCGAGATTGTGGATGATGAGGGCGACCATGTCGGCGCCGTACTGATCGCGCAGCGCGTTCACTTCCGGGTCGTCTCTCACCCAGGCAAGATCCTGGGAGAACTGCCTCTTCTCCCTGTGGTCGATCTCCTGCATGTGCACGATGTTGATGCGCGGTGTGACCTGGCTGTTGTCGTAAGCGGTGTGCGTCAGGTCGACGGCGTTCTGCATTGTCGCCTCGAGCGCCGCCGTGCCGCCCGCCTCGCTGCGGGCCTTCTGCGTGTAGACGATCAGGACGTCCTGGCGGTCGGGCGAATCGGTGAGCGGTGCCATGGATTGCATCGTAAATGACATCTGCGTTTCGGCCGGCGCCGGCGGTTCGATGCTGCCGGCACATTCCCGCTCCGTCCCCCCCTCGGGAGCCCCCTGGCCGGTGAGCGCCAGCCGGTGCTCTCCGCCAGCGCGAGGAATCAGCCGGTAGACTCCTCGTGAGGTATACAGAACGCCGGCCGCCGCGCCATCCTTCACGGTGAGGACCACATCTCCCGCCGTTTTCTTCTCTCTCGGGCCGACGAGGCGGCCTCTCCAGGTGTAATCGCCCGCCGACCTTTCCTCTAGGCGGGTACGAACTGCCACCACCTGCGTGCCATCCAGTAGCCTGATCCTGAGCGCTCCGGCACGCTCCAGCGCCCTGAAGTTGACCTCAACCCTGGCTTCCGCCACGGAGTTGACGGACGCGAATCCAGCCCTCAACCGAACAGAGCTTCTGAACAGGTGTTCGGGAGGTCCGGCGGTGGGGGGTGGGGCAGCGACGCTAGA